>CBDUCB010000006.1:0-36106 GCA_965365545.1 uncultured Roseobacter sp. | reverse complement strand
GCGATTTTTTCGATGGCGATCTGCGCACCCTCGACGGCGCGCACGCGCAGGCTTCTGGGACGGCTGCCGATAAACTCGTGAACCGCAGCCAGCACGCCATCCCCCCACCAGCCGCGACGATGATAGTCGTCGAAACCAATCAGACCGCCGGGCTTCATTTTCGGAAAAAGGGCTTCCAGATCTGCGCGCACACCTTCGTAGGAATGATCACCGTCAACATAGGCGAATGAGATGCTTTCATCTTCAAAATCCGTCAGTGCAGGCACCGAGTAATCGCGCACGATCCGCACCGTTCCGGCTTTAATTTCTTTGGCAAAGGCTTTGGAGACGCGCTTGTGGATACGATCCATCTTCTCGGCGCCGGCCCGGGCGGCAAGGGCTTCGCTGTGGCTGTCCTCGACGATGTGCTCCCAGGGGTCGATCAGCACAAGACAATCCGGTTCCAGAAATTCAAGGAGCGTGCCGGAGAAGTCCCCTCGCCATACGCCGATCTCAACAACGAGGCCCCCCTTGGGCATGCGTTTCAAAAAGCGTCGGCGCACAGCCTCCTTATTCTGCTTTTTTTCTTTCTTCATTGCCGTGCCCCCGTTTCTGCGTGCAGTCTGTGCGTTGCGTGCGGGAAGTCAACGCCTGCATGTGCGGCTTTCGTCAGATGATGCCGCATGGACTCAACTCAGGCCCGGGGTCGGCGGGACGCTGCGCATATGCCGCGTCTGTCTGCATAAGCAGGCGCGGCACCTGCCGGTCGCTGACAACTGTAACAGCCCGTGGTTGCTCAGTTTATCCGCTCAGGCCAGCGCCATGTGAAAATACCGAAGAAGGGTACATATGTGATCCGGTTTACGCGCCTGTTGCGGGCAAGGCGCCGGGTCAGGAGCGGATCTGCTCGGCGAGCTTTTCAGCGCCGGATTTCAGGATATCAATGTGGCCGATCAGGCCTTCAAGGGAGTGTCGCTGGATCGGCGCGTGCACTGACAGCGTGGTCATCAGGCGTTTCTGGCCATCAACGATCGGTACCGCGACCGCCGCCATGTCCTCCATAAATTCCTGATTATCCGTCGAGTACCCGCGTTTTCGGGTCATTTCGATTTCGTCCCGCAATGCAGCCTTGTCTGTGATTGTGCCGGGGCCGTGTGCCTCAAGAGCGGCACTCTCAAGATAGCGGCTGAAATAGGCCGGGCGCAGGGACGAGAGGAACATCTTGCCGCTGGCCGTACAGTGAAACGGGACCTGTGTCCCCACAGGCAGCTGGATGCGCAGCGGCCAGTGTGTCTCTACCCGGTCGAGATATGTCATCCCCTCCCGGTCGGGCATAGCGATATTACAGGTCTCTCCGATTTCGGCCGCAACGCTGCGCAGGATAATGAGCCGCAATGACCGCACGCGCTGCGAGGAGATCGTGTGAACGGCGATCTGGCGCAACCGTGGTCCGGGGCTGTAGGAGCGTCCATCAATGTCGCGCTGCAGAAACCCCTCTGCTTCGGCGGTGTTGAAGAGCCGGTGCAATGTGGGTTTCGGCAGATTGATTACGTCTTTGATGACCGAAGGCGTGACAGGCACGCCTGCTTTGACGACCTCCTCCAACAGGATCAGCAGTCTCAGGTTCGTTGGAATCTGGGTTTGCTTGTCTGGTGAAGTGAGGTCGTCTGCCATGGGTATTTACCTTATGTTTCAGGCAGCAGCATAAGCGCCAGATCAGGTGTCAGTGCTACAAGAATCCACGTGGCCATAAGCGCGACGAGGTACATTGTAGAATACCTGAGCAACCGGAAGTAAGGCACCCCCGTCACACCCGACGCCACGTAAAGGTTCAGACCGTATGGCGGCGTGATAAAGCCGATGGATGCACCCACAAGGAAGACCACCGCAAAGTGGATCGGATCCACACCGACCGACACCGCAATCGGCGCCAGAATGGGAGCGAGGATGATCGTTACAGGCAGCGACTCAAGGATCATGCCGGTGACAAACACGATGGCCATGGCCGTAAAGAGCACCGCATAGTATCCGCCCATACCGGTGACAAAATCACCGATATACTCTTTCGCTCCCAGCGACGACAGCACCTGCTGCATCGCAACCGATACTGCAATCAGCGGCACAAGAATGCCGGTGATCTGAGCAGAGCGTGACACGATGGAAGGAACGCTTGGCAGGGTGAAGCCTTCGACGACAAACATCGACATAAAGCTCTGATCTTCCACAGGTACGTCTTTGCCGCTGCCCATCATTTTGTTCAGGGGATAGCAGAGCAGCCCGACAAACACACAGAACCCCACGGTGATGCCCGCAGCCTCGGTCGGCGAGAACTTACCGGTGTAGATGCCCCAGAGCACGAGGCCGATGGCGAAGAACCCGAGCCACGCACCAAAAGCAGTTTTAACCACCCGCTGGAACGACAGTGCGATCAGAATGCCCCAGCCGTTGATGGTGCAGACAATGAAGGCGACCGTCATCATGGCGATGACCATCAGCGTCCCGGGCACGATACCCGCAATGAACAGCTCTGAAATCGGCAGGTTCATCAGGAAGCCGTAGACAATGAAGATGATCGACGGCGGAATGATAATGCCGACCGTACCGCCCGCAGCGGCCGTCGCTGCCGAGAAGCGTTCGTCGTAATTGCCTTTCACCATTTCAGGGTGAAGCATCGAGCCGATGGTCGCCGTTGTGGCCGAGTTCGAGCCGGAGATCGCCGCGAAAAGCCCGCAGGCTGCGATGGATGCCATCGCAAGGCCGCCGCGGAGCCACCCCAGACAGGAATAGGCAAAGTTCGACAATCGCCGGGCGATACCTGACTGGTTGATCAGGTCTCCCGTCAGAATGAAGAGGGGCATGGCCAGCAGGGCAAAGCCCTTGCTGAAGACGTTTATCAGTTCATTGCCGGTATTGGAGAGGGGCAGATCGATGACAAAGCTGCATCCGATCACCCAGTAAAAGATAACCAGCAGAACCGGCGTGCCGAGCATGAAGAGCATGGTCACGGCAATCGAAATAAGTGTAATCCAGGATCCGTCAGACATTATACATCTCCGCCGATAACTGCTTGTTGAATGATCTGGTGGCCTGAACGGTAGTTGTTCCAGTCTTCCAGCCAGTTGCCGATCACGCGACCGGACATCAGGGTGAATGCAGCCGGAACGGTGAGATAGAACCACCACTTCATGACATCATCGACACCGTCGACCAGTTGGAAATTGTCTGCGGAGAGCGCCGTGAAACGCAGCGATGTTGTGATGGCGATCCAGCAAAAGCCCAGCCAGAGCGCCGCGTCCAGCGTGAGTGTCGCCAGCTGGCCCGCTGGCGGCATTTTCGCCCGGAATTCGCTGAAGCTCAGGTGTGTGCGCAGTTTGACGTTATAGGAACATGCAAACCAGGCCATGACCATAAAGAGGAATGGTGGGATTGTTGTCGATCCGGACCACTGGCTTGAGAACACAAACCGGTCGATTACGCCCCAACAGATGATGGCCGCGATAATGAGATACATCGTGACGGATATTCCGCGCTCCAGATGCTTTTCCGCGAAGGGCACATATTTGTAAAACAGATGCGCCAGATACCCCCCGACGAGCGTAAACACAAAACAGAACAACCACATGCCTTCGGCATCGAACGCACTTCGCATTTCCCAGGCGCTGCCCGAGAAAATTGCAGAAACGATGGCCGCGACTTCAGTAAATGCCGACATACTGACCTCCCCCTCATTTTGAGAACCCCACTGCTAGAAAACGGGGTTTTGAGATAAACAGGGCCGACCCGAACTCCTCTTCAGGTCGACCCTTTCTCTTCTCAGGCTACCGCCTGTGTCAGGCTTTCCACCACCGGCGGGGCTCAACGTTCTCAGGCAGGGTGTCGCCAGGGATCGGGCGGACCGCGTCATAGATGGCCTGATATGTATCGCGGCCACCGGACCAGCCGTTGAGCCGCTCGCGCCAGTCTTCCCAGAGCTGTGGCTGGAACTCAGGCGAGCACATCTCTTCGGCTTTCTTAATCTCAGCCTCAGACAGGAACGCGTTGCGCACGTCATTCTGGGCAAAAATTGTGTTCGGAAGCTGAGGATCGGACTGACCAACGGTGTTGATAAGCGCAACCTCGTTCGCCGCCTGAACATGGACCTGTGCCAGATAGGAAGATTCCATCACAGCATCCTGCAGTTCGCCACCAAGACCGTCAAAGACAGACGCCGACATTGCCGTATGCTCGGTGCCGCAGAAGAAGTTCAGGTGAACGGACTGCGAGACAACCGGTGCCATATTCGCATAGGCAACCGCAGAGGCCCATGTTTCCGCACCGTCGATGAGGCCCTGCTTGAGACCATCAAGGGTTTCTTCCCAGGCAACCGGAACCGGGTTGAGGTTGAGCGCTTCCATGGCGATCCGGCCAAGCTGTGTGCCCGTGACACGGTTTTTCGTGCCTGCCAGTTCGTCGATGGAGGTCACGGTCGGCTTGTCGGCAAAGTTCAGACCGAGCTGGATGCCGCGGAGTTCCGCGTGGCTGAAGAGGAATTTCAGGCCGTGACGTTTTTCATAGGGCTCGCGCAGCAGCGCCATGGATGCCGGTGAATAAAGGAAGTGGTACTGATCCGCGCGGTTACGGAACATATACGCATAGTCAAGAACGTTCAGATAGGGGGCGCCACCGGCCGAGTTCTGTGTGGAGGCCGCATAGATGTCGACGATGCCCTGCTGGGTTTTCTCAACGCAGGATGTCTGGCCACAGATCTGGTTGTCCCCGATGAATTCAACGCGAATCTCGCCGTCGGTACGGCTTTCGAGATCACGAGCGAATTCCAGAGCGCCGGCACGTTCGATCAGCAGGTTGCGTGCGTTAAAGCCGGATGCGCCGAACTTCAGTGTATGCTTGGCTTCTTTCGCAAAACGTTTCTCATAAGTGGATTCAGCAGCTTTGGCGAGATTTGCAACGCTCATTGCGCCGCCAAACGTCCCCGCTGCGAGGAGCGTGGAGCTCAGACCGTACCGCCCGGCAACCCTGAATAGGTCGCGGCGCGATATGCCGTTAATATTGTTTGATGTTTTCATGCGTTCCTCCCTGAACGTGTATTATTGAGACATTTTGTCCCAAAAACACTAGTATGACTTTAGGTTTTTGCCTAGAGTTTTTTTCATACTACATAGGGGGCGCTCTCGTGGAAGCGGATTTTATTGTAATCGGGGCCGGCTCGGCCGGATGTGTGCTGGCAAACCGCCTTAGTGCGGACAGCTCAAACAGCGTGATTCTGCTGGAAGCAGGCGGTCGCGACATCAATCCCTGGATCCATATTCCGGTCGGTTACTTCAAGACGATTCACAACCCGTCTGTCGACTGGTGTTACAAAACCGAGCCCGATCCGGGGCTGAACGGCCGCTCTATCGAATGGCCGCGCGGCAAGGTTCTGGGCGGGTCTTCTTCACTCAACGGGCTGCTCTATGTTCGCGGGCAGCCGCAGGATTACGACCGCTGGCAGCAGATGGGCAACCGTGGCTGGGGCTGGGACGAGGTCCTGCCGCTTTTTCGCCGTGCCGAAAACAACGAACGCGGGGCCGATGAATTCCACGGCGATCAGGGGCCGCTGTCGGTTTCAAACATGCGCATTCAGCGCCCGATTACCGATGCCTGGGTGGCAGCCGCACAGGCGGCGGGCTATCCGTTCAACCCCGACTACAACGGCGCCGATCAGGAAGGGGTGGGCTTTTTCCAGCTGACCTCGCGCAATGGCCGGCGGTGCAGCTCTGCGGTGGCCTATCTCAACCCGGCGCGCAAACGGACCAACCTGCAGATTATCACGCACGCCCAGGTCGACAAAGTCGACATAACGGATAACCGCGCCACCGGCGTAACATACCGGGATCGCAGCGGACGGCAGGTCAGCATCAGCGCGCGCAAAGAGATCGTGTTGTGCGGTGGGGCCATCAACTCGCCGCAACTGCTGATGCTGTCCGGCGTCGGTGAGGCAGAACAGCTCGCAGAGCACGGGATCGAGGTGAAAAAAAACCTGCGCGGTGTGGGCAAAAACATGCAGGATCACCTGCAGGCGCGCCTGGTTTACAAATGCAATGAGCCGACCCTGAATGACGAAGTCTCGACACTGATGGGTCAGGCAAAGATCGGGCTGAAATATCTGATGTTCCGTGCGGGGCCCATGACGATGGCTGCGAGCCTCGCCACCGGTTTTCTGAAGACCCGCGATGATCTGGAAACGCCGGACATTCAGTTTCATGTACAGCCGCTCTCGGCGGAAAACCCGGGAAAAGGTGCCGACAAGTTCTCGGCCTTCACGATGTCTGTGTGCCAGCTGCGTCCGGAAAGCAAAGGCGAAATCCGCCTGAGTTCGTCCGAGCCGAGGGAATATCCGAAGATCATCCCGAATTATCTCTCCACCGAAACCGATTGCCGGACGATTGTGGCAGGTGTCAATATAGCGCGGACCATCGCTCGACACGCGCCGCTGACCTCCAAAATCTCGGAGGAATACCGGCCGCACGCAAGTCTCGATATAAACGACTATGACGCCACGCTCGACTGGGCCCGCAACAACACAGCATCAATTTACCACCCCACGGGCACCTGCAAAATGGGCAGCGATGCCGATGCGGTTGTCGATGACAGATTGCGGGTGCATGGCATCAGGGGTCTGCGTGTCGCCGATTGTTCGATCATGCCCGAAATCGTGTCGGGCAATACCAATGCGCCGGCGATTATGATCGGTGAAAAGGCGTCGGATCTGATTTTGGAAGACGCCTGAACACATATGGTTCCGCGCGGAGCCTGTCGGCGCGTCATACCGGCCCGGGACGGATTGTTTTTCCGGGCAGATTTTGCCAAAATCTGACGCTCATGAAGGGACCTGGAGCGGCACAGACCCGCTGTGGGTCCGGAGCAGAAAGCTGAGCTGATGTCGGGGAGGTTATTCTCCAGTGCTGACCGGGCGCCCCATCTGGGCCCCTATCCGCTGGAACGGCTGGCGCGCGGGCCGGCTCCCGATTATGCCGCCGTGCCGCCGATGCGAAAGATCACCTTTCGCAGGCCGGAGGAGCCCGCATCAATCGTTAATGCGATGGCCGATTATCAGGCAACGATGGATGCGATCCGCGACGGCATGGTCAATAACGCCCGCGCGGGCTGTCCGGAGAATACCGGCGAGCGGGCGCGGCATCTCAAATCATTTGGTTATTTTAACGATGCTTCGATGGCGGGCATCGGGCCGCTGCCTGCCTCGGCCCTGCTCGATCAGCCGCGGCGCAACCCGGATATCGACCGGCTCGCTGCCGGTCTCAGCACGCGGCAAACAAAGACCCTGGCCTCCGGTATCGACATCATCATGGCCGATCTGCGCGACAGCATGCAGGCCCCGCCCGCCACCATCGCAGATCATACCCGCGTTATCGTTTATCTTTATGAACTGCCGCGCGAGCTGCGTCCCGGTGAGCGGGGCACGGACTGGATCCGTGACGCAGGACATCACAGCGCTTGTCTGCGAGCCTCCGAGACCGCGGTTGTGATTGCCAATTACATCCGGCTGCTCGGCTGGGACGCCAAAGCCCATACCCTGACCAGCACCGATATCGACCTTAATCAGGCAACGGTGGCTGCCGGGCTGGCGGTGGTCGAGGGAGATGTTCTGGTCAACCCGCTGATCGGGGAGCGCTTTGGTGTCGCCGCAGTAACAACTACAATGCCGCTTGAGGAAGACGCACCACTCGCGCCAATGGCAAAGCAGGTGCCGTCTTTGCGGGACCGGCTGGCATGGGCTACGGGATTCGGCACCGGCACCTCGTCGCGCAACCGCGATCCCTTTGCCCGGCGCGATTTTGTTGATGGTCCGCATCCCTTTGAGACCCTGAAACGCGTAGAGGGCCCCACGACCTATATTGACGCGGCACGCGTCGCCAGGGTGCCTAAACGCACAGATATGTTCGCCCGCGCCCAGTTCGGCGATATGGGCAAAACCAGTCAGGAGGCCGCCGCCGGCGGGCATTACGCGCGCAAAGCCGCCCCGTCGATGGCGCAGCGGCGCATGCTTGGTGCTTTTGTGTTGTTGCAGGACGGCCCGAAGGCGGAAGCACCGCCCCGGACCGATGCCCGCCGGAATGCGGAGAATATCAAGGCCGCCTGCTACTATCTGGGCATCGACGCTGTGGGCATCAGTGGCTGTCCTGACTGGACCTGGTACAGCCATGACGCCACAGGTGCGGTGATCGAGCCGCCCCATGATCAGGCGATCAGCATGATCGTCGATCAGGGCTATGAAACGATGGAGGGGGCAAGTGGCGACGACTGGATCAGCGTGGCGCAATCCATGCGTGCCTATCTGCGGTTTTCGCTGCTGGGCGGTGTGATCGCACAGCATCTGCGCAACCTCGGTTACAGTGCCAAAGCGCACACGGTCATGGACGGAGAAGTGTTGCAGCCCCCGCTGCTGCTCCTCTCCGGACTTGGCGAGGTCAGTCGCATCGGCGAGGTCATCCTGAACCCCTTTCTCGGGCCGCGCCTGAAATCGGGCGTGGTCACCACAGATATGCCGGTCGCACACGACAAACCCATCGATTTCGGACTGCAGCGGTTTTGCGAAAGCTGCAACAAATGCGCGCGTGAATGCCCCTCTGGCGCAATCACCGCCGGGCCGAAACTGATGTTCAACGGCTATGAGATCTGGAAATCCGACAGCCAGAAATGCGCAACATACCGGATCACCACGCCAGGCGGTGCGATGTGCGGTCGCTGCATGAAGACCTGCCCGTGGAACCTTGAGGGGCTCTTTGCCGAAAAACCCTTTCGCTGGGCTGCGATGAACCTGCCAGGTGCTGCCCCGGTGCTCGCCAGACTCGATGACAGGCTGGGGCGCGGCGGGCTAAATCCGGTAAAGAAATGGTGGTGGGACATTGAGCTGACCGATAACGGCAGCTATCAGCCAGCTCGCAATCCGGTGAACGCGCGGGCGCTGCAGCCCGGGCTCAATCTGAAATACGAAGACCAGACGCTGGCCGTCTATCCCGCACCTCTGGCGCCGCATCCCTGGCCTTATCCCTTCCCGATGGACCGGGAAGCCGGAATAGACGCCTACGGGCAGATGATCCCGGCAAAGACCTACAGGACAAGGCGGGCCGCCGGCGAAACAGGCCCCTGGGATCACCAGTATACCAACGATACCGACAGCCCTGTGCTGCACCTGACCCTGACAGCAGTCGATACCCTGTCGGATCGCGTTCTGCGTTGTGTTTTCGAGGATCCGGACGGCGCGGATCTGCCACAATGGGAGGCCGGTGCGCATCTGGATGTCGTGATCTCGCCTGACAAACTGCGCCAGTATTCGATGTGTGGCGACCCTGCTGACCGCTCACGCTATGAAATCGCGGTGCTGCGTGAAGACGCCGGGCGCGGCGGCTCCGCTTTGCTGCATCGCATATTCACACCGGGCCGGCGGGTGTTCGTTTCCCGCCCGATCAACCACTTTCCGCTGATCGCGGAGGCGACCGGGCATCTGTTGTTCGGCGGAGGGATCGGGGTCACGCCGATGGTTGCCATGGCGCATGCGCTTCACCGCGCACAAAAGCCCTTCACCCTGAATTATTCAGTGCCGGACAGGGCGGCGGGCGCATTCATTGATGACCTCTCCCGCGTTCCCTGGGCGGACCGCGTGCGCCTTTTCGTTTCAGACGAGGGCACGCGGGCCGATTTTGCGGCGCTCACGGGTGCGCATGAACCCGGGCAGCACATATATACCTGCGGGCCGGATGCGTACATGGCCGCTGTTACCAGTGCGCCTCGCGCTGCGGGCTTCCCTGATGATGCGGTGCATCTTGAGTATTTTGCCGTCCCTGAAGTGCCGGAATATGAAAACCATCCATTCCGGCTGCAACTTCCGGACGGACGCGTTCTGGATGTTGCCGCTGATAAAACGGCTGCTGATGTGCTGATCGAAAACGGCGTGCCCGTGGATCTTAAATGCAGCGACGGCCTGTGTGGCGTCTGCCGCTGCGGAGTGAGGGCAGGAAAAGTAGAGCACCGCGATTTCGTCCTCTCCCGCGCTCAGCGGCAGGACAGTATGATCCTCTGCCAGTCACGGGCCGCTGAAAAAAACGGCATCATTTCGATCAGTTTATGAGCGGATCAGCCGCCGGCGACGCGCCCCTGTGGACAACTCTTAACGAATCCGTGACATGCCCCGGCTCCGCCGGATACCGTTTATTCGATTCGGAAAATGCCGGGGGGCCGCATGAAACACCAACAGGTTTTCGAAACACAGGCGTCACAATACATCCTGTCGATCAAGCCGGCCGACGTGCCGCCGTTCATCGGCAGATGCGTTAAAGACCGCACTCTCAGTACTCTGGTGGCGCACCTGAACCAGGATATGCTGGACGGCACTCCGAAACAGCAGAACGAGGCTCGCAAGGCTCTGGAACTTATCGGCTTTATCTGACTTTTATGTCAGGCGTCAGTCTCTCCCGCCGAGCGGGCAGCGCAGGATTTCATGGAACAGTCCGGACGTGTCCTCGCCGGCCAGTGTCAGACTGTCCACCGTGAAGGGATCCGGACAAACACCTTCGAAATGTACTTCAGCCGCTGTGCGGGTCTGCGCAAGCAGCGGCTCTTTAAGCGGGCCGGTCAGCGTCATATGAAACCGGAACTCCTCCATCACGTAAGGATACCCCCAGCGGCCAAGGTTGGCCTCCTGCTGCGGTGACAGCCGCGATCTGCGCCGTTTTTCAAGCTCCTGAGCCGTGGGTGGTGCACGAAACCGGTCCAGGTCCCGGACCACACGGGCTGCCAGCCGCGCCAGATCCTTTATGTCACCGGCGGGTGTAAGCGCGAGGAACCGTCCGAGACGGCTGATCTCCAGCGCCTCTGTGGTGGCCGGGCTCAGCGTCGCGCAGAGATCTGTCAGCGCCGTTTTCAGGGCCTGCGCATCATTTTGCGCGGCAAGGCGGAACGGCGGTTTGATCGTGCCGTGAAAGCCATACCGGCGCGGCCGCCCGATAATGTCCTCATCTGGCGCGCCGACGCGTTCTCCGGTTGCGATATCCCAGCCCAGCCAGGTCGCCCCCGCGCGCGCAAAAGCGCCCCCGGGGGCTGTGTAATAAATTCCGTACCGTGTAAATTCCACCCCGGCTCTCCATCAGGCAGGTCGTCTGCACCATACTCTTCTGTTTGTGTAACAGAAGTCTTTTGATGCGCACTTTCCGGGGCGTCGCCCCTTGCCTTCCCGCGCCTGCTCTGGCCACATCGCACCGGGCCGGTCAGAGAAGGAGAACCCCATGCGCGCGATGCAGGTGACAGAACTCGGACAGCCGCTGACCCTTGAAGATATTCCGGAGCCACAGGCGGCCCCCGGACAGGTGGTGGTCAGAGTTCACACCTGCGGGCTGAACTTCGGTGATCTGCTGATCATCAAAGGCACCTATCAGGAAAAACCGCAGCTGCCGTTCACGCTGGGTATGGAGCTGTGCGGCACTGTCACCACGGTGGGTGACGGCGTCACAGATCTTGTGCCCGGGCAGCGGGTCGCGGCCTATTGCGGGTTTGACGCGCTGGCCGATTACGCGGCTATCCCTGCGAATGTCTGCGTGCCCGTGCCGGACGAAATGACCGATGAACATGCTGCGGCCTTTCTGATCGCCTATGGCACCAGCCATGTCGCGCTGTCTTATAAGGCGGGTCTGAAACCGGGAGAACGGCTTCTGGTGCTGGGGGCCTCTGGCGGTGTGGGGCTGACAGCTGTGGAGCTTGGAAAGCTGATGGGCGCAGAGGTTGTCGCCGTGGCCCGTGGACCGGAAAAGCTGCAGGTGGCAAAGCAGGCCGGCGCAGATCACCTCATCAACTCAGAAACCGATGATATCCGCGAGGTGGTCAAAGGGCTCGGCGGGGCCGATGTCGTTTACGATCCGATCGGCGGCGATCAGTTCCGGGCGGCTCTGCGGGCTTGTAATCCTGAGGCGCGGCTTATACCGCTGGGCTTTGCCTCGGGCGAGGTGCCACAAATCCCCGCAAATCACCTGCTCGTCAAAAACCTCACGGTGATCGGTTTTTACTGGGGCGGATACACAAGGGTTAACCCAACCGTGCTGACCGACAGTTTTCGTGAACTGATCGCCTGGTACGTTGAGGGCCGCATCCATCCGCACGTCAGCCACGTGCTGCCGCTGGAGGAGGCCAATGCCGCCCTTGACCTGCTGCGCACCCGCAAAGCCACCGGAAAAGTCGTCGTCCGCATCAGCTGAGCCGCCGGTGCGCGGCATTTTGATATAGCGGACCGACGCCCGGAACTGTAGCGTGGCGGCATGTCAGAAAACATACGGGGGCCCTTGGCAGTCATGTCGGAAAATATCCACCCACTTGCACCTCATCACCTTCCGCCGTTCTTCTCGACCCCTGATGGAGGCGATCATCTGTTTACCGTGATGATTTTTCTTGTCGTCGGGGTCATCCTGCTCTTGGGAATTGCCTATTTCACCCTGCACGCGATGCCCGAAAAGATGGCCCATCAGGGCAACAGCACACAGCTGCAGCTGATCAGTATCCTCGCGATGCTGGCCCTTTTCACACATAACAACGTCTTCTGGGTCGGCGCGCTGGTGCTGGCCGCTTTCCGGCCGCCTGACATCGTGACACCGCTGCAGAATATTGCGCAATCGCTGAACAGTCTCGTGAACCGGGAGCGCTGACGTGCTTGAACTGATTATCTGCTCTCTTGTGACCATTCTGCCCGATTACCTGCTGCGCCGGAAATTTCAGGATAAAAGATGGGGCCGGGAGATCAATTTTTTCACCGTCTGGTATGAGCTGCGCTGGGGCATCACGCTTTGTGCGATGCTCACGATCAGCCTGATTACGGTGGTCTTTTATTATCACCCGCAGACCAAAAACGTGTCGTCTTACTTCCGCACTGTGACCATTCTGTCGGAATCCGCGGGCCGGGTCGCTGAGGTTTATGTTGAGAACAACAGCAAAGTTTCTGCAGGAGATCGGATCTTCAGGCTAGACAGCACCCGTCAGGAAGCAGCGCTTGAGACCGCAATGCGCCAGATCGAGGAGGTCGATGCATCGCTCGCTCTTGCGCAGTCTGACCGTGCAGCCGCAGAGGCAGCCGTCGATCAGGCCCAGGCCGCACTGACCCAGACCACGGATGATCTCGAACGTCAGAGAAGCCTCTTTGAACGCGGCTCGTCTGCGGTATCTGAGCGGGATGTCGAAATCCTTGAGAACGAACGCGATGTGCGACAGGGAGCACTTGATGCGGCTTTCGCGGGCATCGACGCGGTTGAGGCCAATATCACCGTGTTGCTTCCTGCCCGCCGGGCCAGTGCCGAAGCCGCGCTGGAACAGGCAGAGGTCGAGCTGGACAAAATGACCGTCTACGCCGGCACCGACGCCGTGGTGGAACAATTCGCGCTGCAGGTGGGCGATATCGTCAATCCCATTCTCAGGCCTGCGGGTGTTCTTGTCCCGAGCGGCTCAGGCAGCGGCCGGTTTCAGGCCGGCTTTTCGCAGATCTCCACCCAGGTGGTGAAACCCGGCGGTGTGGCCGAGATGACCTGTATATCCAAGCCTTTCACGATCATTCCGATGGTCATTACGGGTGTCCAGGATGTGATCGCCGCCGGACAGATCCGCCCCTCTGACCGGCTTGTCGATCCGCAAAACCAGGGCGCCGCGGGCTCGGTCACTGTCTTTATGGAACCGATCTATCCCGGCCAGACGGATGATATCCCACCCGGCAGCCGCTGCGTGGCCAATGCCTATACCAGCTTTCACGCCGAACTGGAGGACCCTGATGCCGATCTGGGTTTTCTGACCCGGGTGAGCATGCACGTGGTGGATACTGTCGGGCTGGTGCACGCGGCAGGTCTGCGCATCCAGTCGTTGTTGTTACCGTTGCAGACGCTGGTGCTGACAGGGCACTGACCGGTTATCTGCGTTTCACCGGGCCCCGGGCAACCACCCGGGCCTTGTGCTGTTCACGCAGGAACACGAAAAGGCCCGAGCCGAGGATCAGTGCGATCCCGATCCAGACTTCCAGTGCCGGCAGATCACCGAAGATGAGCCACCCCCAGAGTACGGCGAGCGGCAACCCGACATATTCAAACGGCGCCACGGTGGCCGCATCGGCGATCCGGTATGCCTGGCTCAGACAATACCCGATGATGGCCGCATTGGCCCCCATCGCAACCAGCCAGACCCAGTCTTGTGGCGTGGGCCAGACCCATGGCCGCAGCAGAAAGATCAGCGACGGGTTGTCGAGCCCGTCGGCATAGCGTCCGTCGCCCGCGACCAGGAAAAACCCTGAGGAGACGACGATAAACGCCAGCTGCACATAAACCGACATCGCCGATGCCTTGCTGTTTACCCCCAGCATGCGTGTCATCAGCTGGTTTAACGCATAGGTGAGGGCCGCGATGACCGGTAAGACCAGCACCAGACGGGAGACCTGTAACTCTTCCGCGCTTGCCCAGGGACGCTGCATGATAATCACCCCGACAAAGCCGATCGTTACAGCGGCAAGCCGCAAAGGCCCGACTTTTTCGCCCAGCATTGGTATGGAGAGCAGCGTGATGATCAGCGGTGCGGCAAAAAAGAGTGCTGTGGCATCGGCCAGGGGCATCGCCGCCAGCGCCGCAAAATAGCACATATTTGCGATCACGATCAGCAGGCCGCGCAGCGCATGGAGCATCGGCTGGCTGGTGCGCAGGATCTGCAGGCCGCCTTCCATGCGGATCAGAAACAGCGACAGAATGATCCCGATGAACGACCGGATAAATACCAGCTCGTGCAGGGGATACCCTCCGGAAAGCTGTTTGATCAGCATGTCGTTGAAGGAAATAGCCAGCACGCCGCCCAGTACAAAGAAAATGCCGGCTGCGGCGCGGTTTTCGGGAAGCGTGACCATGGGCCAGACCTATCAGCCGCCAGCGTGCTGTCGAGCCCGAATACGACATTGGCAAAATCGAATGGCACGGCCCGGTTGCTTGGGTTACGCTTTGTCCGGACACCGGCGCAAAGGAGGCCCCCATGCAGATGTCAGACACCCGCCAGATCGCCGCAACACCGGCACAGGTTTATGCCGCTCTGCTGACGCCCGAGGTGCTGGAGGCCTGTGTGCCGGGCGCGCAGGACGTGAGCGGATCGCCCGAAGAAGGGTTCGAGGCCACGGTCGTGCAGAAAGTCGGTCCGGTCAAAGCGACATTCAAGGGCAGTGTAACCCTGTCTGATATGGTGCCGGACAGCTCCCTGAAAATATCAGGCGAGGGCAAAGGCGGTGCTGCCGGTTTCGCTAAAGGCGGTGCGGAGGTACGCATGACCGCAAAAGACGGCGGGACCGAGCTCAGCTATGACGTCGAAGCCAGGGTTGGCGGGAAACTGGCGCAACTGGGCAGCCGGATCATCGACGGGTTTGCCAAAAAGATGGCGGATCAGTTTTTTGCCAATCTGCAGGAGACGCTCGAAGGACCGGCAAAGTCTGATGAAGCACCGTCGGATGATGCACCGGAAGCCGAGAAAAAGAGCTGGCTGAAGCGCATCACCGGCAAGGCCTGAGCCAGCCACTGTCCGGGTTGCGCACAGTCTGACAGATATCTGTGCATTTGTGCTCTGTTGCGCAGGCGGTTTCCGGCATACGTAACAGAGCCGGAAAAACAGAGGTCCGTATGCCACCTATTCTTGATATCTCAGACCTGCGCAAATCCTATGCAGACGGGTTTGAGGCGCTTAAAGGCGTTGATCTGCAGATCGAAGCGGGAGAGATCGTGGCGCTGCTCGGTCCCAACGGCGCGGGGAAAACAACGCTGATTTCCACGGCCTGCGGGATCACAATGGCGACGTCGGGCACCGTTCATGTGGGCGGGCATAACACGGTGAGTGACTATCGTGCCGCGCGGGCCATGATCGGTCTGGTGCCGCAGGAGATCAATCTTGAACCTTTCGAACGGGTCATCAACACCGTGCGGTTTTCGCGCGGTCTTTTCGGGAAACGCCCGGATGATGCGCTGATTGAGCGTGTGCTCAGACAGCTTTCGCTCTGGGACAAACGTAACAACCAGATCCGTGAGCTTTCAGGCGGGATGAAACGCCGGGTGCTGATTGCCAAGGCCCTGAGCCATGAGCCGCGCCTTCTGTTTCTCGATGAGCCGACGGCGGGCGTGGATGTCGAACTCAGAAAAGACATGTGGGACGTCGTCCGGGGCCTGAAAGCCACCGGCGTGACCATTGTTCTGACCACCCATTACATTGAAGAGGCCGAGGCCATCGCTGATCGCATAGGCGTCATCGCGCGGGGTGAAATGCTGCTGGTCGAGGATAAGGACGCGCTGATGACCAGGATGGGCCGCAAACAGCTGGATGTGCAGCTCTCTGAAGAGATCGGCGCAATCCCTGAAACACTGTCGTCATACGACCTGGTTCTCTGCGAGGACCGCAAAACACTGACCTATTCCTATGACACCCGGGCCGAACGCACGGGCATCACGAAATTGCTGCGCGATGTCTCTGCCGCGGGTCTGGTCCTGCGCGATGTCGCCACGCGCCAGAGCAGCCTGGAGGACATTTTTGTCGACCTTGTGTCGCGCGAAGAGGAGGGCGCGCCATGAACTTCGAAGCAATTCGCGCAATATACCTTTTTGAAATGGCACGCTTTTTCCGGACCCTTGCGCAGAGTCTGATTTCGCCGGTGCTGTCCACTTCACTTTATTTTGTGGTTTTCGGTGCCGCGATCGGCAGCCGCATCGAGGAAGTCGAGGGCGTAAGCTATGGTGCGTTCATCGTGCCGGGGCTTATCATGCTGTCGGTGATCACCCAGGCGATTTCCAATGCCTCCTTCGGCATCTACTTTCCCAAATTCATAGGCACGGTCTATGAGCTGCTTTCCGCCCCGGTAAATTTTCTGGAAATCGTCGCAGGCTATGTGGGTGCGGCCGCGACCAAAGCGCTGATCATAGGCGTCATCATCCTGGTGACCTCGTTTTTCTTTGTGGACGTGAGTATCGCTCATCCCTTTGCTATGACTGCATTTCTTGTGCTCACCTGTCTCAGCTTTGCGCTGCTGGGCTTCATCATCGGTATCTGGGCGGGCAGCTTTGAGCAGCTGCAACTGGTACCTCTGCTGATCGTGACACCGCTGGTTTTCCTCGGCGGATCTTTCTATTCGATCTCGATGCTGCCACCGGTCTGGCAAACCATTTCCATGTTCAACCCGGTCGTTTACCTGATTTCGGGCTTTCGCTGGGCCTTCTTCGGAACGGCGGATGTGTCGATCGGTATCTCTCTTTTGGCGATCACGCTTTTCACCGGGCTCTGCCTCGGAGCGATCTGGTTGATATTCCGTACCGGCTGGCGGATCCGGCAATAAAGGTGCAGGGTGAAAACTCTTCTGTGCGCCCACCTTGTCTGGTGAGGGGCGCCATTCTACATGGGAACTCATGAAGCGCTGGATACCCTTTCTTAAAACTGGCCCCGTTGTTGCTGTTGTCCGCCTTTCCGGCATGATCAGCGGATCGGGACGCGGAACACTGAACGACGCGGTTCTTGAACCCGTTCTGGAAAAGGCGTTCTCAAAGGGTAAACCGGTCGCCGTCGCCCTTGAGATCAACTCACCTGGCGGCAGCCCGGTACAGTCGTCTCTGATCGGTGCCCGGATCCGCCGGCTGGCTGCGGAAAAAGAAGTACCGGTCTATGCATTTGTCGAGGATGTCGCGGCCTCGGGTGGCTACTGGCTGGCAGCTGCAGCAGACGAGATTTATGCAGATGAAAGCTCGGTTGTGGGCTCAATCGGTGTCATTTCAGCGTCTTTCGGTGTTGATGAGCTGATCAGCCGTCATGGCATCGAGCGCAGAGTTTACACGGCGGGCAAGTCCAAATCCATGCTGGATCCCTTTCGTCCGGAAAACCCGGAAGATGTGGCGCGCCTTAAGACGCTGCTGGAAGACATCCATACCAATTTCAAAGACCATATCACCGCGCGACGGGGTGGCAAACTGCCCGAAGATCAGGATCTTTTCACCGGGGAGATATGGCTGGCCCGGCGGGCAACTGAACTCGGCCTTATCGACGGTGTGGGGCATCTGAAACCAAAGATGCAGGAGCGTTTCGGCGAAAAAGTGAAGTTCCGGCGCTACGGCATCAAAAGACCGTTTCTCTCCCGTTTCGGTGTCCGCATCATGGATGACGCGCTGAACACCGTCGAAGAGCGCAGCGCCTTTGCGCAGTTCGGGCTGTAAGGGAATGATTTTCAAAATCGTCACTCTGTTTCTCGTCGTGATTGCGGTCCTGGCGATGTTCGGGAAAATGCACTGGCTGGGTGGTAAACGACTGGCATCTGCCAAATGCCCCGGCTGCGGGCGTTACCGCATCGGTCGTGGTCCGTGCGGGTGCGGTCACGGTGGGCGCGGATGACGCTGGCCTGGGCGCTCAGCGGACTGGGCCTGGTGATCCTCCTGCTTGCCGGTGACGCCCTGGTGAAAGGGGCCGTCAACCTCAGTCTTCGCCTCGGCATACCGGCTCTGATCGTGAGCCTGACAATCGTGGCTTTCGGCACCTCAGCGCCCGAGTTGCTTATTTCGGTACAGGCGGTGCTGGAAGACGTGCCGGGGCTGGCGCTGGGTAATGTGGTGGGGTCCAACACGGCAAATATCCTGCTGGTACTGGGCATTCCCGCGATCCTTGCGACCATGCACACCTCCGAGTGCAATACACGTAAAACCTACAATTTTATGATCCTCGCCTCGCTGCTCTTTATCGGGCTTGCGTTCCGGGGCGTTTTTGACTGGATCTCAGGTACGATCCTTCTTGCGGCGCTGGCCTTTGTGCTGACCGACGCCTTTCGCGATACGCAAAAGCATCGGGCTGCCTGCAAGGAAGACCCCGAAGAGGAACCCGAAGGCGCCGACCCGGATATGCCCGGATGGCGCATCGCCGTTTTTCTGGTGCTGGGTCTTGTCGGTCTGCCGCTGGGCGCAGATCTGCTGGTGGATAATGCGACCGTGATCGCGCAGGAATACGGTGTGTCCGATACGGTGATCGGGCTTACGCTTGTCGCCATCGGGACATCGCTGCCGGAACTTGCGACCACCGTCATGGCCGCGTTGCGGCGTCAGGCGGATGTGGCGCTGGGCAATGTCATCGGATCAAATATGTTCAACCTGCTTGCGATTATCGGCATCGCCAGCTTTATCGGGCCGATACCGGTCGATCCGGAATTCCTGACATTTGATCTGTGGGTGATGCTTGTGGCGTCCCTGATCCTCGCAGTATTTGTTTACACCAGACAGGATATAAACCGCACCTGGGGCATCGTTCTGACAGCCCTTTACGGCGGATACATGTTCCTGCTTCTCGGCTGAGCGGCCGACCCGGGAGAGAAAATATGACCAGGGCACTTGTGACCGGCGCCGGGCACCGTATCGGGCGCGAGATCGCCGTATATCTGGCTGCACGCGGGTATGAGGTCGTTGTACACTACGCGTCCTCGGATGCCGGTGCACGCGAAACTGTCGGGCGCATTGCAGAGCAGGGCGGGCGGGCCCACGCGCTCCGCGCGGACCTGCTTGATGATGGTGCGACGGAACAGCTTTTTGCGGATGCCAGGGAGGCGCTCGGCGGCCCGGTAACCTGTCTCATCAACAATGCGTCGATCTTTGAGCATGACACGATCGGCACGGCCACGCGCGAAAGCTGGGACCGGCATATGCAAAGCAATCTGCGCGCGCCCTTCCTGCTGACCCGGGCGATGGCCGGTCAGGGGCTGGAGCCTGCGCGCGACAGCAACGGAGAGCCTGTTGCAACCGGGCTGATTTTAAACATGGTCGATCAGCGCGTGCGAAAACTCACGCCGGATTTTATGACCTATACGCTCGCCAAAGCAGCACTCTGGACACTGACACAGACAACAGCCCGCGCGCTGGCGCCGGCCATCCGGGTTAACGCCATAGGACCCGGCCCGACACTGCAGGGCGGACGCCAGGAAGCGGAGCAGTTTGCACGGCAGCGTGCGGCGACGGTGCTGGGGCGCGGCTCAGATCCTCAGGATATTACAGCTGCTGTCGGGTATTTTCTGGAGGCCCCGGCGGTCACCGGTCAGTTGCTTTGTGTGGACGGCGGGCAGCATCTCGCGTGGCAGACACCGGACGTCACTGACGTTGAATAGGGACAGACCTGACCGGAGTTTTGCACCGCGCGGAAGACTGTTACAAAAGCGTTAATAAAAGGCCTTTGTTTTCAAAACCTTGGCCTGTATATAAGAAAATACGCAATAAATTCAGTTGGTTAAATTACCGCCTTTTTTTTGGGCAGTTCCCGGAAATACCCTGAATGCAACGGAAAATTGGCTGTGCTAATAAGTTATCTGCAGAGTTGTCCACAGGAACCGTGGAAAGGTTCACCCTTGCGGAGGAGGCGGCCACGGTGCAGCACCAGGCAGGGAATCAATCAGAGCTGACATGACAGAATCACCGGACACACATCCCAAAGAGGAAACCACCGGATACGATGTAATCCAGGGGTATCTGAAAACGCTGGACACCTCGCCCGGCGTTTACCGGATGCTGGATAGCGAAAGCCGGGTTCTTTATGTGGGCAAGGCGCGCAATCTGCGGGCGCGGGTGTCGAACTATGCCCGACCGGGCGGCCATTCCGGCCGGATCAGCCGGATGATCTCGATGACCGCCTCGATGATGTTCCTGACGACAAAGACCGAAACCGAGGCGTTACTGCTCGAGCAAAACCTCATCAAACAGCTCAAACCGCGTTTCAACGTGCTGCTGCGTGACGATAAAAGCTTCCCGAATATTCTGGTAACAGCGGACCATGATTTTCCGCAGATCAAGAAACACCGGGGCGCGAAAAAAGAAAAAGGCAGCTATCATGGTCCTTTTGCCTCGGCAGGGGCAGTCAACCGGACGCTGAACCAGCTGCAGCGGGTCTTTTTGCTGCGCAACTGCTCTAACGCGGAATTCGAAGGGCGTACACGCCCCTGCCTGCAGTACCAGATCAAAAGGTGCTCGGCGCCCTGCGTCGGGCGGATCACCTCAGAGGAATACCGCCAGACCGTACGGGACGCTGAAAAGTTTCTGACCGGCAAGACCACCGATATTCAGGCGCGTCTGGCGCATGAGATGACGGCCGCGTCAGAAGCGATGGAGTTTGAACGCGCAGCGGCGCTGCGCGACCGGATCAAGGCGTTGACCCAGGTGCAGACCGCACAGGGGATCAATCCCAAAGGCGTTGCGGAAGCCGATATCGTGGCGCTGCATCTTGAGAACGGGCAGGCCTGTGTTCAGGTGTTCTTCATTCGCGCCAATCAGAACTGGGGCAACCGCGACTACTATCCCCGGGTCGGGCAGGATGTGGATGCAGCCGAGGTGCTGGAAGCGTTTCTCGGCCAGTTTTATGACACCCGCGAGCCGCCCCGCCAGATCCTGCTCAGCAACGAGATCGAGAACTCCGATCTGATGACCGAAGCGCTCTCGGGCAAGCTGGGACGCCGGGTTGAACTGCTGGTCCCGCAGCGTGGCGAAAAGGCTGAACTGATCGACGGCGCGCTGCGCAATGCCCGCGAGTCGCTGGCGCGTAAAATGGCGGAGAGCGCGACCCAGGCACGGCTGATGAAAGGGCTGGCTGAGGCCTTTGATCTCAAGGCGGCTCCTGAGCGGATCGAGGTTTACGACAACTCGCACATTCAGGGCGCCTTTGCGGTGGGCGCGATGATCGTGGCGGGGCCCGAAGGTTTTATGAAGAACCAGTATCGCAAATTCAACATCCGTGGTGATGCCCTGACACCGGGGGATGACTTCGGAATGATGAAAGAAGTGCTGTCGCGCAGGTTCAAAAGGCTGATCAAGGAAGACCCGGAGCGCAAAGAGGGCCACTGGCCCGATCTTCTGCTGATAGATGGCGGCGCGGGCCAGGTCAGCGCTGTCGCTTCAATCATGCGCGAATACGGCGTTGAGGATATTCCGATGGTCGGTGTTGCAAAGGGTATTGACCGCGACGCGGGCAAGGAAGAATTTTACCGGCCCGGACGGCAGGTCTTTGCCCTGCGCCACAATGACCCGGTGCTGTATTATGTGCAACGCATGCGCGACGAGGCCCACCGTTTTGCGATCGGAACCCACCGCGCTAAGCGGGCGAAATCCGTCGGCGCGACGCCGCTTGATGATGTGCCGGGCGTGGGGGCTGCGCGCAAACGGGCATTGCTGGCGCATTTCGGATCTGCCAAAGCCGTCGCCCGCGCTAACCTGAGCGATCTCAAAGCGGTTGAGGGCGTGTCGGCGCGACTCGCTGAAAAGATCTATGACTACTTTCACGAAAAAGGCTGATCCGGCGGACGCCCCCCGGGCGGGGGGCGACGACATGCCCTGGCTTTTCTGCGAAAAGCGGGAGCGCGTGCCCGACAGGGTGGTATCAATGCCGCTTTCGTCCGGAATTACGGCGATGTAAGGTGATCTTATGACGCTCACACTGCCCAATGTGCTGACCATAATAAGGTTGATTGCAGCGCCGCTTGTTGCGGTGATGTTTCTCTATTTCACCCGGCCGTGGGCGGACTGGTTTGCGCTTGTGCTTTTTGTTTCCGCCGCGGTCACGGACTGGTTCGACGGCTATCTGGCACGCGCCTGGAAACAGGAAACCAAGCTTGGTGCGATGCTCGACCCGATTGCCGACAAGGCCATGGTGGTGATCGCACTTATGGTCATCATCGGGTTTTCCAGCTGGTCACCCTGGCTGGTGCTGCCGGCGACAGTGATCCTTTTCCGGGAGGTTTTTGTCTCCGGCCTGCGGGAATTTCTGGGCGATACCGCCGGCACGCTGAAAGTCACAAAACTCGCCAAGTGGAAGACCACCTGCCAGATGATTTCAATCGCGGTCCTTTTTTCGCACGGCGTTTTTGAGCATTATCTGGGCATGTCGGCGTGGGGGATGGACGAGCAGATGATCGCGGATGTTTTTGCCGGGCGTGCTGAGGATCTGCAGGGGTTGCGCTGGAAACACACGGCCATGGAATGGGCCGGTCAGACGGGTCTTGTACTGTTGTGGATCGCGGCAGGTCTGACTTTTGTGACGGGTTTTGATTACCTGAAAAAGGCGATGCCTTATCTGAAGGATGACAGCTGATGGATGTGTTGTATTTTGCCTGGGTCCGCGAGCGGATCGGCCTGCCCCGCGAAACCGTTGAAACCGATGCGAATACAGTCGCGGGGCTGGTCGAGCAACTGCGCGCGCGCGAAGACCGCTATGCTGCTGCCTTTGCAGATGTCTCAGCGCTGCGCGTCGCGGTGGATCAGGAGCTCAGCGATTTTGACGCATCGCTCGACGGGGTGCGCGAAGTGGCGTTCTTTCCCCCCATGACCGGCGGATGACCCCGTGAGGATCGTTGTCTCGGAAACTGCTTTTGATTTTGGTGCGGAGGCGGCAGCATTTGCCGCCGGGCGAACAGATATGGGCGCCATCGTAACCTTTACAGGCGTGGTGAGAGACACCGGCACGGATGCGCTTGAGGCGATGGAGATAGAGCATTACCCGGGCATGACCGAAACCGCGCTGGCAGACATTGCAGAGCGCGCCACAGCCCGCTGGTCGCTGGGTGATGTGCTGGTGATCCACCGCTACGGGCGGCTGGTGCCGGGCGAGATGATTATGATGGTTGCGACTGCCGCGAGGCATCGCCGTGATGCATTCGAGGCTGCTGAATATCTGATGGACTACCTCAAATCCCGCGCCCCGTTCTGGAAACGTGAGATCACCGCAAAGGGTTCAGGCTGGGTCGCCGCGCGCGACGAGGATGAAAAAGCGCTGGACCGCTGGTAAACGCACAGGGCTGGCACTTGACCTGGATCATGGTGCGCCTGCCGCCATGTCGCCATTCTCCTCTCAACCCGTAAGAGAGGAGATCAGACAATGTTTTCAAAAATCGTAGTAGGGGTCGACGGCTCAGGTCAGGCCGGTAAAGCGCTTGAACTGGCCTGCGACATGGCCGGCAAATACAACTCCGAAATCCATCTCGTTCACACGCCCAAAGCTGAAACCGTAGCCTTCGCCCTCGGGGCAGTGGCCGGGTATCATGTTGCAACGACGATGCCGGAGCCTGAAAAAGTGAAGGAAGCAGCGGAGAAAGTTCTCAACGAGGCAAAAGCCGTGGCCGAGGCTCATAAGGTCGGCGTGAAAACGCATATCGGTTCGGGCGACCCGGCGGACGACGTCGTCGCCTGTGCCAAAGATTGCGGTGCGGATCTGATCGTGACAGGACGGCGCGGTCTGGGCAATGTCGCGGGTGCTTTTCTCGGCAGTACGTCGCAGAAGATCAGCCACGACGCCGATTGCGCGCATATGACCGTCGCCTGACCGACAGGGTCCCCCTGGGCGGAACTCAGCTGGCCGGTCGTGCACTGGCCATATGGGCGCGCATTTCTTCTGTTTCGTGGCGGGCGTCGCGCAGCCCCTCCATCGCAGCCCGGAGTTCTGCTTCGGTCTGCGCCAGCTGATTGGTCAGCTCCGCTTCGCGCTGTTGCAGATAGGTAATGGCCTGATCGCGGGTTTCTTCTGCCTCATGCAGCTCCTGGCTCATCCTGTCCAGCTGCGCCACGTCGTCTGCTGCGACCCGGGTGAAACGGTGAACCAGCCAGTTCGCGAACCATCCCAGACAGAACGCCACAAACAGAATGATCGCCGTGGCGATAACAAATTCAGTCCTGCTCATTCGTAGGGTCCTCCGCCGTCGCTTCGTCTTTTGTATCCGACTTTTCCGCGAGGCTTTCCAGTGCGGAGTCGCCCTCGGGCACACTTGACTCCGGGCGGATCAGACGGAACTCGATCCGCCGGTTGTCTTCGCGGCCGTCTTCGCTGCCGTTATCGGCAACCGGGTTTTCTTCGCCGTACCCCACCGCGAGGAAGTTTCCGGTCAGCACCCGGCGCGCCCGGAGCTCGTTCAGCACTGATTCCGCCCGCGCCTGGCTCAGCGCCAGGTTCATCTCTTCGCGGCCCTGGCTGTCAGTGTGGCCCTGGACCTCAAGCCTCAGATCGCCGCATTCGGACAGGATCTCTGCGATTTCGTCCATGACGGGCAGGGCGCCGGCATCAATCGTCGCTGATCCCGGCTCAAAGTTGATCTTGCTGCCGGCGACCACCTCCGCAATCCTGGCTTCGCACTCCTCCGGCGTTGGCAGAGCCGCGACGGGATCAAGCTCCTCGATATAGGTCACGTTAATTTCAAACTGTGATTCTTCGCCCAGCTTGCCGGCCATGAGCCGTGCAATCATATCACTGGCATCCGGATTGCCTGATGCACCGGAAAGACGCACGGTTTCGGGTGTGACGACGACAACACCGTTGTTGAGATAGCCGAGCGCTTCGATCCCGGTCAGCACCCGCGCAGGCCAGTCGGCCGGCAGGTCGGGGACAACGCGGGCGGCAGTGTAGACGTTTTCAGAACCAAATCTGGCGCGTGCGAAACTGTCGGCCACATCGCGCATCTTCTCGCCCGAAATCCGGCCGCGCAGCTGTACCTGACCTTCGGGGCTGAGCGTGGCGAGAAACTCTGCGGGCCCGTCGGCGGGATCTGCCGCTTCCGGTCGGACAGAGTAGAGCGCGAACACCTCAGGCAGTGCGTTTTCCAGTTCACCGATCACCTGCTCAAAGAGGCCGAACTCGGTGCCCTCTGCAGCCACAATCGTGACATCCGCGTCTGAGAAGGTTACCGACCCGCCGCCAATCTCGGCAAGCGCTGCTATGGCGGTCTGCCCCGCGTCTGGCCAGCTGGGGCTGGGCACGCCCATTCCGACAGTGCACCGCCCGGGACCGGTCAGCCCGGCTTCCATGGCCGCCGTCAGAATACTTGTCCGGGCAGATTCTGTGTCGGCAGAGCAGGCATCGAAACGCGCGCCCGCTTCGTCGATGACGAAGCGCAGCGTAAAGGGGGTGATCACAGGCCGTGGTGCGGAGATGTTCAGGGCCACGTTAAGTGCGGGAGGTGCGGCCCGGCGCAACTCTGTTTCCATACGGGTCTTGTCCCCGGTGCTGTCGGCTATCGCAGTAATTGCGACCCGCCCTGCAGCGACTGAAACCTTCGCACGTGGCAGCTCATCCATCGCGGTGATGGCATATGCCAGGGCATCCTCCCACCCGGACGGTGCCGGGTAATCCGCTGTCTCCAGAAGGTCAGTGACCGGCAGATCGCTCATTGCGGTAAATGCCTCTATCAGAGCATCGCGGTCCGTACTCAGCGGGATCAGCCCGATCACCGATATCCCGGCTGTGTTGCGCAGCACCTCAGCAGAGAAACGGGGCGGGGCCACGTCTTCTGCCGCCGCGATCTGCATCTCGTCAATGATCCGGGCCGCATCGACGACAGACCCTGCAATGCTCAGCGCGCGAAAGCGCAGTGCCTCATTTGGCGCTGTACCGGCCAGAACGACCTGCAAGCCGCTTGCTTCGACTTCTGCCCAGGTCAGCCCGTTCAGATCCAGTTGCTGGCGGACGCCGGTCTCTGAGCTTTCCTCGACGATTGTCACAGAGGAGTTGGCCGCGATCAGCGCAAAGCCCGCAGCGGTCAGGAACACCGCCAAAATCATGGTCAGCCGGGATACGCGCATATCAGTGCAGAGCCTTGTACATCACAGGGGCACTGATACGCCTCCGCGCCCGGGTTATCAATCACACCAGCAAAGCTGCCACAAAGAAAATCAGCGGGATAAAGCCGGTGTCCCGGTTGCAGCGGAAAAGCTGTAAGAGCTTGTCATTGTTTTCAATATCCAGCCCGCGCAGCTGCCAGGCCATGTGCCATCCCATGGCCCAGGGGCCGGCAAGGGCCACCACCATCGCCAGAATGTTACCGCCGGGCTGCAGGGCAAATATCACAGAAAGTCCCATCAGACCCACCGTCACGACCAGAAAGCGCCGCAGCCAGGGACCGGTTTTGTCTCCAAAGAGCCGCGCGGTCGATCTGATACCGATAAGCGCGTCGTCTTCGGTATCCTGATGGGCATAGATGGTGTCATAAAACAGCGTCCATGCAATGCCGCTGCAGTAAAGCACCACCGCCGGCGCGCCAAGCTCGCCCGTATGCGCGGTCCAAGCCAGCAACGCCCCCCAGTTAAACGCAAGCCCCAGAAAGACCTGCGGCCACCAGGTGAAGCGTTTGGCAAACGGATAGATCGCCACCGGCAACAACGCCAGAACACCCAGCAGAATGGCAGCCGTGTTAAACGTGAGCAGGATACCGAAAGCCACTAGCGCCTGCAGACACATCCAGATCACCGCCCCGGTGACGCTGACCTGTCCTGCGGGGATAGGTCGCGAGCGGGTGCGTTCCACCGCGCCGTCATAGTCGCGGTCCGAGATATCGTTCCAGGTACAGCCCGCGCCCCGCATCAGCCAGGCCCCGACGCCACAGCCAAGAGCAATCCACAGGTCATGGAGGCGCATCTGACCGTCGAAATGAATGGCCAGTGCCAGCCCCCACCAGCAGGGGATCAGCAACAGCCATGTGCCGATCGGCCGGTCCGCCCGGCTCAGACGCAGATACGGGCGCGCAGGACCGGGTGCATAAAGGTCCACCCAGTTGTCTTTTGGCGCATCTGCGACCTGACCATCTGGTGCTGGCTTGGGCTCTTGCATATGTTCCCCTCATGGAGCGTGACGTATCAGCGAAAATCCGGCTTTATGTAGAGCACCCTTTGGGGGAGGCGCAAACGCTTCCTCTGTCGCGTGAGCAGTCACATTACCTTTTCGGTGTGATGCGTCAGGGCGCGGGCGATCACCTGCTGGTCTTTGATGGTAAAAGCGGCGAATGGCTGGCGCAGATTGAGCAGGCCGGCAAACGCGGTGGCACGCTGCGGGTGCTGGAACAGACGCGGCCGTTGCGAATGCCGCCCGATCTGTGGCTGATGTTTGCGCCGATCAAAAAGGCGCGCACGGATTTCATCGTGGAAAAAGCTGCCGAACTGGGCGCGGCCAGGATTGTTCCCGTGCAGACCGCTTTTACCAATGCCGGCCGAATTCAGCGCGACAGGCTGCAGGCGCATGCGGTGGAGGCTGCCGAGCAATGCGGCGGCACCTTTGTGCCTGACGTAACTGATCTGCAGAAACTGCCTGCTTTACTTGATGGCTGGAACGCAGGCCGACGCATCATGTTCTGTGATGAGGCGGCTCCGTCGGGTGCACCCGTTCTGCCGGACGCGCCGGGACCCTGGGCCGTTCTGATCGGTCCGGAGGGTGGTTTCTCCGATGATGAACGCACGCGGTTGCACGGGCTGTCACATGCGCATCCTGTATCGCTCGGCCCCCGTATTCTTCGGGCCGATACCGCCGCTGTTGCGGCGCTGACCCTCTGGCAGCAGGCACTGGGAGACTGGACATGAGCTATGCTCTGACCCGCACGAAAACCCAAAGAGCGCGCGTATGATCCGGCCCGAGGCGAAAGACCAGCTGATGCGCTGGCGCGAGGCGCTGACCGGCGGCGCGCTGCTGCTGCTGGGGCTGTGGTGGCTGGCCGGACCCGGACAGTTGCTGACGATCCCGGCAATCGTGATGATTATCGCGGGCCTTGCACTGATACGCATCGGCTTTCAGCGCGCGCGCTTTCGCAGTGCGGGCGCAGGCCCTGGCTCGGTGCGCGTAGACGAAGGACAGGTGGCCTATTTCGGGCCGCTGACAGGGGGTGTCATTGCCTTAGGCGAACTGCAGGCACTGAGCCTCGACCGGCGCCAGCATCCCGCGCACTGGCGGCTGAAACAGCCCGGTCAGAATGAGCTGATGATACCGGTCAATGCCGAAGGCGCAGAGGCGCTCTTTGATGCCTTTGCCACACTGCCGGGTCTGAAAACCGCGCGCATGCTCGACGCTCTGAACGGGCGGGCGGAATCAGGCGGAGAGCAGCAGGTCGTGATCTGGCACCGGGACCTGTCCGCTCACGCACAACTGACCGTGCATTGACACACCCGGCAATTCGTCCCATTCCGGAAGCCTGAGCGTACAGTCTGTCGAAACGGAGCCTCCCAAATGTCTATTCCACAGTCCGGCGGAGGGCCGGTCACGTCCCGTGATCAGCTTACGCAATATCTCGCAGACGGCTGCAAGCCCAAAGAAGACTGGCGCATCGGTACCGAGCACGAAAAGTTCGGCTATTGCAAAGACACGCTGAAACCGCTGCCCTATGATGGTCCGCGCTCAATCCGGGTCATGCTGGAGGGGTTGCGGGATGATCACGGCTGGTCGCCCGTAGCCGAAGGCGGCCATCTGATCGGCCTCGAAAAAGACGGCGCGAACATCAGCCTTGAGCCTGGCGGACAGCTGGAACTTTCCGGTGCACCGCTGGAAACGATCCACGAGACCTGTGATGAAGTGAACACCCACCTGCGCGAAGTGCGTGACGTGGCAGACCGCATCGGTGCCGGCTTTATCGGGCTGGGTGCCGCACCGGTCTGGACCCATGACGACATGGATCTGATGCCCAAGGGCCGGTACAAACTGATGAACGAATACATGACCAAGGTCGGCACCATGGGCCGGGTCATGATGCGCCGCACCTGCACGGTTCAGGTGAATCTTGATTTCGGTTCCGAGCCGGACATGGTGCAGAAAATGCGCGTCGCACTGGCGCTGCAACCGGTGGCCACGGCGCTTTTTGCCAACTCGCCCTTCTTTGAGGGCAAACCCAACGGGCACAAATCCTGGCGCAGCCGTGTCTGGCGCGATCTGGATGCGGCGCGCACCGGCATGCTGCCCTTCGTTTTTGAGGACGGATTCGGGTTCGACGCATGGGTCGACTATGCGCTCGATGTGCCGATGTATTTCGTGTACCGGGACGGAAAATACATCGACGCGCTTGGCATGTCATTTCGTGATTTCATGAAGGGTGAACTGCCCGCATTGCCCGGTGAGATCCCGACACTTTCGGACTGGGCGGACCATCTGACCACCGCCTTCCCCGAAGCACGGATGAAGCGGTATATCGAGATGCGAGGCGCGGACGGGGGCCCGTGGCGGCGGCTCTGCGCTCTGCCGGCTTTCTGGGTCGGGCTGATGTATGACCAGACCGCACTTGATGCGGCCTGGGATCTGGCGAAAGACTGGGATGCAGAAACCCGCGACGGGCTTCGCGTCGCGGCGTCGGTTGACGCGCTGCAGGCCGAAGTGAACGGGGTAAAAATGCATGAGATCGCCCGCGAGGCAGTTGCGATCAGTACCGCCGGCCTGAAGGCACGCGCCCGAAAGGGAGCAGGCGGCATGGTGCCCGACGAGACACATTTCCTGAACGCACTTCATGAAAGCGTTGAAACGGGCAAGGTCCCTGCTGACGAGCTGCTGGCGCATTATCACGGTGACTGGAACGGCGACCTCAGCCGGATCTACGCCGAATATTCTTACTGACCCGGATCGACGACCTCATGCGGCGCGCGCGGACCTTTGTATCAGCAAAGGCGCCTTTTCCGTCTTATTGCAGTACGTGTCTGATCAGGCTGCCGGGCGCAGTTTTATGAACCCGAAGCCCGCTACTGCCACCTTCAGCATCGGCAGGGCCGCAGGGAGCGGCACGGGCGATGCTGTTTCCCCGTCACCGCAGGCCAGCCCGTCAATGCCTGAGGCGCGTGTTGTTGTGCTGCTGACATCAGGCGAGAGCGCGGTCCGTTTTCAGGGCAGATAAAATGCAAAAGGCCCCGCGAACGGGACCTTTCAAAAATCTTCGCAGTGCGTTGCCCGCTTACTGCGGAATATCGCCTTCGATGCCTTCGACGTAGAAGTTCATACCGGCAAGCGTGCCGTCATCCGCTGTTTCGCCGTCTGCAAGCCAGGCGGATCCGTCCTGTTTGTTGATCGGCCCGGTGAAGGCGTGATAGGAGCCGTCCGCAATTGCCGCCTGCAACGCCAGGGCTTCTTCTTTGACATCAGCAGGCACGGCGTCCGAGATCTCACCGATGCCGACCATTCCGGCGCCGATGCCATCCCATGTATCCATGCTCTCCCAGGTGCCGTCCATAACGGCTTTGGTGCGCGCGACGTAATAGGGGCCCCACTCATCGATAATGGAGGAAACTCGCGGGAAGGGCGCATACTGTGCCATGTCAGACGCCTGGCCAAAGGTCACCACATTGCCGGCTTCCTGAGCGGCGGCCTGAGGCGCCGTGGAATCGGTGTGCTGCAGCACCACGTCGGCACCCTGTTCGATCAGCGTCTTTGCTGCGTCGGCTTCTTTTGCAGGATCAAACCACGTGTAGACCCAGATGATTTTGAACTCCACGTCCGGGTTTACTTTGCTGGCGTGGATGTAGGCGGAGTTGATGCCCCGGATCACTTCGGGGATCGGGAAAGACCCGATATAACCCACGATGTTGGATTTGGTCATCTTGCCCGCGATATGACCCTGGATCGCGCGGCCTTCGTAGAACCGTGCGGAATAGGTGGAGACGTTGTCAGCGCGCTTATAGCCGGTGGCGTGCTCGAATTTCACATCCGGGAACTTGGCCGCAATATTGATCGTCGGATCCATGTAGCCAAAGGAGGTTGTGAAAATCAGATCCGCACCATCAAGCGCCATCTGTGTCATCACACGCTCACTGTCCGGGCCTTCAGCCACGTTCTCGACATAGACGGTCTCGACCGCATCGCCGAGTTCTTTCTCGACCATCAGACGGCCTTTGTCGTGCTCGTAGGTCCAGCCGCCGTCGCCGATCGGGCCGACATAGACAAAGCCGACTTTGGTTTTCTCATGCCCGTCCGCGACAGCCACGGTGGCAAGGCCAAGTGCGACAGCCGCACCGGCAAAAAGGGTGGTGAGTTTCATGTTCAGGTCTTCCCCGTTTTAATGCGCCCGTTTTGCCCGGACGTTGAATGGCCTCTAGCTTGAGGCATGGAATGACCGGCCCAGTGAGCCGGGTGCCGCGCTCTTATCCGCAGAAAGCATAACAAGCACGACGATGGTGATTACATAGGGTGACATTGCCAGATATTCGACAGGAATGGCAACGCCTGCGCCCTGCAGATTAAGCTGCAACTGGGTAATCCCGCCAAAAAGATAAGCACCGAGCAGAACCCGCCAGGGCTTCCAGCTGGCAAAGACCACCAGCGCGAGCGCGATCCAGCCCACGCCGGCGGTCATGCCCTCGGTCCACTGCGGCACGCGAATGAGGCTGATATAGGCGCCCCCCATGCCCGCCAGCGCCCCGCCGAACATGATTGCCAGTGTACGGATGCGCACGACCTTGTACCCCAGGGCGTGGGCAGCATCGTGGTTTTCCCCCACTGCGCGCAGCACCAGGCCCGCGCGCGTGAACCGCAACACCGCCCAGACACCGGCGACCAGAAGCAGTCCGACATAGAGCAGCGGATCATGCGAAAAGAGGATCGGCCCGATGACCGGAATATCGCTGAGAGGTCCGAAGTTCACATCCGGCATACGCGGCGGTTTCACCCCGACATAGCCCTGACCAAGCAGAGACGATATCCCAAGGCCAAAGAGGGTGAGTGCCAGACCGGATGCCACCTGATTGGCCAGCGTTACCTGGGTCAGCAGCGCGAAAAGCAGGCTGAGCACCGCCCCCCCGACTGCAGCGGCGATAAAGCCCGTGGTGGGTGATCCGGTCTCCACTGCGATGGCAAAGCCGCAGATCGCTCCGGTGATCATCATGCCTTCCACCCCGAGGTTCAGCACACCCGCGCGCTCAACCACAAGCTCGCCGGTGGCGGCCAGCAGGATGGGGGTCGCTGCACTCATCAGAGCAGCTATCAGCAGGATCGGGTTGATCGCGGACAGGTCCATTACGCAGCCTCCGTCCGGCCAACGCGCAGCCGGTAGTTGGTAAAGAGATCAAAGGCCAGGAGGAAGAAGAGCAGCATCCCCTGAAAGACCTGGATCGCGGCGGCGGGCAGGCCAAGCTGGCTTTGCGCGATGTCCCCGCCGATATAGGTCAGCGCCATCAGCAGACCCGCCAGCACAATGCCCACCGGATGCAGCCGGCCCAGAAAGGCCACGATAATCGCGGTAAAGCCATAGCCCACATTGAAATCAATGCTGACCTGCCCCGCGGGACCGGAGACTTCGAACAGCCCTGCAAGCCCCGCAAGCATACCCGATGTGCCAAGGCAGAAAAGGATAAGCCGGCCCGGATTGACGCCCGAAAACCGCGCCGCCCGCGGGGCTTCACCAGTGACCCGCACCGCAAATCCCAGCCGGTGCCGCGCCAGCAGCACATAGGCAAAGATCACAGCAATCATTGCCGCCACCACGCCCCAGTGCATCCCGCTGTTTGTGATGATCTCGGCGTTATGCGCTGAGGCATACTGTTGCAGGTTGCGGCTGCCGGGAAAGCCGAAGCCTTCGGGATTTTTCATCAGTCCCAGTGACATAGAGGCCAGAAACTGCTCGGCCACGTAGACCAGCATAAGCGACACCAGGATCTCATTCGTGCCGAAGCGCACTTTGAGAACCGCCGGGATCATCGCCCAGGCCCAGCCCCCGAAAGCCCCGGCGATCACCATCAGCGGGAAGATAAAAACGCTTTCGGCGGGATAGAAAGCGAGCCCGACACCGGCCCCGAAGAGCGCGCCCATAATGTACTGCCCTTCGGCGCCGATGTTCCAGATGCCGGCGCGGAAGCCGAGGCTGAGACCGATGGCGATCAGCACCAGCGGCGCTCCCTTGATCAGCAGCTGTGGTCTGTAAAAGAACGAAAATTCGCCAAAGAGCGGTTGCCAGAAGATCGTCAGAATGGACTGGACCGGATCCTTGCCGAGCAGCGCAAAAAGTACGCCGCCGAAAAAGAAGGTGGCAAGCACCGCCAGCAGCGGCGTGGCCCAGGCGAAGGTGCGACTTGGCGTGGGGCGTTTTTCAAGCCTGATCATCTGCGCGCGCCTCTTGTCTTTTCGCCGCAATCACGCCCGGCGGAATAAAAACCTGTGTCACCCGCGGCCTCAGACATGTGCCACCTCCATGCCATGCGCGCCGCCCATCATCATGCCGATCTGCTCCACCGTCAGCCCTGCGGTCGGGCGCGGGTCAGAGAGACGCCCCTCGTTCAGCGCGGCAAACCGGTCGGAGATCTCCATCAGCTCATCCAGATCCTGACTGATCACGATGACGGAGGCACCGCCCTCGGCAAGATCAAGCAAGGCCTGACGGATCGCCGCCGCGGCGGAGGCATCGACACCCCATGTGGGCTGGTTGACCACCAGAACTTCCGGGCGCTGCATCACCTCGCGGCCGATCACAAATTTCTGCAGGTTACCGCCGGACAAAGCGCGTGCCGCATTGCCGGGTCCCGGAGTGCGCACATCAAATGCCTCGATTATTTTCACCGCAAAGGCGCGGGCCGCAGGCCAGTCCAGAAAGCCACCGCGCACCAGATTTTCGCGGTCGGCACCTGTAAGCATAGCGTTCTCGGTGAGTGACATATCGGGAGCGGCAGCGTGTCCCAGACGTTCCTCCGGGGCAGCAAGCACGCCCAGACGGCGCCGCGCATTGGGCCCCAGGGTGCCGATATCCTGCCCTTTGAAAGTAATCATCCCCTGCGGTGACAGCATTTCGCCCGAAAGCGCGCTCAAAAGCTCATCCTGCCCGTTGCCGGCCACACCGCCGATCCCCAGCACCCCGCCCTTGCGCAGCGTCACGGTCACCTCGCGCAGCGGCATTCCGAAGGCGGACGGCGAGGGCCGCGACAAACTTTCAATCTTAAGCACCGGCTCGCCCAGGGCCGCACCCGACCGCGTGGGCGTGCTCAGTACCTTGCCGACCATCATCTCGGCCATGTCCCGCGCCGTGGTTTCACGCGGAATGCAGGTGCCGACCACCTTGCCGAGGCGCAGGATCGTCGCGGCATCGCAGAGGGCCCGGATTTCCTCAAGCTTATGGGATATATAGAGAATAGCGGTCCCCTCGGCGCTCAGTTTGCGCAGGGTCTCAAAGAGGATCTCCACCTCCTGCGGGGTCAGAACGGAGGTTGGCTCATCCATGATCAGCAGTTTCGGCTCCTGCAGCAGACAGCGGATGATCTCTACACGCTGACGTTCTCCTGCCGAAAGATCGCCGACAATCCGGTCGGGTGACAGCGGCAGCCCGTAGGTGTCAGACACTTCGCGGATCCGTTGCGACAGTGTCCGCATGCCGGGTGCGTTCTCCATCCCAAGCGCGATATTTTCGGCCACTGACAGAGCATCAAAAAGCGAAAAGTGCTGAAAAACCATTCCAACGCCCGAGGCCCGTGCGGCACGCGGCTCAGCCGGGGCAAAAGGTGCGCCGTTCATCTGCATCCCGCCCTGATCAGGTTTTACCAGCCCGTAGATCATCTTGACGAGCGTGGACTTGCCCGCTCCGTTCTCTCCCAGAAGCGCATGGACCTCGCCCGGCGCGATGCTCAGCGACACATCGTCATTTGCAACGACGCCGGGGTAAGCCTTGGTCAGCCCGCTCAGGGCCAGAAGTGGTGTCATGCGCTGTCTTTCACTGATTTTGTGCCGGATTTCGCGGGCTGCAGCATCTGCGCGGCCACCCCGATTGCAATCGCCTGCGGATCACGGCCCAGATCCGGCTGACCGATCGGGCAGGTAATGCGCGCAATGGTTTGCGGGCTGTGCCCGAGGGCTGCCAGACGTTTGTGAAACCGCGCCCTTTTGGTGGCCGACCCGATCAGACCTGCAAAGCCGAAGCCATGTGTGAGCAGCCGGTGACAAAGCTCCAGATCCAGCGCATGAGAAAAGGTCACAATCAGATGTTCCGCGTGAAGCGGCGCATGCGGAACGATCAGCGCCGGGTCGGCGGCGGGAACAACCGTAACCCCCTCGGGAACGTCCCCGGGAAAACGGTCCGCTGCCGTATCCACCCAGGTAACGCCTGTGCCGGGCAGGGGGGCCAGGACCTGAGCAAGTGCGCGCCCGACATGGCCCGCGCCCCAGATCCAGACCGCGCGTTCCGGTCGCGATACCGGCTCTATGAACCAGTTGCCGGTCAGCATTGTGTGAACCGGCTGACCCGTGCGAATTTGGGCGCGCAGGCGCGAGACCGCGCCGAGCAGATCCTCGCGGGCGAGCCGTTGGGGGCGCGAGCGCGCGTCTTGTATCTGCGGGACGCCATCGAGCAGGGACACCCCGCGGCCTCGTCACTGCGAAGCACGGCGGATAGTCAGAAGGGTGCGTC
>CBDUCB010000005.1:0-36887 GCA_965365545.1 uncultured Roseobacter sp. | reverse complement strand
AAAAACCTGGCCCGGCTGCCCGACAACGACCGCGCAGCGCTGGCAGCCTATCTTTTGCGGATCGAAACCCTGCGCTGATCGCTTATGCCAGCCCGAGCTTTTTGTTGCGTGCCGCGCGCAGCCGGGAAAAATCGTCGCCCGCATGATAGCTTGAGCGTGTCAGCGGCGTCGCCGAGACCATCAGGAACCCTTTGCCGTAGGCTGCTTTTTCATAAGCGGCGAATTCGTCAGGATGCACGAACCTGTCTACCCGGTGGTGCTTTGGCGTAGGCTGCAGATACTGCCCGATGGTCAGAAAATCGATGTCGGCGGCGCGCATGTCTTCCATCACCTGGATCACGGATTGCCTGTCCTCGCCCAGACCGACCATGATACCCGATTTGGTGAACATCGACGGGTCAAGTTCTTTCACGCGCTGCAAAAGCCGCAGAGAATGGAAATAGCGCGCGCCCGGGCGCACTTCGGGATAAAGCCCGGGTACCGTTTCGAGGTTATGGTTGAAGACATCCGGGCGCGCTTCGACCACGAGTTCCAGCACGGAAGGGTCGCAGCGAATAAAATCGGGCGTCAGGATCTCGATTGTCGTGCCGGGGCTGCGATGCCGGATCGCGCGGATCGTCTGGGCAAAGTGATCGGCGCCGCCGTCTTCCACATCGTCGCGGTCCACGGAGGTAATGACCACATGGTTCAGCCCGAGTTTCTCAACCGCATGAGCCACGCGGCCCGGCTCGAAGGCATCAAGCGCTTCGGGCGGCTTGCCGGTTGCGATATTGCAGAAGGTACAGGCGCGGGTACAAACCTCGCCCATGATCATCATGGTGGCATGGCCCTGGCTCCAGCATTCGCCGACGTTCGGGCAGCCCGCTTCTTCGCAAACCGTCACGAGGCGGTTTTCCCGCATGATTTTTGCGGTTTCGGTGTAGCCCTTGCCGCCCGGCGCCTTCACCCGGATCCAGTCGGGTTTTTTCGGCTGCGGGTTGTCGGGGCGACGCGCCTTTTCAGGGTGGCGTTGCTCTGGAATTTTCAGATCGCGCGGGGCCATATGGTGTCGCTCCGGATTGAGTGCTGAGTTATATGTACTGCCTTTAGCGGCGGGTACAACCGCCCGGGCTGTCGCAGGGCGCATGACGGGTTTGCATCCCGGACGCGGTCAGATCCGCCGGGCGACGGTCACGTAATGCGTAAGCGAGAAGAAAAACCGCCCCTCGCGCGCGAGCTGCGCCTGCTCGTCTGCCCAGGCGTCAACGTCTCTCTCGCTCAGATGTTTTTCCTTTTTCGCATAGGCCGCCATAAGCGAGATCATCGCCCGTGCCAGACCGTCTGGCCGCAGCAGGTGGTCGCACAGTGTGATGGTACGGACCTCCTCCACCTCAAAGCCGGCCTGCACCATCATGCCAGGCAGCAGTGCCGGAGCGTCAAGATGGGCTGCATGCTGCTCCCATGATGCCATCATGGCGGCCATCCTGTCAGCGTCGTCGGAATGCCAGCAGAACGTCCCGAAGTGCATGTCGCCGATGACCAGCCGCCCGCCCGGGCGCAGAACCCGCGCAACTTCGGCCAGACAAGGCGGGATATCGGCGATATATTCAAAGACCTGAACGGATAGAGCCCGGTCGGCCGTGGCATCCTCAACCGGCAGGTCTTCTGCTGTTCCGGACTTCAGGATCACACCCGGCAATTCCGCGCAGCGGCTTTGTGCCGAAGCGCGCATCTGATCGCTGGGGTCGACACCGATTACCTGACCCTCCCTGCCGGCAGCGCGGGCCAGATCGGGCAGCATCAGACCGTTGCCACATCCGATATCCACCACGGTGTCTCCGGGCCGGACCCGCAGCGCGTCAAAAGACACCCGACGGCGCGCAGCAAAATCGCTGCCCGCATAAACCTGATCCAGCAACCGGGTGGTGTCTTCATCGAATTCCAGCATCAGCGGTCTCCCTCTTTGATCCTGAGGGTAGCACAGATGCACGAAGCACGCACGGGCTCAGCCGATGAGCGGCCCACCCGGGCCCACGGTTTCATCATAGTGCCGCTTAAGACGCATCAGACCGATGCGCAGAACAATCTTGCCTGAGCGTGCAGACCATCCGAGCTTTTTCTCAGCTGTTTCCAGCCCTTCAAGATAGCAGCAGCACCGCAGGACCACATCAGACAGGCCCGGCCCCAGTTCAGCCAGCGCATCGGCCACCCGGCGGCGCGCGTTTGACGGCCCGTCCGCGACACCGCTGTCGGCCACAAAGGTTCCCTTGCCGCCCGCGGTCAGAAACCGGTCCCAGTTCTGGGCCACGCGTGGTCCCATCTGCGCCAGCTCAAAGTCTTCCCGCAGCCGTTCGCCGGCGGTGACCAGATCATCACCCAGAAAGTGTCTGCCGTCCTTGTCGCGCCGCCGCGCCAGTGCCGTCAGCGGGCTTTCCGCCAGATTGTAACGCATTCTGCGCGGCCGCCCTGTATCAGTGTCCGGCAGGGTTTTTTCGCCCCAGTCCCGGTGCTGATCGGCAAAAGGTGTCTGACTGTCTGCAAAACCCGGCACGCTGTCCGGCGTCATTTTCTCCATCAGGCCTTCGAGTGCGGTGCGCCCGGCGGCGGTGATGGCATAGCGCGTGATCCGGCCCGATTGTTGCGGTGAAATCCAGCCTTTCAGCGCCATGGCTTCGGCTACAACGCAATCGACAACACCGGTTCGTGTTGCCTGACCGCCTGCCCCGTCGCGCACAATCACGGCTTTTTCCATTTCTGCAGCCACCGCGAGGACGGCGCCCTTTTCACACAGGCGTCGCAGGACGCGATGCGCCTCAGCCATGATGGTACTGTCATCGGGTGTGCCCTTGCCGGCCGATATTTTTTCCTGAAAGCTCATACTGGACGGATCCTCATCTGATTGGTGACTGTGTCCGGGACGGGGTCTGAAATGCAGCTTTCCCAGGCTGCGCAATGCCGCATCGACAAGCGGATCATCGCGCCGCGTTTCGATGCGCCTGATCTGGCGCATGATCGTCGAGGCATGACACCCCGCGCTCCGGGCGAGGGCCCTGATCGACAGGCCCGCTTCGGTGTGCGCCAGATACATCTGAGCCGACGACGGGACCCATTCAGGCAGGGCATCGGACCTGCGCGAAAAGACAGCTGATTTCGGGTGTACCTCTTCTTTCATACGATCGTTCCGGACCTCTTGCATTCGGGTTGTACTAATCGAACCTATACAACCCAAAGAAGAATTTAGTTACCCGTTGGTTAACACCGGGCAATGTCCATAGTATTGTATCTATTGAATAAACAGTATTTAAACCACCGTCCGCCATCATCCACGTTTGCGCAACAGTGCTGCCTTATTCAGAAACAGTGGATCGCGCCTTTGAAGTCTTAACAACTCCCTGGTGCAGACGTGCTGCCCGCCGCCTGACAGCGCAACACCCCCTTCTGCTGTGCCATAACTGTGATCAGCCGGCGCGCTCACACGGGCCGCTGCTCACCAAGGCAAGGGAACTTAGTTATGCAGGATATTCTTTCGATGCTTCATGCGCTGCGGCGGCCGCCATTGCTCATGCGTGCAGCCCGGATCGGTGCTGTGGATTACCGGCGCTCTGTGCATCTGCCCCGTCTGCTGGGATATGGTGTTCTGCCGCGCCACGGGGCGGCGCTCTTCCGGCTGATGGAGCTCGAGGGCACGCTCAACAGCCAGCGGTTGTCAGATGATACAAGCTACAGCCTGATCCGGCATGTGGATGTCCTGATCGCGATGGTGGGTGAGGCCCGCGTGCTGCGGGCCTCCCGAAATACCTGAGATCACATAAAGCTGTCCGGCTCACCGGCCTTTTTGCGGTCGATGTAATCCTGCAGCGATTCTGTGATGGCAGGATCCGTTACAGGCTGCTGATAATCGTTCAGCAACTTCTCGACCCGCAGTGAGGCGAGCGCCTGGGTGTCACGGCCGCCTTCGTCTTCCCATGTCTCATAGGGTTTGTAATCCAGAAGGTCCGATTTCCAGAACGCCGCCTTGAAGTTGTTCTGGGTGTGTGCGCAGCCAAGGTAGTGCCCGCCCGGACCAACCTCGCGGATGGCATCCAGCGCCTGGGCGTTCTCATCTGTGTCAACACCGCGTGCCAGATGGTGCAGGATACCAAGCTGGTCGGCGTCCATGACGAATTTTTCGAAAGAAGACACCAGTCCGCCTTCCAGCCAGCCACAGGCATGCAGCATGAAGTTCACGCCTGAAAGCAATCCCAGATTGAGGCTGTTGGAGGTCTCATAGGCCGCCTGGGCATCCGGCAGTTTTGAGCCACAGAACGAACCTGCGGAGCGGTAAGGCAGCCCCATGCGGCGCGCGAGCTGTCCCGCGCCATAGGTGATCAGCGATGCCTCGGGGGTGCCGAAGGTCGGCGCGCCCGAGTTCATGTCGATTGAGGTCACGAAAGCGCCCATGATGACCGGCGCACCGGGGCGGATGAGCTGGCTGTAGGCAATGCCGGCGAGGCATTCGGCCATCACCTGCGTCAGGGTGCCCGCAACAGAAACCGGTGCCATGGCGCCGCCTACGATAAAGGGCGAAATGATACAGGCCTGGTTGTTGGAGGCGTATACCTCAAGTGCACCCATCATCACATCGTCGAAGGTCATCGGCGAGTTGATGTTGATGAGCGATGTCATCACCGTATTTTCCTGCACGAAATCCTTGCCGAAGAGCAGTCCGCACATATCCACGCTGTCCTGCGCGCGCGAGGGTTCGGTCACCGAGCCCATGAAGGGTTTGTCGCTGAGGGTCATATGGGCCATCAGCATGTCGAGGTGACGCTTGTTGACCGGCAGATCGGTGGGCTCGCAAACGGTGCCGCCCGAATGGTGCAGCCACTTTGACATATACCCGAGTTTCACAAATTTGCGGAAATCCTCCATCGTGGCATAGCGCCGCCCGCCTGTGGCGTCGCGCACGGAGGGCGGTCCATAGACCGGGGCAAGCACGAGATTGCGTCCGCCGACCACGACCGAGCGTTCCGGGTTGCGGGCGTGCTGGGTAAAAACCGACGGTGCTGTTTCGCACAGCTTGCGCGCGAGACCCTTGGGAATGCGGACACGCTCGCCGTCAACATCTGCGCCCGCGTCTTTCCAGCGTTTCAGCGCCGCAGGGTTTTCAGGGAAATTGACGCCGATCTCTTCGAGAATGATCTCCGCGTTGGTCTCAATAATCTCAAGGGCCTCTTCGCTCAGAACCTCGAAATTCGGGATATTGCGCTCGATGTATTTCGCCGTGTCGAACGATACTGCGCTGCGTTCTGCCCGGCGGGCTGCTCCGCCGCCGCCTCTGCCCCGTCTGCGCTCTGCTACTGTCATAACCCGTCCCCGTTCATGATGCTGGTGTGGTGCTATCGCAATTCCCGGAGGCGGCGCGCGCCGGTTGCGTCCTTGGCGGGAAAAAAGCGACATCAGGCATCTGCGGGCCGGGGGAAACGCCCGATCATGCGCTGCGCGTGATACCGGGGCTTGTCACCGGCAGCGCGCGCGCCTAATCAGCACTCATGAGCACACCTGATCACGACCGCCTCCTCATCATCGATTTCGGCAGCCAGGTCACGCAGCTGATCGCGCGTCGTCTGCGCGAGCTGAACGTCTATTGCGAGATCCACCCTTATCAGAATGTCACCATGGATATGGTGCGTGAAATGGCGCCGCGCGCGGTGATCTTTTCGGGCGGGCCGGACAGTGTGACGCGCGCGGGATCTCCGCGGCCCCCTGAGGGAATTTTTGACTACGGCGTGCCAATCCTGGGGATCTGCTATGGCCAGCAGGTCATGATGCAGGAACTGGGCGGGCGCGTTGTCGGTGGCAAGATTTCCGGTGGCGGTGGCACAGCCGAGTTCGGGCGGGCCTTTGTGACGCCTGCGGGCAGTCTTGATCTGCTCGACGGCTGGTTTGATCATGGCCCCGAGCAGGTCTGGATGAGCCACGGCGATCACGTGGCAGAGCTCGCACCGGGGTTCGAGGTCTTCGGTACGTCGCCAAATGCCCCCTATGCCATAACCGCTGATCCCGCCCGGCACTTTTATGCAGTGCAGTTCCATCCCGAAGTGCATCACACGCCCCGCGGCGCAAAGCTTTACGAGAATTTCGTGCGGCTTGCGGGCTTTACAGGCGACTGGACGATGGCGGGATACCGCGAACAGGCGGTTGAACAGATCCGTGAACAGATCGGCGACAAACGGGTGATCTGTGCGCTTTCGGGCGGCGTGGACAGTTCGGTGGCCGCTGTGCTGATCCATGAAGCTGTCGGCGATCAGCTGACATGTGTTTTTGTCGATCACGGCCTGTTGCGCAAAGACGAGGCCGAAGAAGTCGTTGCGATGTTCCGCGACAACCTGAACCTTCAGGTCATTCACGCCGACGAGACCGAACTTTTCCTCGGTGAGCTCGACGGGCAGTCTGATCCGGAAACCAAGCGCAAAATCATCGGCCGGCTCTTTATCGATGTCTTCCAGAAGTACGCCAATGAAATCGAGGGCGCCGAATTCCTGGCTCAGGGCACGCTTTATCCCGATGTGATCGAGAGCGTAAGCTTTTCGGGCGGGCCGTCGGTCACCATCAAATCACACCATAACGTGGGTGGGCTGCCCGAAAAGATGGGTCTGAAACTGGTGGAGCCGCTGCGCGAGCTTTTCAAAGACGAAGTGCGCGCACTGGGCCATGAGCTTGGACTGCCCGCGCATTTCATCGCGCGTCACCCCTTTCCCGGTCCGGGGCTTGCCATCCGCTGCCCGGGCGAGATCACCCGCGAAAAACTCGACATCCTGCGCGAGGCCGATGCGGTCTACATCGACCAGATCCGCAAACACGGTCTTTATGACGAGATCTGGCAGGCCTTTTGCGCGATTTTGCCGGTGCGCACCGTTGGCGTCATGGGCGACGGACGGACCTATGATTTTGCCTGCGCCCTGCGCGCGGTCACATCCGTCGACGGGATGACCGCGGATTATTACCCCTTCACCCACGAATTTCTGGGCGAGACGGCGACGCGGATCATCAATGAGGTGCCGGGGATCAACCGTGTGACCTATGACATCACGTCTAAACCGCCCGGAACAATCGAATGGGAGTGATCCGGGCCGGGCGGTCCGCGGCCCTTGCCGGCGGTCTGTATTGCCGCAGGATACCTGCCCTGTGAGCCCTTCTGCGTGAGCCCTGTCGTCAAAGCATGTCTGTGGATGCTGGGCTCTATTGCCTCGTTCTCGTCCATGGCTGTTGCCGGTCGCGAGTTGTCAGGGCTGCTCGATACATTTGAGATCATGATGTACCGCAGCCTTTTCGGCGTGCTGATCGTGGTCATCGTTGCGGGCGTTGCCGGCACCTGGCGGCAGATCAACACCCAGAGCCTCAGGCTGCACACGATGCGCAATCTCGCGCATTTCACCGGACAGAACCTGTGGTTTTATGCGGTCACGGCGATCCCGCTGGCGCAGGTCTTTGCGCTGGAGTTCACCTCGCCGCTCTGGGTCATCGTGCTCTCGCCGCTGGTGCTGGGTGAGCGGCTGACGCTGATGCGCGGTTTCGCGGCGATCATGGGGTTTATCGGCATTCTGATCGTGGCGCGCCCTGATATGGCGGGCATCAATGCAGGCGTAATCACTGCGGCATCTTCGGCGATCTTCTTTGCGCTGACCATTATGTTCACCAAAAAACTGACCCGGACACAGAGCATCACCTGTATTCTGTTTTACCTCACTGCCATGCAGCTCGTCTTTGGGGTGATCGCCGCAGGCTTTGACGGGGATATCGCGATACCGGATGCCGGCAGCCTGCCTTTCGTGGTGGTGATTGGCGCGGCGGGCCTGATGGCGCACTACTGTATGACCAATGCGCTGGCACTTGCACCGGCCACGGTTGTGGTGCCGGTCGATTTCATCCGGTTGCCGGCCATCGCGGTTGTGGGGATGCTGCTTTACGGTGAGGCCCTCGATCTTTGGGTGTTCGTGGGGGCGCTTATTATCTTCACCGGCAATTACCTGAACCTGTGGTCTGAAACCCGCGAGCGGGCATAGTTCTACGTAACGTCACAAAACACTTTTCCCCTGCGTAAGCGATTGACCGGTTAATTTTTCGTGCTTATCTGCGCCAACTTCTCGGCAATGGTGCGGTGAAAGTACGGGCAATCTTCTGGGGAGGAGATTCTATGAGAGTATATTTTGGAAGTGTAACGGCTTTGTGTCTGGCGACGGGTGCGTCATATGCAGGTGGTATCGAGCGCTCACCACAGTCGGTCGGGCCACTCTTTGAAGAGGGCCGCTATGTCGAATTCAGCTTCGCAACGGTAAGCCCTGATGTGTCAGGTGTCGGCGGTCTGGTGACACCGGGTGTGGCCTCCGGCGATATGACGGAAACCTATCAGCAGTACGGTTTTGCTTATAAAGCGGATATCAACGACACGCTCTCCTATGCGCTGATCTATGACCAGCCTTACGGCGCAAACGTAAATTACCCGACCGGCACCGGTTACTTCGCACAGGGGTCGACGGCGGAGTTTGACTCCAACGCTCTGACAGCGATCCTGCAGTATAACTTTCCCACAAAGCTCAGCGTTTATGGTGGTCTGCGCTACCAGTACATTGACGCCAATGCCTTCGTTCCGTTCGTAACGGCCGCCGCCGGCCCCTTTGCCGGAGCGCCCTACGAGGCGGAGGCCAAAAAAGACGGTGGCGCAGGCTACCTTCTGGGTGTTGCCTATGAGCGGCCTGAGATCGCTCTGCGTGTGTCGCTGACCTATCAGTCCAAGATCAGACACGAGCTGGACACGGTCGAATCCTCCGTACTTGGACCGAATATCTCTTCGACAACTGACATTAATACGCCGCAGTCCCTGACGCTCGACTTTCAGTCCGGTGTGGCAAAAGACACGCTGGTCTTCGGCTCGGTCCGCTGGGTGGAATGGTCTGACTTTGAGATCGCGCCTGAGAGCTATGTCGGTATCGTCGGCACGCCGCTGGTGTTTTACGCGGACGACCGCATCAAATACACGCTGGGCGTGGGCCGCCGTCTGACGGACACCTGGTCCGTGGCAGCGTCAGTAAACTACGAGCGCACCACCGGATCGCCCACCGGTAACCTCGGCCCGACCGACGGACAGCTGGGTCTTGGTCTGTCCGCTGTCTATACCCGGGACAACATGAAAATCACCGGTGGCATCAGCTATACCGATATCGGTGAGGCCAACACCATCGTCGGTCCCGCTATCCCTGGCGGTGTCTTTACCGGCAACGATGCCGTCGCCGTTGGCTTCAAGGTCGGTTTCTTTTTCTGACCCGGCGCGCGACCTGAGCGTTATGCAGCATGACCCCCGCAGCCCTTCGTGGCGCGGGGGTTTTTGTTTTAGCACGATCCGGGTCGTGTGCCCCCTGCCTCTTTGGTAAGGCTTGAGGCATGACTGAACAGAAATCCATATCCGCGCGGGCCTGGGTCGCGATGCTGGCCCTTGGGACGATCTGGGGCGCATCCTTTGTCTCCATTCGCATCGCGCTGGATGAGATCGGGCCGCTCACCTCTGTGGCGCATCGCACTTTCTGGGCGATGCTGGTGCTCTGGGGCGTGGTTCTGGTAATGCGCATCCCCCTGCCGCGGGATCTGCGCACCTGGGGCGCGTTTTTCGTCATGGGGCTGCTCAACAATATGATCCCTTTCACGCTGATGGCATGGGGACAGCTGCATGTGGCAAGCGGGCTCACGTCGATCTTTAACGCGGCCACGGCCATCTTCGGCGTGCTGGCAGCGGCTGTTTTCTTTGCCGATGAGCGGCTGACGTTGCGTAAAATCATCGGTGTGCTGCTCGGCTTTGCCGGCGTGACCACGGCGATCGGGCTGAGCAATCTGACGGAGTTTGATATCCGGTCGCTGGCGCAGCTGGCCATCCTGGCGGGCACTGTGTTTTATGCGCTGGCCGGGGTCTGGGCGCGCACTTTTCTTGCCGGGCTGCGTCCTCAGATGGCTGCGGCCGGCATGCTGACCGGATCGAGCCTGATATCGGTGCCGCTGGCCGGGGCCGTTGAGGGACCCGTCAGCCTGGCACTGCAGCCGGATACACTGCTCGCCATCGGATATTATTCGGTGATCGCGACGGCGCTGGCCTATCTGCTTTATTACCACGTTCTGTCGCTTGCGGGGTCCGGCAACCTGATGCTGGTCACGCTGATCATCCCGCCGGTTGCAATTACGCTGGGCGCGCTGCTGCGGGCTGAGCAACTCGCACCCAATGCCTGGGCGGGGTTTGCCCTTCTGGCGCTGGGAATGATCGTGCTTGACGGACGGTTGCCGCGACGCATCAGCCGGGCACGTGCCCGGGCGGGCTGATTGACGCATCACCGCCGCCCGGCTAGGAGTTGCGGAACTTCATTCAGGCGGAATTCCGGACATGCTTTATTCATCTGCGGCAGACTGGCGCGCGGCACCGCGCAAATCGGTGCTGGTTTACGGCATGTCGGGGCTCGGCAAGACGCATATGTCCAACCTGCTGCGCGCCAGCGGGTCGTGGTTTCACTACTCGATCGATTACCGCATCGGCACCCGTTACATGGGGGAATACATCGCCGACAACGCCAAGGCCGAAGCGATGAAAGTGCCGTTTCTGCGCGATCTGCTGATGACCGACAGCATTTATATCGGCTCCAACATCACCTTTGAAAATCTCTCGCCCGTCGCCACCTATCTGGGCAAACCGGGCAGTCAGGAAAAGGGCGGTCTGCCGATGGCTGAATACAGCCGCCGCCAGGAACAGTTCCGACAGGCCGAGATTGCCGCCCTGCACGACACCGCGCGCTTTTCACGCCGTGCCGAGGCGCTCTACGGCTACCCCAATTTTATCTGCGATACCGGCGGGTCGATCTGTGAGTGGGTGGATCCGGCGGACGCGAATGACCCGTTGCTGAGCGAGCTTTCCGCGCATTGCCTGATGATCTGGATCCGCGGAGACGACGCGCATACCGAAGAGCTCATCCGCCGCTTTGACCGCGCGCCCAAACCGATGGCCTATCAGCCGGCGTTTCTGGCAGCTGTCTGGCAGGAATACCTGAGCGAAAACAACTGCTCAGAGGGCGACGTTGATCCTGATGAGTTTATCCGCTTTACCTATGCCCGCGCGCTTGCCCACCGGCAGCCACGCTATGAGGCGATGGCGCGATGGGGCGTGACTGTCACCGCCGATCAGGTCGCAGGCTTAAAGACCCCGAAGGACTTTGAGGATCTTATCGCCGGATGCCTCTGACACCGTCACCCCATTGTGACGGCGCCCCCCTTGAGAGCCCGCCCGCCAGACGCTATCTCACCACACTCTGACATTTGCCCGGAACCCATCGATGCCCATCAAGATACCTGCCGACCTGCCCGCCTATGACGTGCTGACGCGCGAAGGTGTGATGGTGATGGATCCGGACGAGGCCGCGCGTCAGGATATCCGCCCGCTGCGCATCGGTCTGCTCAACCTGATGCCGAAAAAGATCCAGACCGAGAACCAGTTTGCGCGGCTCATCGGTGCCACGCCGCTGCAGATCGATCTGAGCCTGATCCGCATGTCCGAGCATCAGACGAAGAACACTGCCGCCGAGCATATGGAGAGCTTTTACCGCCCCTTTGAAGAAGTGCGCGATGAAAAGTTTGACGGGCTGATCATCACCGGCGCGCCGATCGAGCATCTGGATTTCGATGCTGTGACCTATTGGGACGAGCTGCGCCAGGTGATGGACTGGACGCAGACGAATGTGCATTCGACCTTTGGTGTCTGCTGGGGCGGGATGGCGATGATCAACCACTTCCACGGCGTTAAGAAACATATTCTCGATGCCAAGCTCTTCGGGTGTTACCGGCACAGCAATCTGGCCCCTGCCTCGCCGTATCTGCGCGGATTTTCCGACGATTGCGTGATCCCTGTGTCGCGCTGGACCGAAATGCGGCAGGACGAGATCGACGCGGCTCCCGGCCTTACCACGCTGTTGGGCAGTGAAGATGCAGGCCCCTGTCTTGTGGAGGATCCGGGGCATCGCGCGCTCTATATCTTTAACCACTTTGAATACGACAGTGACACGCTGAAACAGGAATACGACCGCGATGTGGCCGTTGGTGCACCCATCAATGTGCCGATGAATTATTATCCCGGGGACGACCCGTCGCGCAAACCGCTCAACCGGTGGCGCAGCCATGCGCATCTTCTCTATGGCAACTGGCTGACCGAGGTCTATCAGGATACGCCCTATGATATCGATGCGATCGGGACTTAGGCGCATGGGCGTGGCGCTGCTGATCGCTCTGGCGTTCATTGCCGTGGTTCAGTGGCGCGCTGCCGAACGCGAGATCGCGGCGGAGGAGATATATCCCGCCTCCGGGCAGTACATCAAAGTTGAAGGGACCCGCATTCACCTGACCGTCACTGGCGAGGGTCCGGATGTTGTTCTGATCCACGGCGCGAGCGGCAGCCTGCGCGATTTTACCTTTGATCTCGTCGGTCGGCTCAAGGGCGACTACCGGGTGGTCGCAGTGGACCGGCCCGGGATGGGCCGCTCCGGCCGGCCGGAAGGCTACGGCGGTGCGTGGAACACGGCCGCAGAGCCGCCAGCGTTGCAGGCGGCTCTGCTTCAGGCCGCTGCAGATGCAGTGGGCGCGACAAATCCGGTTGTTCTGGGCCATTCCTATGGCGGCGCGATTGCACTGTCCTGGGCGCTGACGCGGCCTGATGACACGGCAGCACTGGTGCTTCTTGCGGCGGCGTCCAACCCCTGGCCGGGTGAGCTTGGGCCCCTTTACCGGATAAACGCATCGCTAGCAGGCAGTGCCCTGGTGATCCCGCTGATCACAGCCTTCACGCAGCAAAGCTACATCCGCGACATTGTCGATACTATTTTTGCCCCGCAGCATGCGCCCGGCGGCTATCTGGATCATTTCGGGCCGGAAATGACCCTGCGCCGCGGTACCATGCGTGCAAATGCCCAGCAGGTGAACAGCCTGAAGCCCTATGTGACCGAGATGAAAGACCGGTACCCGGACCTCAATCTGCCTGTCGAAATCCTGCACGGGAGCGAAGACGACACCGTGCCTATGGAAATACACTCAGAGCCGCTTTCCCGGCAGATCCCCGGCGCGGTACTCACCCGGATGGAGGGTGTGGGGCACATGCCGCACCACGCGGACCCTGAAGCCGTGGTCGACGCGATCAATCGCGCCGCTGCCCGCGCGGGTTTGCGTTAAGCCAATTAACATCCCATATAGGTTACAGAATATAATCAGCGGAGGCCCTATGGAGCTGCCTTTTGACGGTGCAATCAGTGCCTATTTCGAAAACGATGCGCCCGAAAGCGTCCGGGAGGCTATCCGCTGTCAGGACAAAGGTCCGATCCTGACCAGTGATTATCCGCATTCCGACCGTCTGGGGCGCAAGACCTATGAGCGCGATCTTGCGGCACTGCAGATTGAGCTGGTAAAAATGCAGTCCTGGGCCAAGACGAGCGGCGCCCGCGTGGCGATGGTATTTGAGGGCCGGGACGGTGCGGGCAAAGGCGGCACCATCAGCCGGCTGCGCACCAATCTCAACCCGCGCGGCGCGCGCATCGTGGCGCTGCCCAAGCCAACCGAAAAAGAGCAGACACAGTGGTATTTCCAACGCTATACCGATCATCTGCCGGCCGCTGGCGAAATCGTTTTCTTTGACCGCAGCTGGTACAACCGTGCCGTTGTCGAAACGGTGTTTGAGTTCTGCACCGACGCACAGCGTGCGCACTTCTTTTCCCAGGTCACCCCCTTTGAGCAGATGCTGACAGATGACGGGATCATCCTCTTCAAGTTCTGGCTCAATGTGGGCCGCGCCGAACAGCTGCGCCGGATGCTCGCACGCGAGCGCGACCCGCTCAAACAATGGAAACTGAGCCGGATTGATGTTGAAGGTCTGAGGAAGTGGGATGCCTATACGCATGCCATCGACGATACGCTCACGCGCACCCATGTGCCGGATGCACCCTGGACCGTGGTGCGCTCTGACGACAAGCGGCGTGCCCGGCTCAATGTGATCCGCAGCGTGTTGCATGGTATTGATTATAAACACAAAGACACCGGTGCACTGGGAGCGATCGATACGGCAATCTGCGGGGGGCCCGACATCTGGCATGCCTAAACGCGGCTATCATCACGGCAATCTGCGTCAGGCGCTGATCGATGCGGCGCTGCAGCTCATCGAGATGCGCGGACCCACCGGCTTTACGCTGTCAGAGGCCGCAAAACAGGCCGGCGTCACACCGGCGGCTGTGTACCGTCACTTTGACGGGCGCGAGGATCTGATCGCCGAGGCCGCGCACCAGGGATATGAGATGTTCGCGGGGCTGATGGAATTTGCCTATGAAAAAGGCCAGCCGTCGGCGCTGGCAGCCTTTTCCGCGACCGGACGCGCCTATCTTGCTTTTGCGCGCAAATATCCGGGTCACTATATTGCGATGTTTGAAAGCGGGATCAGCGTGAACCGCACGCCGGAGCTTGCAGCGGCCGCGGCGCGCGCCAGTGCGGTTCTGGAAAGGGCCGCGACAGATCTCAGCCAACACATACCCGAAGACAAACGACCGCCCGCGTCAATGTTCTCAGCGCATATCTGGGCTATGAGCCACGGGGTTGTCGAGCTTTTTGCGCGCAATTCCCCGGGACGCGCCTCGCCCTTTCCGCCGGATGATCTTCTGGAAACAGGCATCGGCATCTACCTGCGTGGCCTCGGGCTGATTTCCCCGGATCAGTAACCCCGTACCGGAAAATCTGCGCGTGTCCCGCGCGGGATCCGTCGCGGAAAATCGTTAGCAGGTTGTTCTTTCATGCGGCACCCAGTTCACAATTCGCATTAATTTACCTGCCAGGTGTACGGAACAGGGAAGGTCTTTGTCTGCTTTGTAAATTCCGGATGCATCTGCCCGCAGACTTCTCATTTCTGTGGCCGCTAGGGAAGAAACTGCGTGCATCCATGTGTTGTGGAACTCCGGCAATGAGGGCCGCGGGAGGATAGACGGTTCCGAGGGTTCCGGGCTGTCTGGTGCGGCCATGCGCCGTCGCCGATCCTGACAGGCTTAAGGACGGCGGAACGACCTGTCGCCCCAGGGCCCTGACCGCCACACCGGAGATCCAAGAGCTCTCATGCAACAAAAAAAGCCGCCCCCGAAGGAGCGGCTTTTCCGACAAAATGATGGTCGGTCAGCGCTTGGAGAACTGGAAGCTCTTACGCGCTTTGGCCTTACCGTATTTCTTTCGTTCCACGACACGGCTGTCGCGGGTGAGGAAGCCTGCGGCTTTCAGAGCGCCACGCAGCGAGGGGTCGTAAAGCTGCAGCGCTTTCGAAACGCCATGCTTGACCGCACCGGCCTGACCGGAGAGACCGCCGCCTTTAACGGTGGCAACCACGTCGAACTGGCCTTCTGTGCCGGAAACGGTGAACGGCTGTGCGAGGATCATCTGCAGCACGGGACGCGCGAAGTATTCGTTCTGCGGCTTGCCGTTCACGGTCACCTTGCCGGAACCCGGCTTGATCCATACACGGGCGACCGCGTCTTTACGCTTGCCAGTGGCATAGGACCGGCCGAGGTCGTCACGGACCGGCTCACGCTGAACCGTTTCTTCGGCGGCCACGCCCTGCACGGCGCCGATATTTTCGGTCACAACGTCTTTGAGGTCTTCGAGTGTGTTGATTTCGTCAGCCATGCTCATGCACTCCGGGTGTTTTTGCTGTTCATGGATGCGACATCCAGAACTTCGGGGCTCTGGGCCTCGTGAGGGTGTTCACCGCCTGCGTAAACGCGCAGGTTGGTCATCACCTGACGGCTCAGACGGTTGCCGGGCAGCATACGCTTGACGGCAAGGGTCACGACCCGCTCGGGGTGTGCGCCTTCAAGGATTTGCGCTTTGGTGCGCGATTTGATCCCGCCGGGGTGACCGGTGTGCCAGTAATGATGCTCGTCCCGCTTCTTGCCGGTCAGCTGGATTTTGTCCGCGTTGATGACAATCACGTTGTCTCCGCAATCCATATGCGGCGTGAAGGACGGTTTATGTTTGCCGCGCAGGCGTTGTGCGACGATCGATGCAAGACGGCCCAGAACAACGCCTTCAGCGTCGATCAGGATCCATTTCTTGTCGATATCTGCGGGTGTTGCAGAAAAGGTTTTCATGGACGGTTCCCCGTTTAGGATGGAAAGCCGTGCAGGGCGCCCGGCTCGTAATCAGATCGGGTGGTTATACAGGCGGTGTTTTTCACGTCAAGCGCAGTAATGCAGGAATAAATAAGCAAAAACAACGGTATATAAAATAGGTAATATTTTACCCCACAAAATTACACAGTCAGTTGTTCCGGGGGATTGTCAAGCAGCTGGCGCAGGCGCAGCACGGCGGCCTCGAAGCTTTTCAGCGAAACACCGGCGTTGATTGCAAGGCGCACAGCATGTGGCGCGCGCGCGTCCCGGCAGACAAATTCCTCCGCAGTGCGGATCTGCACGCCCTGTGATTCCGCAGCCTGACAAAAAGAACCCGACCGCCACCCCAGCGGCAGGCGCAGCCACAAAAACGGAACATCCGGCCGCCAGGCCACATCATACCCGCCAAGAATATTCACCGCGCTGCGGACGTATTCGCCGGAGACCCTGCAGGTCTCGGCGGCCAGCCGGTCAATCTGCGGGTGGGCAAGCAGCATCGCACAGAGGTCAATCAGAGGCGTCGCCAGCCCGAAACAGTTGTATTCGGCAACCCGGCGCAGATCGGGCGTGCGCCCCTCAGGGGCAATGGCAAAACCGATCCGGAGCGCCGGCGTCAGCGTCTTGGCAAGTGAAGAGACATACCACCCCCGCTCAGGCGCGAGCATCCTGTAGGTCGGTGCGCGATCGACGCGCATGCGGTAACAGTCGTCCTCGACAATCTGCAGATCGTTGCGCCGGGCGACGTCCACCAGCGCTTCGCGCCGCGCCACGGGTGTGAAAAGGCCGGTCGGGTTATGAACCTCGGGCGAGGTGCAGAAAATCTGTGCGTCGTGTTTTTTTGCGGCCTCTTCCAGGGCTTCGGGGATCACACCCTGAGCATCCATCGCAACCGGGATTACATCTGCCCGCAGGAGTTCCGCAGCCCTTCGGAACCCGGGATAGGATAATTCTTCAATCAGCACAGCAGGTTTGCCGCCGCGCAGGATCGCCTGAAAGATCAGCGACAAGCCGTTCTGCCCGCCATGAGACAAAACGATGTCGGTCTGTGAAAACGCACCCAGCGGTGTGCCGGTAAGCCAGCGCACGACCGCCTCGCGCGCGGGTCTGGCGCCGGACCGGCTGGGATAATGCATAATGCCCGAGGGCGGATCCTGAGCGATACGTTCCAGCATGTCACGGATCAGCCTGTCCTGACCCACCGCCGGCAGATGCGGAGAGAACATACTCACAGCAAACGGGTTTTCGTTTTCTTCAGAGCGGTGCGAGATCACATCAATCTCAATCGGGGCGTCGGCAGCAGGGACAGGCACCGTCGGCGCCACAAATGTTCCGCGCCCCACTTCTGCGCGCAGCGTGCCGTTTTCAGTGAGGATTTTATAGGCCCGCGCGACTGTGCCGGGGGTGATCTTCAGCGTCCAGGCCAGATCGCGTACCGGCGGGAGCCTGTCGTTCTCCGACAAGAGTCCCGCTTCAATGCCGCGCCGGATCATCTCCATGACGGCTTTGTACTTGGGCCCCTGCCCTTCGACCTGTTCTGGTCGCCAAATTGTACCCATTACAATATTTCCGTAGCGAGAAAGCGTAAGGTATCGTATCAATACAGTATGGCAAATCCGCCATATTGTGTCAATACAATACAGGAGATCCCCATGACACAGGATATGACCCTCTCGCCCCGCACGCTGGACTATCTCAACCGTACCCGTTCGGTTCCGATGCTGTCGCTGATCGCGGTCGAATTTGCGGTCTGCCTGTCGCAATGGGTCACGCGGCGCCGCACAAGGCAGGCGCTCCGGCAGCTGACAGTCTGGCAGCTGGAAGACGTGGGGCTGACACCTGAGATGGCTCATCGCGAGGCATCTAAGGTGTTCTGGCGCGCGTAGCCTCCCCGGTACGCGCAACAGACCTCTTCCCTTCGGCCGGGCCTGTCCCGGCCGCTTTTTGTTGTGCAACCCGCAGATCTGGCCGTGCTGCAGACCGGTTGCTTTCCGCCGCTGTCGCAGTAGGCTGACATCACTTCAAACGGTTTTAAACCCGACCAGACTTTTCAGAAAGACCTGATATGACCCTCAAAGATACAGCCATGGAATTTTTCGATGCATGCGAAACCGGGAAAGGCTGGGACGCCTGCGCGCAATACTGTGCCACGGGTGCGACCTTTTCGGCCCAGGCCGGCGCACTGGGCGATGTCACCACGCTCGAAGGCTATACGGAATGGATGAAGGGGCTGCTTGTGCCGCTGCCGGACGGACGCTACGAGCTTATGTCTGTCGGCGTGGATGAGGAACGCGGCAGTGTCTGCATCGCCGCCACGTTTCACGGCACGCACACCGTCGATGCGGGAGGCAACCCGCCTACCGGAAAATCCGTGGCTTCCGAATACGCTTATGTCATTCGGCTCAAAGGCGATAAAATCACCCACATGACCAAGATCTGGAACGACGTCTATGCGGTTCAGGCGCTCGGATGGGCGTGATGCCGGTTTCTCTGCCGTGCCCCACCGCCCTCAGACCGGCCCTTGGCTGACGATGCGGCAAGCCATAAGCGCCTGCTTGTCTATGGCACGCTGGCGCCCGGTGAGATCAATCACCACCAGCTGCGGCCCCTCGCCGGCACCTGGGGCCGCGCCACCATCCGCGGGCATCTGGACCCCACAGGCTGGGGGGCGGCGCATGGCTGCCCGGGATTCATTCCGGATCCCGGAGGCGCGGAAACTGACGTACACCTTTTTATCTCCGACGATCTGCCCGCCCACTGGGAACGCCTTGATGCCTTTGAGGGGGCTGATTATTGCCGCACTGTGATTGTGGCGCAGACTGAGAGCGGCCCGTGCCGGGCCTGCATCTACGCCTTTACCGCATTACCCGCCGGGCGTGGCGGCAGCGCGTAGGTCAGACCGGCCCGCGCCACCAGCTCATCAGAGCCATCCGACCGGATCCGCACATCCGTAACGGCCAGCTGTCGGCCGAGCTTCAGAAGCGTGGCCTCGGCGATCAGATCCTTGCCTGCCGCCGGTTTGCGCATGAAATCGATCGAACAGTTTGTCGTGACGGCCAGGGCCTCCCTCCCGATCATCGCCAGCGTCACGATGTAGGCCGCGACATCGGCCAGGGCGAACATGGACGGCCCTGAGATCGTGCCGCCCGGACGCAGATGTTTTTCGCCCGTCACCAGACGCACGCGCGCTGCGTTTTCCGTCACGTTCTCGATGATGAAATCCCCGTTCACCTGCGGGAAGACCTCTTCGAGAAAGGTCCCGATCTCGGCCGCGCTCAGTTGTACCGGCATCTGTGCTCTTCCCCCTGCCCTGTCGTCCGAGTTTCGCGAAATCTGCGGCCAGAGCAACCCACATGCGGGCAGCAATCAACGCAGTGGCGATTGTTTCCGGTCCGGGGCTTCAGCGTTTCGAAAACTGTGCTTCCAATTCGGGCGGTAAAGTGGCACTTCTGAGGCGAAGGGTATGCGTACCCTGCGACTGTTTCGGGTCGCTGCCGGCGGAGGGTCCCTCCGGGTCAGTCTCTCCTGGCCGACATTCCCGCGGCGGCGACCCCAAAACCCTTTCATCTTTTTATCGACGTGCTTGCGACCGGGCCGGTGCGACATGAGGCGCGGCGCGGTTGCACCGGACCCGTGCCTGTTTTACACGGCGGGTATGACACAGGAACTTCATATCATCGGCGGCGGCATGGCTGGCTCCGAAGCGGCCTGGCAGGCAGCAAACGCAGGCATATCCGTCGTTGTGCATGAAATGCGCCCCGCGGTTGGCACCTTTGCGCATCAGACCGGGCTTTTGGGTGAAATGGTCTGCTCCAACAGCTTCCGCTCGGACGATCATGAGCAGAACGCCGTGGGCCTGCTGCACTGGGAGATGCGCGAGGCCGACGGTCTGATCATGCGCACGGCTGACAAACACCGGCTGCCGGCGGGTGGCGCGCTGGCGGTCGACCGCGACCCTTTTGCACAATCGGTTACGGACGCATTGCTGGCACACCCCAATGTGCGCGTCGAATATGGCGAAATCCGCGCGCTGCCGCGGGAGGGTCACTGGATCATTGCCACCGGTCCGCTGACGTCATCGGCTCTGGGGGAGGCGATCGCGGCCGAAACCGGCGCGGAAGCGCTGGCCTTTTTCGATGCCATCGCGCCGATCGTTTATCACGACAGCATCGATATGAGCAAAGCCTGGATGCAGTCACGCTATGACAAAGGCGAGACCGAAGAAGAGCGCACTGCATATCTCAACTGCCCGATGGATAAAGCACAATACGAGGCTTTCATCGACGCGTTGATCGCTGCGGATAAAACCGAATTTCACGAAGGTGAGACTGCGGGTTATTTCGACGGCTGTCTGCCCATCGAGGTGATGGCCGAGCGCGGGCGCGAGACCCTGCGCTTTGGTCCGATGAAGCCGGTCGGTCTGACCAATCCGCACCAGCCGGATGTGAAGCCCTATGCCGTGGTGCAGCTGCGCCGCGACAACAAACTGGGCACGCTTTACAATATCGTGGGCTTTCAGACGAAAATGAAGTACGGTGCGCAGGCCGATGTTTTCAAATGCATTCCAGGCCTTCAAGAGGCACGCTTCGCACGTCTGGGCGGCATCCACCGCAACACCTTTCTGAATGCGCCGACGCTGCTTGACGGGCAGATGCGGTTGCGCTCGCAACCCAATATCCGCTTTGCCGGGCAGATCACCGGCGTAGAGGGGTACGTGGAATCTGCTGCCATGGGCATGCTTGCGGGTCGCCTCGCCGCCGCTGAGATACGCGGCGAGAGGCTGGAAACACCTCCCGACACCACGGCTACGGGCGCGCTGATCACCCATATTTCCGGCGGGGCAGACGCGAAAACCTTTCAGCCGATGAATGTCAATTTTGGTCTCTTTCCGCCCGTGGAAGGCCTTAAAGGCGGTCGGCGCGGACGCAAAGACCGTTATAAAGCCTACACTGACAGGGGAAAAGCTGACTGGAAAGCCTGGCTCTCGGGGGCTATGGCGCCTGCGTGACACGCAGATGATCGCCGCGCAGTGTGGTTCCCGGGCCCTTCACTGGACAGTCCGGGCGAAACTCCTTTAACTTTGTCGCTATGAGCAAAACTTATCTCGACAAGGTTTATGAGGCGCGCGATGCGGCCTCGACACGCGAACTATACGATAAATGGGCCGCCAGTTACGAGGCCGAAACCTCCGCAAACGGCTACGCAACGCCTGGTCGGTGTGCCAGAGCGCTGCGCCGGTTCACCGACGATCTCAGCGCGCCGGTGCTCGACTTCGGCTGTGGCACCGGATTGTCGGGTCTGGCGCTGAAGCTTGAGGGGTTTGAGGTGATCGACGGATATGATCTCTCTGCCGATATGCTGCGCGAGGCGCGGGCAAAGAACATCTACCGCACTCTGGAGCAGATCGAAGCAGATGACCCGTTACCTTTCGCGCCGGGCGACTATCCGACGATTGCGGCGATCGGCGTGATCGGTGCCGGTGCCGCCCCGATCAGTTTGCTTCACACGCTGATCCGCAGCCTCACACAGGGTGGAAAGATGGTCTTTTCCTTTAACGATCACGCGCTGCAGGATCCGGCAAACGAGGCCGGTCTGTGTGAATGGCTTGATTGCGGTGCCGCCCGGTTGTTGTTTCGCGAGCACGGGCCGCATCTGCCCGGCATTGACCTGAAGTCCAACGTCTACGTTATTGAAAAGGCGTGATCTTTACCACACGCTTTGCGCCGTCACCGACGGGTCCGCTGCATCTGGGGCACGCTTTTTCGGCGCTTCTTGCCTCGGATCAGGCACGGTTGTCGGGGGGGCGGTTTCTGCTCCGCATCGAAGACATTGACCGGTCGCGGTCGCGCGACCGCTGGGAGGCGCAGATTTACGACGATCTGGCCTGGCTGGGGATCTCATGGGAGACACCTGTGATGCGCCAGTCTGACAATATGCGCGCCTATCATTCGGCCCTCGAAAGCCTTTGGGCGCGGGGTCTGCTCTATGCCTGTCACTGCAACCGACGCGATATTCTGGCGGCGGCATCGGCCCCGCAGGAAGGCGCGCCCCTCACCGGCCCGGACGGTGTGATCTATCCCGGCACCTGCCGCGATCTGCCGCGTGATCCCGGCGCTGAGATGCCGCAGGACACGGCGCTGCGCCTCGATCTGCGTGCGGCGGCAAATGTGCTCAGCGGTCCGCTTTCTTATGTGGAGACTGGCAGGCCCGGCCTGCCGCAGACTGTGACTGCCGGTATTGCCGCTCTGCAGCAGTCCGTGGGCGATGTGGTGGTTGCGCGACGCGACATGGGCACGTCATATCATCTTTCCGTGGTGGTCGATGACGCGGCACAGCAGATAACCGATGTGGTGCGCGGAAAAGACCTGTCTGAGGCCACGGTGATCCATGTGCTGCTGCAACACCTGCTCGGGCTGCCGGTGCCGCGCTATCATCATCACCGGCTGATCCGCGACGAGGCGGGCAGGCGACTGGCCAAACGGGACGACGCGCGCGCAATCGCAACATATCGCGACGCAGGTGCCACGCCTCAGGACATCCGGCGCATGGTCGGGCTCTGACGCAATCAGACCGGGTCTGAGAGAGAAACTTCGAGGCCTTCCCGCACCCCTGTGTAAAAACAGTTTGGTCGACCGGTGTGACAGGCGGGCCCGGTCTGACGCACAAGGACAAGAAGGCAGTCACGGTCACAGTCCACCCTGAGTTCCACCAGCTCCTGGATGTGGCCGCTGGTCTCCCCTTTGATCCAGAAGGACTTTCGCGACCGGCTCCAGTAGGTCACCCGGCCGGTCTCCAGTGTGCGTGCGATGCTTTCTGCATTCATCCAGGCCAGCATCAGAACCTCGCCAGAGCCTGCATCCTGAGCAATTGCGGGCACCAGGCCTGCTTCATTATAGGTCAGGGATTGCGGATCGAATGTGACCGCTCCGGGGTCATTGCTGTGATCTGTCATGAAAAACCCTTTGCATCTGCGCGCGCTGTCTTATGTATTAACAGGGATCAGAAAGTGAAACCGCAAAGGCGCATATGTCTGACGAGACCGATCTTATTAAGCTCTATTCGGGCCGTATCCTGGAACTGGCGTCGGATATTCCGCACCATGGACGTCTGGCGGCACCGATGGCCACCGTGCGCAAACGCTCGCCGCTCTGCGGATCGGCCGTCACTGTTGATCTGAGCGTTGAAGACAACCGGATTTCGGAGTTTGGCCAGGATGTGTTTGCCTTCGCACTCGGTCAGGCCGCAGCAGCCGTAACCGGTGGTGCCGTGATCGGCCGGAGCCTTGCAGAAGTCGAAGCGGCCCGGGACGCGCTGCGCGCGATGCTGAAAGAGAACGGTCCGGTGCCCGGGGCCCCTTTTGACGGCTTCGAAGTGCTGGAGCCTGCGCGCGATTACAAAAACCGCCATGCCTCGATCCTGCTGAGCATTGAGGCGACCTGTGAGGCGATGTCTCAGGCACTTCAGTCTGACTGCGCCTGAGCCTTTTGTATTAGCAGTTTTTAAGTAAAACCGTGCGAAAACGTCCGCAAGTTTACTTGCGGGGACTTATGACTGTTCATCAGACTGTTGCGACACCGGAAAAAAACCGCGCGCTTGCCGCGGCTGCGGCAGCGCTGGGGTATGAGATCGTCGATATTGCGGGCTTTCTTGATCTGGTCGAAGAGCACGCGCTGGCGCAGCGAAAATGCCTGAAGGTGCTGACAACCCGGGCCGGCGATATGACCAGGGCAAATAACGATGTGCGCGAGGCGGTGCGCACCATGGCCGGCAGCACGTCAGAGACCGCGCGCGACGTACAGTCGTCGGCTGCCCTGGTGCGCCGTTCCGGAGAAAAAACCCAGGCCGTGGCGGAATGGGTCACCGAACTGGCGGAGCGTACAAATCAGGTAACCAATACGCTGGCTGCCGCCCGGGCCAATAACCAGCAGATTGCGACGATAGCGACCCAGGTAAACACCCTTGCCATCAACGCCAAAATCGAGGCCGCGCGCGCGGGCGACGCGGGCAAGGGCTTCGCGGTTGTGGCGGATGCGATTAACAGCCTGTCGGGTATGACGCGGGAGGCCGCCCGGGGAATCTCGGAAAATATCGAGACGTTGACGGGCTGGATCGGAGAACTGGGCCGTGAAGCCGCCGATATTGCCGGTGAGGCCGCGAGCGTGCTGGAGCATGCCGGTGACACTGATACAGCTCTGAGCCGGATAGAAACATCCGTTGACGCCGCGAGCCTTCAGGCACAACGCATTTCCGAGCAGGCAGACCGGGTGGAGGCGGCGATGACCGATTTCACCCCCGCTGTGAGCGAAATCAAAAACGCCGTTGAGAGCACATCAGGCGGGATCGAGCAGACGAACAGACGCGTGCTGCGGCTCATCGATACCTCTGAAAAGATTGTTCAGTTTACCGCTTTCCTGACAGACCGGTCGGTGGATACCCCCTTTATCAGTAAGGTCCGCGAGGTTGCGGCCGGAATCGGTGCGGCCTTTGAGCGGGGCATTTCAGAGGGCCGCGTCACCAAAGAGCAGCTTTTCGACCGCAGCTACCGCCAGACGGCAGGCACAGAGCCGGAACAGTTCACAACAGCGGCCACGGCCTTTTTCGACCGGGTGCTGCCAGCGCTGCAGGAACCGGTGACGGGTTTTGACCCGCGGGTCGTATTTTGTGCGTCAGTGGATGTGAATGGCTATTTGCCGACCCATAACAGGAAGTTCTCACAGCCGCCGGGACCGGATCCGGTGTGGAATACCGCACATTGCCGGAACCGCCGGATCTTTAACGATCGTGTGGGCCTCAAGGCGGGGCGCAATACCGAACCCTTCCTGCTCCAGGTCTATCGCCGGGACATGGGTGGCGGTGAATTCACCATGATGAAAGATCTTTCTGCGCCTGTCATTGTCGGCGGGCGGCACTGGGGCGGTGTGCGCCTCGCCTATACCTTCTGAGCGGCTCGGAAAAAAAGCGCCGCACATCCGGGACAGGATGGCGGCGCAGGTAAAAGCGTCTCTCATGTGGGACCCGGTCATACGGTCAGAACGGGGAACAGGCAGTGTTCGTTCTGAGCACAGGGTTGGGACAGTGCAACAGGTATGGCCGGCACGAGATCGCAGGCAGAAATCAGATAAACGAAGGCAGATGCAGGCCGACCATAAGGATCACGACAAGAGCCGCGGCCCCGGCAACATCCTGAACCAGTGTGGCCTGTGACCGTGTTGCTAAAGTTTTGATCATCGAAAGCGTTTGCATCAGGTGTCTCCGTTTGTTGCTTATTTGTTCTCATATCCTTAAGGACATGTAAAGAACTTTTTAAGAACATTAGTGAACATTCTGGTGCCCGCCCCGCTAACCGACGTGAATCAACCCGATCGCTTCTTCCTGGCGCATGAGCCACAAAAGCATGCGGGCGGCCTGGCCGCGCGGGCTCTGAAGGCCGGGATCACTCTCCAGAAGACGCCGCGCATCCGTTTGTGCAACAGCCATCAGGCCTGCCTGCCGTTCCAGATCGGCAATCCGGAAACGTGGTACACCTGATTGCGCGGTACCGATCACGTCGCCCGCGCCGCGCATCTGCAGATCGGTTTCAGCGATGACAAATCCGTCTTCGGTTTCGCGCAGCACTTCAAGGCGCCGCCGTCCGTTCTCGGACAGGGGCGGTTTGTACATCAGCAGGCAGGTAGAGCTTTCCGCGCCCCGCCCGACCCGGCCGCGCAGCTGGTGCAGCTGGGCCAGACCAAAGATTTCAGCGCGTTCGATGACCATGATGGTCGCTGCGGGTACGTTAACGCCGACCTCGATCACGGTTGTTGCCACCAGCACGCGCGTCTGCCCGGACTGAAATGCCGCCATCGCTGCGTCTTTTTCTGCCGGTGGCATCTGCCCGTGTACCAACCCGACAACACCTTCGCCGAGCGTGGCGCGGAGCATCCGGAAGCGCGCTTCGGCATCGGCAAGATCGGTTGTCTCGCTCTCATCGACCAGCGGACAGACCCAGTAGCACTGACGCCCGTCTTTGACGGCGGTACGCAGCCTTTCAATGACTTCATCTGTACGGTCCGTGCTGATCAGCGCGGTCTTCACCGGTTTGCGCCCGGGCGGTTTTTCATCCAGCACGGAGACATCCATATCGCCGTATTGCGCCAGCGCCAGTGAGCGTGGGATCGGGGTGGCCGTCATCACCAGCACATCGGCAGCGGCCCCCTTTTTCCCCAACTCAAGGCGCTGGCGGACGCCAAACCGGTGCTGTTCATCCACCACCGCAAGTCGCAGATCAGCAAAGGCGACATCCGCCTGAAAAACGGCATGCGTGCCGACCAGAATATGGATATCACCGCGGTTCAGGGCCGCCAGTTTTGCCTGACGTTCGCGTCCCTTATCGCGCCCGGTGAGGATTTCGAGAACGACACCTGCGTCTTCGGCCAGTGGCTGCAGGCTTTCCAGATGCTGACGCGCAAGGATTTCGGTGGGCGCCATCAGCACCCCCTGCCCGCCGGCTTCGACCGCACGCAACAGCGCCATAAACGCCACGAGGGTTTTGCCGGAGCCGACATCGCCCTGCAGCAGCCGGTTCATGCGGCTGCCTGCGGCCATATCGGCATTTATACCGGCAATTGCTCGGGTTTGCGCGCCTGTCGCATCATAAGGCAGCGCGGAAAGCACACGCGCCTGCAATCTGCCATCGCCGGCAGAGGCTCGTCCGGCCCTGCGCCGGTCGCGCAACCGGGCCAGCGCCAGAGTGATCTGATGCGCCATCAACTCGTCATAAGCAAGGCGTTCGCGCGCCGGTGCTGTGTGGCTGAGATCGGCATGTGCCTTCGGTGCATGAGCGGCCTGCAGGGCTTCTTTGAAACCGGGCCAGCCCGCCTTTTTGCGCTGTGCCGGATCAATCCACTCGTCTGTTTCGGGCACCAGGTGCAGGGCCCCTCTTGTGGCCTTGTACATCAGTTTCTGGTTGATCCCGGCAGTCAGCGGATAAACGGGCTCATAGAGCGGTATGTCATCGGCCTTTTCGGGGGTGACGATATGATCGGGATGGACCATCTGCGGTATCCCGTCAAAGACCTCAATCTTTCCCGAGACCACGCGTTTGCAACCTTCCGGCAACGTCTTCTGCCAGTAATCGCCCCGCGCATGGAAGAACACGAGCTGAAATGCCGTCTGCGCATCGGTCACGTCGATCCGGTAGGCACCGCCCTTCGTGCGAGCAGGCCGATGTGTGCCGACCGTGACGCTGACAGTCACAGTCTGAGGAAAATCCGCGCCCAGTACCGTTTCGCGCCGGCGCCGGTCGATCCCGCCCTGCGGTAATGTGAGAAGCAGATCGCGCGGAGCGGCAATTCCCATAGCCTCAAAGTGCTGTGCGGTCTTCGGGCCCACACCTGAAAGGGTCTCCATCCCGGCAAAAAGCGGAAAAAGTGTCTCCGGGCGCCCGCTCATTTCCCCTCGATCAAAGCGAGCCAGGCATCTTCATCGAGGATCTCGATGCCAAGGTCTGCGGCTTTTGTGGCCTTGGAGCCTGCCCCGGGACCCGCCACGAGAATATCTGTTTTCGACGACACGGACCCTGAAACCCTGGCGCCGAGCCGTTCCGCGCGTGCCTTTGCCTCGGCCCGGGTCATTTTCTCAAGCGTGCCGGTGAACACCACGGTTTTGCCGGCAACGGGGCTGTTCCCGCTCTGCGGAGCACGCGCTTCCGCGATCTCGAGATGCGCGGTCAGCCTGTCTATCGATGCGCGTTCTGCCTCCTGACCGAGGGTATCGACCACCGATGCGGCCATCACGGTCCCCACACCGTCTACGGAAATCAGATCGTCCCAGGCGGCGCCTTCTTTGTCCTGCGCTGCCAGCATTGCGTCGCGAAATGCGGACCAGGTGCCGTAATGCCGGGCCAGCAGGCCGGATGCCGCCTCGCCCACATGCCGGATGCCCAGCGAAAAAATAAAGCGCGCAAGCGGAATCTGACGTTTTTCATCAATCGCATCGAACAGATTAAGCGCGGATTTCTCGCCCCAGCCTTCGCGGTTTTTCAGCTGTTTTACGCCGCTGCCATAGCGGTCGCGCAGGGTGAATATGTCGGCGGGTTCGGAGATCCAGCCGTCCGAGCAGAATTGCTCGACCTGTTTTGCACCCAGCCCTTCGATGTCAAATGCTGCGCGCGAGACGAAGTGTTTCAGCTTTTCGACAGCCTGTGCCGGACAGATGAGGCCGCCCATGCACCGGCGGATGGCGTCACCCTCTTCGCGGATGGCCGCACTGCCACATTCGGGGCAGGTTTGCGGGAATTCATAAGGCTCTGAGCCTTCGGGACGCTGGCTCAGATCAACGTCAGCGACCTTCGGTATTACGTCGCCGGCACGGTAGACCTGTACCAGGTCGCCCACGCGGATGTCCTTACCCCCGCGGATCTGCTGTCCCTTGCTGTCACGTCCGGCTATGTAATCTTCGTTATGCAGCGTGGCGTTCGAGACGACCACACCGCCAACGGTCACCGGCTCAAGGCGGGCGACGGGTGATAAGGCACCGGTGCGACCAACCTGAATGTCTATCGATCTGAGGCGGGTCCAGGCAAGCTCGGCAGGAAATTTATGCGCAATTGCCCAGCGGGGCGTGGTGGAGCGGAAGCCAAGCCGGTCCTGTAAAGACAGGTCATCGACCTTGTATACCACGCCGTCGATATCATAGCCCAGTGCAGCACGCTGGCCTTCAATGTGTTGATAATGCGCGATCATTTCATCGGGCGAGGTGCATATCTTTAAGAGCGGATTGGTGCTGAAGCCCAGATCAGCGAGACGCGCAACAGCGCCTGACTGCGTTTGCGAAAGCGGTTCAGACAGCGCGCCCCAGGCATACGCGAAAAACCGCAGTGGTCGCGACCGGGTGACTGTCGCATCGATCTGGCGCAATGAACCCGCCGCAGCGTTGCGCGGATTGGCAAAAGTTTTAGCATCGCTCTCTGACTGGCGGGTGTTCAGGTCTTCGAAATCTGAGTGGGCCATATAGACCTCTCCGCGGACCTCAAGAACCGCGGGCGCGCCGCTGATCACTTCGGGGATGTCGTCTATGGTGCGTGCGTTTGCGGTGACGTTTTCACCCACAGCGCCGTCGCCCCGGGTCGCCGCCTGGACCAGTCTGCCGTCCTCATAGCGCAGCGATAACGACAGGCCGTCGATTTTCGGCTCGGCGGTGTAGCGCAGCTCAGCTGTTCCATCGAAGCCGAGGTATTTCCGGATGCGCTGATCGAAGTCCCGGATGTCATCTTCGGAAAACGCATTTCCCAGAGAAAGCATCGGCACGGCATGGGTTACTTTGGAGAATGCTTCGGCGGGGGCCGCGCCGATCTGATCCGACGGGCTGTCTGACCGTTTCAGCGCGGGGAACCGCGCCTCGATCGCGCTGTTGCGGCGTTTGAGGCGGTCGTACTCCGCGTCCGTTAATTCCGGGGCATCGAGTGTATGATATTCGCGATTTGCAGCGGCCAGTACACGGGCCAGATGCGCAAGTTCTTCGCGCGCCTCGTCTTCCGTAAGGTTTTCGGGGTCTTTTTCCGGCACCACAGCCTGCCTTCACAAATCTTTTGTCTGAAGACAGATATGCCGCTGTGGGGTGCAGGTCCAGTCGTTTCCGGCTACGCCTTCAGGCTAAGCCGTCTGGTCCGGAGCAGGATATTCTCTGCTCCGGACCGGTGCTGCATATATCAGGCTCCGACGGCTATAGGCTGCGGATCGTCGGCCAGGGAAGGATCGGGATCGCGCAGGACATACCCGCGTCCCCAGACCGTCTCGATATAATTGTCGCCGCCCGTGGCCTGCGAGAGTTTTTTGCGCAGTTTGCAGATGAACACATCGATGATCTTGAGCTCAGGCTCGTCCATGCCGCCATAAAGATGGTTGAGAAACATTTCTTTTGTCAGGGTTGTGCCTTTTCTGAGCGAAAGAAGTTCAAGCATCTGATATTCTTTGCCTGTGAGATGCACGGACTTGTTCTCGACGCTGACCGTCTTGGCATCAAGGTTCACCGAGATCATACCGGTATCGATAACTGACTGCGAATGGCCCTTGGAGCGTCGGATAATGGCATGAATACGCGCCACAAGTTCTTCGCGGTGGAAAGGCTTGGTCAGGTAATCATCCGCGCCGAAGCCGAAACCCTTGATTTTGTTCTCGGTATCGTCGGCACCTGACAGGATAAGGATGGGCGTCTCAATCCGCGACAGGCGTAACTGGCGCAACACCTCATGGCCGTTCATATCCGGCAGGTCGAGGTCGAGCAGAATAAGATCGTAATCATACAGCTTGGCAAGATCGATCCCCTCTTCGCCAAGATCTGTCGCATACACATTCAGATTGGCATGGGTCAGCATCAGTTCGATACTTTTCGAGGTGGTGGGGTCATCTTCCACTAGCAGTACACGCATCACGTTCTCCACAAAGGACCGGTTGATTTCTTGCGTTAACCCTGACGAAAAAAGGTTAACCACACGTTACCGTCACAGAAAAAGATAAGCGAACAACTTAAGGTTGTCTATACTTTTGTAGAGTCGTGGTTTTGAGAGCTTCCTCTCCGTGCTCGGAGACCGCTTTGACCCAGGCCTGAAACTCGTCTTCGCTGAGCGAATATCGCTTCAGGGCCTCGCCCTGCGGGATCAGCCCGTAGGCGACGCCCCGGACAACGGCTGCTTTGCGCGACGCGACCCAGCGCCTTGTCGTCGCGGGCGGAAGATCCGCCTGGGTCATCACTGTCCCGTCTGCAAGGGTGACAGAGCGTGGTCCGTCCACTTTCCTGAGGTACATAACAGATCACTCTTTACTGGTTCTTCCGCTCAGCACCTTGACCTGCGGGCCTTAAAGACCCATGAAGCGCCCTCTTGAGAGTAATTAGACTTTTCCTATATTTTCCCGGAATGGCCGGAGACACTAAATGCCACTGGATCAGACCCCTCCTTTGAACTCGCTGGGCTTTGCCAAAGCGCCGGCCGACACGCGCGTGGTTGTTGCCATGTCGGGTGGTGTGGACAGTTCCGTTGTCGCCGCCATGCTGGCCGAAGAAGGCTATGATGTGGTCGGTGTCACCCTGCAGCTTTATGATCACGGCGCCGCGCTTGCGAAAAAGGGGGCCTGTTGTGCCGGTCTGGATATCCATGACGCCCGCCGTGTCGCTGAAACCATGGGGTTTCCGCACTATGTGCTCGACTATGAAAACATCTTCAAAGACGCGGTGATCGACGAGTTCGCAGAAAGTTATCTGGGCGGCGCGACGCCGGTGCCCTGCATCCGGTGTAACGAGCGGGTTAAATTCCGCGATCTTCTGGAAACGGCAAAAGATCTGGAGGCCGATTGCATGGCGACCGGTCACTACATTCAGCGCATGACCGGTGATGGTGGTGCGGAGCTGCACTGTGCTGCCGACAGCAACCGTGATCAAAGCTACTTTCTGTTCTCAACCACGCGCGAGCAACTGGAATACCTGCGTTTTCCGCTGGGCCACCTGCCGTCAAAAGATGATACCCGGGCACTTGCTGCAAAATACGGGCTCAGCGTGGCCGATAAACCCGACAGTCAGGACATCTGCTTTGTCCCCGACGGTGATTACGCCTCGGTGATCCGGAAGCTGCGCCCCGAAGCGGCAGACCCGGGAGAAATCGTACATGCCGACGGCCGGGTGCTGGGGCACCATGACGGCGTGATCCATTACACCATCGGGCAGCGCCGCGGTCTGGGCATCGGCGGGCTCTCTGAGCCGCTCTATGTTGTGAAACTCGACGCGGATGCCAAAAAGGTCGTGGTCGGTCCGAAAGAAATGCTTTCCACCCGCACGGTACCGGTGCGCGAGATCAACTGGCTCGGGGATGCGCCGCTGACCTCACAGCCCGTATGGCAGGTCAGCGTGCGCGTGCGCTCGACCCGTCCGCCTACAGAAGCCATCATCCGGCCGCTCAGTGATACCGAAGCCACGGTTGAGCTGATCACACCGGAGGAAGGCATTTCGCCGGGACAGGCCTGCGTGTTCTATGACCGGGACAGCAGCCGAATCTTCGGTGGTGGCTGGATTCACAAGGGTTGAGCATTCCTGACGGAAACATCCTGCGCGTGACGCCCCGCCCGCAAGGGCGCAAAGAATGGTGTCAGGCGCAAGCCTGGCCTTCGGATCAGCTGCGCGCGAGCCCGTCAATCACCGCTCTTGCCGCGCGCAGACCCGGCGCTTCGCCCCCCTCGCCCAGACGCTGCATGGTCAGTTCCATGGCCGCCATCTGATCTGCCGGGGTTGCGAGCACGCGGCGCAGGCCTGCGGCAATATTCTCAGGCGTACAGGCTGGTCCGAGATACTCCGGCACCACCCGCGTGTCGGTCACCAGATTGACCAGCGTGACCGTATCTATCAGCGCCATGGCCCTTATGATCCGGAATGTCAGCCACTGCATGTTGTAGGCAATGACCATAGGGGTGCGCGCCGCGGCCAGTTCCAGCGATACGGTGCCGGATGCGGCCAGCGCTACATCCGCGGCGCGAAAGGCCGCACGCTTTTCCGCAGTGGCCTTGTCTGCCGTCTCTTCCCGGGGGTCGAGAACCAAAGCCGGCACCGGCCATCTGCCCGCCATGTCGCGCACCATATCCGCCACCGGGGCGGCGGCAGGCACCACGATCCGCAGGCCGGGCACTTCTTTTCGCAAAGACCCCAGTGCCGCGCCAAAGACCGGTGCGAGCCGGCCGACCTCAGCCCGGCGGGAGCCGGGCAGCACCAGCACCAGAGGCGCCTCACCGATCCCGTGGCGCGTGCGGAATGCGAGCGCTTCTTCGTTACTGGCCTGACGTTCGGCCACCACAGGATGGCCCACAAAATCACAGTCCATGCCATGAGCGGTCATCAAAGGCGGCTCAAAAGGAAGCACGGCGAGCACATGATCGATAAAGGCGGACATTTTCCGTGCCCGCCCCGGACGCCACGCCCAGACCGTCGGGGCCACGTAATGCACCGTGCGCACGTCAGAGGCTGCTTTGACCCGGCTGGCGACCCGCAGCGAAAAATCCGGGCTGTCGATGGTGATCAGAACATCCGGTTTGCTGTCGATTACCGCTTGCGCCGTCTCGCGGATCCGCGCCATCAGGGCGCGGTACCTGGGCAAAATCTCGGCAATGCCCATGACGCTGAGCTCTTCCATGGGAAAGCGGCTGGTTAACCCCTGTCCCTGCATCCCGTCGCCGCCGATACCGTCAAACGTGACACCAGGTTCCAGTTCCTGCAATCCGGCCATCAGTGCGGCCCCCAGCCGGTCGCCTGAGGGCTCACCGGCAATGATGAAAACGCGCATCAGCTGATGTCCCGTGACCAGATGACGAGCCCTGCCTTATCCGCGCGGGCACGTGTTTCGGCAGCCTCCAGCAGGATCACCCTGCCTGCTGCAATCACCAGTCCGGCAAGCCCTGCCTTTATAAGTGCGTCTATTGTATCAGGGCCAACGGTCGGCACGTCGACCCGCATGTCCTGACCCGACTTAGGCACCTTGATCAGCAGGGCGCGGGCCTGCCTGGTGCGCGCAGGCAGCGTGGCCAGCATATGATCCGTGCCGCCGCGCGCCTCAATGCCCCAGACCTGGCCCGCGCCCACCACGCAGCCCTGGCCCACATCCAGCGGTGCGAGAGCCGCAAGCACGGCAAGCCCCCGGTCGGCATCCGCGCGCATTTTATCATCGGGCTCTTTACGGCTGAGCACGCCGGCCGGTGCCAGCAGTCCGGGCGCCAGCTCATGTGCAGCGCGCACCCTGAAACCCCGCTCCTCGAAGGCGCCGACCACCGCGCGCAGAGCAGCGTCATCACCACCGCCAAGCGCACGCAGCATTGCAGGCACCAGCGGCAGCGTCGCTGCATCAAATTTCATCGGGCTGATCGAGGGGCGGTCTATCGCGCCGCAAAAGCAGACCTCTGTCACACCACGCGCGCGCAGTGTTTTCAGAAAGGAACCCAGTCGCTCCAGTCGGAAACTGATGTCGACGGGCAACCCGTCAGGCTCGAACCCTTCGAGCACACAGATCAGCGGTGCGGCATCCAGCTTTGCGACCACCTGCGCCGGCAGTCCGCCGCGCCCTGCGATCAGCGCAAGCATCAGCGCGGTGTCAGGAAATGGCGATCACTGTCGGCCAGCACGAAATCAACGATCTCGCGCACGTAATCGCTTGTTGTCTCGTCGCGCAGCCGTGCTGCGCGGTTATGAAAGGTGCCCTCACCCTGGGCCAGCATCTGAAAGCCTGCCCGCAGCGCGGTGATATCGCTCCGCGACACACCGCGCCGTTTGAGCCCCACAAGATTGAGACCGTGCAGTTCGCCGCGCGGGGCCTGTACCAGGCCATAGGGGATCACGTCATTGGTCACCATCGTAACGGCCCCGATGATCGCCCCGCGTCCGATGCGCACGAACTGGTGCACGCCCGACAGCCCGCCGACGATCACATCATCCTCAAGCACGCAATGCCCGGCAATGGCCACAGAGTTCACGATGATGCAGTTGTTGCCGATCATCGCGTCATGGGCGATGTGACAGCCGGCCATAAAGAGACAGTCATCGCCGATGCGCGTGAGCCCGCCGCCGCCTTCGGTGCCTGTGTTCATTGTCACATGCTCGCGGATGCGGTTGCGTTTGCCGATCACCAGACGGGTGGATTCGCCTTTGAATTTCAGATCCTGCGGGATCTCACCGATCACGGAGAACGGAAAAATCTCCGTATCCTCGCCGATTTCGGTCTGGCCGGTCACAACCACGTGGCTTTTGAGCACAACGCCGGGCCCGATGGTCACATCCGGTCCGATCACACAGAACGGGCCGACTGTCGCGTCCGGATCAATCTGTGCGCCGTCTTCGATCACCGCACTGGGATGAATACCGCTCATGCGCCTCAGCCCAGGTCCATCATCGCGGTGAATTCGCATTCAGCGGCCATTTCGCCTTCGACGGATGCAACTCCGCCAAACCGCCAGACTTTGGCGCCGGGTTTGCCGCGCAGGGTCTCGACTTTCATTTCCAGCACATCACCAGGGCCGACCTTGCGGCGAAACTTGGCTTTGTCGATGGCCATGAAATAAACCTTCATGTTCTTGTCCGCCATATCCATGGAGACGCCCACCATGACGGCGGCCGACTGCGCCATCGCTTCGATGATCGTAACGCCGGGCATGACGGGCATGCCGGGAAAATGACCCTGAAAATGCGGCTCGTTCATGGTGACATTCTTGATGCCGGTGGCCGAAGCCGTACCGTCGATATCGATCACTTTGTCGACAAGCAGAAACGGATAACGGTGGGGCAGAATGCGCTGGATCAGCTGAATGTCAGCCTGCACGGGCGTGCTTGTCATTGAAGGTGTCCTTTTATCGTCAAGGGCTTGTCCCTGCCTAGCAAGTCAGATCACCGGGGGCAAGCGCCGCCTGGCGGGGGCATTATTCGTCAGGCACCGTGCCTTCTTCGGCGAGTACGCTGTCGATACGGGTGATGGCGGTCAGGGTGATATCCACCGCATTCGAGCTGATAAAGACCGAGCGGCGCTCCATTACGACGGCTGCACCTGCCTCACGCATCATCTGTTCCAGTACAGGGGCTGCGGCATTGAGAAAGACCACGCGGGCCTCTTCAAGCGTGTTGTTGAGTTCGCGCGCCTTGGCATCCTGTTCACGGCGCGTGTTCTGGACTTTTTCATCAAAGGCATCGGCCAGTTCGCGGAATTCAGCAGGGGTGATGGTCGAACGCAGATCGGTCAGGTTCTTTTCTTCGACACCCAGCGCGTCCTCGATGCGGCGGTTTTCGGCAGCCAGTTCCGCGCCCCTTGCATCAACCTCACCGATGATCCGACGGCCATAGGCGCTCTGCTCAAAGAGCCGTTCCGCATCAATGGTCAGCACCGGGCTCTGGATTGTCAGCCCGCCCTGAGCGTTCGGCTGTTGTGCACCTGCGAGGGGTGCCGCCAGACAGAGCGCCAGAGCTGCCATCAGCAGTGCGCCGGATGCCCGCACCGCCACCGGATCAGAACGTTGTGCTGAGGGTGAGCTCGAAGGACTGATCCCGGTCGAAATCTTCTTTCTGAAGCGCTTCGGTGAAGTTGAACCGCAGCGGGCCCACCGGCGTATCCCACAGAATGGCAAAGCCGATCACATGGCGGAAGGACCCGCCCTCGCCCACGATCGTGCCGCCGGCTGTGTTCACATCCGACAGATCCCAGAAATTGCCGACGTCGTAGAAAAGGCCACCCTGAATGCCATATTCCTCAGGCAGACCAATCGGGAATTCCGCTTCAAAACGGGCGGCCACATAGAAGTTGCCCCCCAGCGGGTCTTCATCACTGACCGACAGATCCCGCGGACCGATCCCGCCCGGCTCAAAGCCACGAATGATATTGGTATTATTGAGAAAGCGGTCAACAGCGCGGTTTGTCCCGCTGCCCCAGCTCAGCGCGCCGCCTTCGAGCGAGGCACGCAATGTGACTTCTTCGGAGAGAACCCGCGTTTCACCGATGACCTGTGCCCGGGTGCGCACAAAACTGTTGTCCCCGCCTATGCCGGCGAAATCCTGACCGAACTCGAAAAGATAACCCGAATTCGTATCAATCCCGCTGGTGCGGGTATCATAGGTAAAGACATATCCGAGTGAACTGCTGACCAGTGCGCCGGCGGCAATCTCGTTGCCGATGACCACACCGTTGGAGGCCGGGTCACGCGCGAGCATCTCGCTGTCTTCATAGCTGTAGCG
>CBDUCB010000004.1:0-41252 GCA_965365545.1 uncultured Roseobacter sp. | reverse complement strand
GAAGGCGGTCTGCACACAGCAACGGTGGTCAATCAGAGGAATTGATTTGGTGGAAATTCGGTGTACTGTCATAGTGTATACCAAATCTGCTCAAACCTTCCGGAGTGTCTTTCACCGGTATGATGCCTAACCGAACCGAATATGAAGACGGCAGGATAATTCCGCTGACACTTTCCGCTCAGGTGGCGGACCGGTTGCGCAACTGGGTTCTGCTCGGCGATCTTGCGCCGGGAGAAGTGCTGGTCGAGCGGGTGCTTTCCGAAAAACTGGGTGTGTCGCGCACGCCAATGCGTGAGGCGCTGCAAATGCTGGGCCGGGAAGGGCTGATCACCATCACGCCCAACCGCCGGCCGCGGGTGGCCAGACCCGGACTCTCTGACATTCTGGAGCTTCTGGAGGTTCACCGGCTTGTGGAGGCGCACGGTGCGCGCCTGGCCGCAAAGCAAATATCGCCGGTGGCTCTCACTGATCTGCAGCGGTTGCTGGACGAGATGGAAGTATCCGGCACCCGGCGCGGTGAGCTGGAATTCTTTGAGCTGGACATGGCGTTTCACAGGCAGATCGTCGAAGCCTCCGGCAATGCGACCCTGATCGAGACGCACAGTCACCTTAACGCAAGGCTTTATCGCACCCGTTTTCTGTCCACACAGACGATCAGCGGGAGACCCCTGATGCAGGCACAGCACACGCAGATCCTTGAGGCATTGCGCGCGCGGGATGCCGACCGCGCCCAGGCGCGCGTCGAAGAACACCTGCATCAGCTTGGACGTAACATCACGGCGATTTTCAATGACTCAAAACAGGGAAAAGGCACGGGCCCGCAGCCGGGGGAAACCAGCTGATGCGAGGGTCTGGTCGGAGGAGACGATAAGGAACGACAACAAGTTTTAATCTGGGAGGACTACAACAATGAAATTTTTCGGAATACGCGAAATCGCGGGATGTGCCACACTGGCCGGCGGTTTGATGCTGTCCACGGCGGCATTCGCAGGGCCTGAAACCGTCGAAGGGCCCGGGCATGATCCGGCGTGCTTTGCCCCGTGGAACGACGAGATCAAATACATGCAGTGGGAGCCGCGCGACGGGCCGCACAAAATTGCGGTCGTGAACGGGTTCGTCGGCAACACCTGGCGCATTCAGATGATCCAGACCGCCAAGGCCTTTGCCGAACAGGAAGACATCGCCTCGCAGATCGAGGAGTTCAAGGTGGTCTCAACCGGCACCGACGTCGCAGCGCAGCTTGGTGCGATAGAGGACTTCATTAACCAGGGGTTTGACGCCATCGTGACGATCGCGGTCTCGCCGGAAGGCTTTGACCGGGTGATCCGTCTTGCTGACCGCAATGACGTGGTGGTCGTGCCCTTTGACAACGTGCTCGACACCGACAAGGTCATGCAGGTCAACGAGGACCAGCTTGAGATGGGCCGGATGTACGCGCGCTGGCTGATGGAACAGCTGGGCGACAAAACTTCCGGCAAGATTCTCGAAGTGCGGGGTCTCCAGGGCAACTCGGTTGACCGCGACCGCCATATCGGTTTCCGCGAACTCATGGAGCCCTCGGGCGACTGGGACATCGTTGAGGTCGTCGGCAACTGGGATGACGGCACGGCCCAGAAAGTGACCGCTGATGCGATCGCCGTGCACAAGGAGTTCGACGCCGTCGTGGTGCAGGGCGGCACCACCGGTGCGGTCCGCGCGATGCTGGATGCCGGACATCCTCTCGTCCCGATCGCCGGTGAGAGCGAAAACGGCTATCGCAAACTGCTTGCCGAATACGGACCGCAAGGTCTCAAGGGCACGTCGATCGGACAGTCGCCCGGCATGGTCGCTATCGCGATGAAAGCAGCCCTTGCAGCTCTTGACGGAAACGTCATGCCACAGCTGATTTCGGTTCCGATCCCCTTTGCCGATTATGACGAGATGGAAGCCGGCAAAAACTACTGGCCTGATCTTACCGATAACTTCTTCACGGTGAATGAATTCCCGCCCTGCGGCGTGAACATCACAGCCCGCGAGATCATGGCAAAGTCGGCTGACAACAACTGATAGCACGATCAGGTAAAACTTCTTTGCACCGCGTCCCGGCGCGGTGCAGAGTTTGCGGGCACCAGAGACGGGATTAAGGGCTCTTATGAAACCTGACGGCCAGACGGACCGCGGCCTCAAGACCGCGCCTTCCGCACATATGTCTCTGACAGGGATTACAAAACGCTATGGCGGGGTGACGGCTCTTGAGAATGTAAACTTCTCCTGCGATCTGGGGTCGATCCATGCTGTCCTTGGTGAGAACGGTGCCGGGAAATCCACGCTGATCAAGATTATGTCCGGCGTTGTGACCCCGGATGAAGGGCGAATGATGCTTGACGGCAAAGAGGTCACCTTTTCGGGGCCCTCGGCCGCCAATGACGCAGGCATCGTGTGCATCTTTCAGGAACTGTCGCTGATGCCGGATCTGAGCGTGGCAGACAACATCATGATTGCAGACCCGCCCCGCCGGTTCGGTCTGATCGATAAAAGAGCCCAGAAAAGACGCGCCGAAGAGCTGCTCGCGCGGATCGGCTGCGAGGATGTGAACCCGCTCAACAGGGTGCGGGATCTGCCGCTGTCGCGCCGCCAGATGGTTGAGATCGCAAAGGCGCTGGCCAAAGACCCCACCGTTCTGATCCTGGATGAGGCGACCTCGGCGCTGACATCTTCCGATGTGGATCGCGTTTTTGAAATTCTGCGCAAGCTGCGCGATGACGGCATTTCCATCCTCAGCATTTCACACCGGATGCATGAGATCGAAGCGGTCGCTGATATGTGCTCGGTCTTCCGTAACGGTCATAATGTCGAAACTTTCCGGCAGGGCACAAGATCCGCCGAGGAAATCGTTCAGATGATGATCGGCCGCGAGATTTCGGCGCATTTCCCGCCAAAACCGGAAAAGGACCTCGCAACTCAGGGAGCCGCGCCGCCAGTCTTGCAGGTCAGAAATTTTGCCTGGGAAAATGTCCTGCAGGGCATCGATCTCTCAGTGCGAAAAGGCGAAATAGTGGGGCTGGGCGGGCTCGACGGTCAGGGCCAGAAAGAACTGCTGCTGGGGCTTTTCGGCGTGCTCAAAAGCACCTCCGGTACGATCGAGATCAATGGCAGTCCCGTCAGTATCCGCTCGCCCATTGATGCAAAACGCGCCGGCGTGGACATTGCCCTCGTGCCCGAAGACCGCAAAACCGAAGGGCTCATGCTGCCCATGTCGATCTCGGATAATCTCGCGATCGCTTCGCTCAGCCGGATGTCAAACGGCATCATGCTGGATCAGAACGCACTGGACAGTTCGGTTGCTGAAGCTGTCCGGCGGATGCAGATCAAAATCGGCGATAAATCCGATGCCGTCTCAACGCTCTCAGGGGGTAACCAGCAAAAGGTCGTCATCGCGAAATGGCTGATGACGGACCCGAAGATCATTCTGCTGAACGATCCAACCCGCGGCATCGACGTGGGCACCAAGCAGGAGATCTATCTGCTTCTGCGCGAGCTTGCCAAAGAGGGCGCTGCAATCGTGCTCTACTCCACCGATTACGAAGAACTGATCGGCTGCTGTGACCGGGTGGCTGTCATGTATGACGGGCAGATCGTGCGCGAGCTTGCAGGGTCGGAGATCACCGAACGCAACATTATTTCCAGTGCCCTGAACATCGAGGAAGCCGCTCAATGAGCCACACGCGAAAATCCGATCTGTCGATTATTCTGCGCCAGAGGGCCCCGCTGATCACAGTGATCGCGATATTTCTGCTGTTCTATGTTTTCTACAACAGCAACCACCCGCGCGGCTTTTCAACGGCTGTCTATATCCAGAACGCCAACGAGGTCTTCGCGCTTGTGATGGTGGCCATGGCGCAGACCGTACCGGTTCTGATGGGCGGGCTGGATCTGTCGGTGGGGGCGGTGATGACGCTGGTCAATACGCTGGCCAGTCACCTGCTCAACGGCAGCCCGGTGGAGATTGTGTTCGGCTTTATTGTCTGTCTGCTGACCGGGGCGCTTTGTGGTTTCGTGAATGGCTGCGTGGTGGTTTACGGGCGCATTCAGCCGATTATTGCCACGCTTGCCACAGGCGCGATCTTCATGGGGCTGGCGCTGTTCCTGCGTCCGACGCCGGGCGGTGATGTCGACGGAGATCTGGCCTGGGTCATGACCAATGACCTTTACGAGATCGCTGCGACCTACGGGTTTTTCGACAACGGTGAGGCGGCCTGGTTTCAGCCGGTCGCCTGGCTGCCCGTGCCGGCGCTTTTGCTGGTGATCGTCGCGCTTTTCGTCTGGGTGCCTTTTTCGCGATCGGTGACGGGCAGGACCGTTTATGCGATCGGTTCGGGCGAAAGTGCGGCCTATATGTCCGGTCTGCCGATTGACCGGGCCAAGATCGCGGCATTTACACTGGGTGGTTTTTTCGCGGGCGTCGGCGGGATATACCTGACACTGCAAACTTCCTCGGGCAATGCCGATATCCCGCAGGCGGGAGCTTATACACTGAATTCGATTGCAGCCGTGGTGATCGGCGGCACATCCCTGCTGGGCGGGGTGGGCACAGCGATCGGCTCAATATTCGGCGCCCTCGTGCTGCGCACGATCTCTTTTAACTTTCGTATTTTCGACATTGACCCGCTGCTGCAGCCGCTTTTTGAAGGCGTTGTGTTGCTGGGGGCGGTCAGCATTGGTGCTTTGAGCGTCTTGCGTATCAAAAACACCCTGGAGCTTTTCAGGTAGGCCATTATGACAGCAACCGACACCATGCCCAAAGCGAAAAGCCGCCTCTGGACGCCGGAGAACAAGCCCATTGTGATCGCCTCCGGGTTTATCGTTGTGATCCTCGCAATCGGCACGGCCTATACGCTGGCGACCCAGGGCACTGCGACGCTGCTCTCGCCCGGCTATATGCTGCAACAGCTGCAGGTAGGCTCTTTTCTCGGCATTGTTGCGGCCGGCATGATGCTGGTCATTCTGCTGGGGCATATAGATCTGTCGGTGCCCTGGACGGTGGCCGCTTCGGCGATGATGGCCACGGCGTTCGGCGGGGCCGCAGCACTTCCCGTCGGGCTCAGCGTGGGCCTCGCCGTTGGTCTTGTGAACGGGCTGGGGGTCGCCTATCTGCGCATCCCCTCGATGATTTTCACCCTCGGGGTCAACGCGGTGATGCGTGGCCTGATGGTCGCCTATACGGGTGGCTTTGCGCCGCAAACAGCCGCCACGCCGCTGATGCAGTATCTGGCCGTCGGCAAGATCCTTGGTATCCCTGTGGCGCTCTTTGTGTGGGCCGCCGTCTCGGTACTGGTCGTCTTCATCCTGCGCAAAACGCCGGTAGGCCGCTATATTTTTGCGATCGGTAACCGCGAATCCGCAGCCTATCTCGCCGGTGCGCCGACGCGCTGGGTCATTGTTTTCGCCTTTGGCCTGTGCGGCATGATGGCCGGGCTCAGCGGCACGCTGCTCGCCGGATACTCGACCAAGGCTTATCAGGGAATGGGCGACGCCTATCTTTTGCCCGCCATCGCGGCGGTTGTGATCGGTGGCACACATATTCTCGGTGGCCGGGGGCGGTATCTTGGCACGCTTGTAGGGGTCATTCTGATCGTGCTGCTGAACTCGGTGTTGTCTATCATGCAGATGCCTGAAGCCGGGCGCCAGGTGATCTATGGGTCTGTGATTATTCTCATGCTTCTGTTCTACGACAGGGGCCGGCAGGAACGGCAATAGGAGGCGACACCATGCTGATGCCCGAATTCGAGGTCATTGATCCGCGTTTTACAAAATACGTTATGCAGAATGTACATATGGAGACGCTTTATACCGGTACCCGCTGGGCCGAAGGGCCGGTTTACTTTCCGGCCGGCAAATACCTGCTCTGGTCGGATATCCCCAACAACCGGGTGCTGCGCTATGACGAAACCAATGGCGTCGTCTCTGAATTCGCGACCGGCTGCGGGTATCACAACGGGCACACGCGCGACCGGCAGGGACGGCTTGTGTCCTGCGAGCACCAGGGCCGCAGGGTGAGCCGGATCGAGTTCGACGGCAGTGTGAGCACACTGGCCGGAGAGTATGACGGCAAACGTCTGAACTCCCCCAATGATGTTGTCGTGAAATCGGATGGCAGCGTCTGGTTCACCGACCCGACCTATGGCATCGACGGCGAATACGAGGGCGACAGCGCCGAAAGCGAGATCGGCGCCTCACTTGTGTACCGCATCGACCCGGAAAGCGGCGCGGTTTCCGCCGTCGCCAGCGACTTCGTTAAACCGAACGGGCTGGCGTTTTCGCCCGACGAGAGCCGGCTTTATATTGCGGACACCGGTGCCACCCATATAGAAAACGGACCGCACCACATCCGTGTTTTCGATGTCGCAGACGATGGCGCACTTTCCGGCGGAGAGGTCTTTGCAGAATGCGGGGCCGGGCTCTTTGACGGTTTCCGCCCTGATCTCGACGGCAACATCTGGACCTCCGCAGGTGACGGCGTGCATTGCTATACACCCGACGGCGAACTGATCGGCAAAATCCTGACCGGAGAGGTCGTGGCCAATGTGGAGTTTGGCGGCATCAAGCGCAATCGTCTGTTTATCTGCGCCACCACAACTCTGCGTGCCGTCTATCTGAATACACAAGGCTGCTGAGCCCTGAAGAGCGCGTACATGTGCTCAACCGCGACCTATTCAGGATCGAGCCCGTCCCGATAATCATTGAGATCGGCATCGACCGAGGAGGGGGCCTCGATCCAGGACTTCAGCGGCGCGCCGGTGACCGGATCCAGATCAGGGATCGGCAGCATCATAATGCGCTTGGCCGCCGCGCGGAAATCCTCGCGGGTGATGAACTCTTCCTGGATGTTGTCCCAGTCCCGCCCGTCCGGATAGCCGCCGACCATCAGGTTGTCGTCAGAGTTGCCGACCATTTCGTGCGAGACGCCGGCGGGCATGACAATGACATCTCCGGCCTCGACGCGGATTTTCGTGCCGCCTTTGCCAAAGATGACGATCTCCATCCAGCCCGACGCGCAGCCAAGACATTCATGGGTCGTCGAATGGTAATGCGCGTAAGTATAGATGCCCGGATACCGCCAGTTGTTGAGCCAGCCGTTTGACCGGAACCGCTCAAGCAGCGCCCCGGCACCTCCTCCGGGCACCCCGTTGCGGTGCACAAGAAGCGGAAACCTGCTGTTCGGTATCCGGTCTGTCGGTCGCGAGGTATAGCTTTCGGGCGTTGCCATGTGGGCCCCTCCTTTTGTGTTCGTTCTTCCCAGGCTAGCCTGACGAAGCCTATGTGCAAAGAAGAGATTCCGCAGGGCAGGGCGCGATCAGGCTTCAGGCCGGCCTGCCGCGCGCCGGCAAAAAGCAGCCCGGACGTGTCTGGCGCCCGACAGGGTGGATGTGTCTGATGCTATCGGTCAAATTCGTCTGGCAGAGGGTGCAAACGTCCGGCACAGTATCAACTGCGCACATTCCGCCTGAAAGGATCACAACAGATGAAAGATGCCCCATCAACGCTGCACGGCGGCGCCCTTCTCACGCAATGTCTGGCAGCCCAGGGCGTGGAACGTGTCTTCTGTATCCCCGGTGAAAGCTTTCTGGCCGCCCTTGACGGTCTGCATGACGCTGACATTGACGTGGTTGTGGCCCGCCAGGAAGGCGGGGCGGCGATGATGGCCGAGGCCACAGGTAAGCTGACCGGCCGTCCCGGCATCGCCTTTGTCACGCGCGGCCCGGGTGCGACCAACGCCAGCGCAGGCGTGCATGTGGCCTTTCAGGACAGCACGCCGATGATCCTTTTCGTGGGTCAGGTCGCCAGCGACCAGCGAGACCGCGAAGCGTTTCAGGAGGTGGATTATCGCGCCATGTTCGGACCCCTTGCCAAGTGGGTGGCACAGATCGACCGCGCCGACCGGATCCCCGAATATATCAGTCACGCGTTTCACGTGGCACAGTCGGGCAGGCCCGGGCCCGTTGTCCTGGCGCTGCCCGAAGACATGCTCTCCGGGCCGGTGGAAGGGGCCGCAGTTCCCGCAGCGACCCTCCCGTCGGGTAAAGCCGCAGAAGATGACCTGAGAGCGGTTGTCGAAAAACTGGCCGCGGCACAGCGCCCGATGGTGATCGTCGGCGGCGGGGGGTGGAATGCGGAAGCCGCCGAGGCACTTGGCGATTTCGCGGCCCGGATGGGCCTGCCGGTTGGTGCCTCGTTTCGCTGTCAGGATTATCTGGACAACCGGCATCCCAACTACGTGGGTGATGTCGGGATCGGGATCAACCCGGCGCTGGCGGAGATGGTGCGTGAGGCGGATGTGATCCTGGCACTGGGCGCGCGGCTGGGCGAGATGACGACCTCCGGTTATACACTTCTGACCCCGCCGGTGCCCGACCAGCAGCTGATCCATATCCATGCGGATCCCTCTGAGATTGGCCGCGTCTTTCGCCCGGCGCTCGCAGTCGTGGCCCGGCCCGGCCCGGTGATAAAGCAGCTGCGGGATCTGGCCACAAACCGCGACGGCGGCGATCGTCTGATCCGCGCGCGCGCCTCTTACGAGGCCTGGCAGGAGCCGCAGGAGACACCCGGCGCACTCAAAATGGAGCAGGTCATCGCACACCTGAATACGGTGCTGCCTGATGATGCGATACTGACCAACGGTGCAGGGAACTACTCTGCCTGGTTGCACCGGTATTACCGGTACCGGGGCTGGCGCACACAGCTTGCGCCGACATCCGGGTCGATGGGATATGGGCTGCCCGCAGCGATTGCCGCCCGGTTGCAGCATCCGGACCGGGAGGTAATCTGCCTCGCCGGCGATGGCTGCTTTCAGATGGTCAGCCAGGAGTTCGGCACCGCCTGCGATCAGGGCGCTGCAGTGATTGTGATCATCTCAGACAACGGTATGTACGGCACGATCCGGATGCACCAGCAACGGCATTACCCCGGGCGCCCGTCAGGCACCGCGATGAAAAATCCCGACTTTGCAGCACTGGCGAGGGCCTACGGCGGGTTCGGTGCGACGGTGACAAGTACAGCAGAATTCGCGCCCGCTCTGGCGCAGGCGCGCAGCAGCGGGCTGCCGTCGATCCTTCATCTGAAGACAGATCCCGCCGCTCTGTCCCCGAAGCTCCGGCTTGAAGACAGTTAATCCTGAGGTCCCCGGTTTCTGAGCCACCGGCGGCCCTTTGCCCGGACCCGACCGGGGGTCCTGTCAGCGAAGCGCAAAGGCGACAAGCGCGGCGATCAGGGCAGCGTTGACCGCAAGCACTGTCCAGAAAACCCGGTGATCTTCGGTCATTCGCAGAAACCGTTTAATCATAGCGGAACCTCTCGGACAGGATGCGGGCGGAAGACACGCCTGACGCCAGAAGGGCTTCTTCTATCGCGGTCATCATCGCCGGAGGGCCGCAGAGCACAAAGAGCCAGGTGTCGAACTGTTTCTGGTCAAAGGTTTGCGCAACAAGTCCGGCATCAATCAGCCCGACCTGTCCCGCCCAGCCTTCATCCGGTTCGCGCAGCACAAATATCACATCCGAAGTATCAGCGAGCGCCCGGGCGTCGAGTTCGTCCCTGAAAACGATCTGATCTTCGGTGCGGTTGCCATAAATCAGGACCGTCCGTCGCGGATCACCGGTACGTTCAAGCTCGCGCTGGATACTGAGCATCGGGGCAATGCCCACGCCTCCGGCGATCATCGCGATCCCCGGCTCGCTTCGGTCCCGGACTGTGAGCGTGCCATGCGGCCCGTCAATATAGGCTCTCTCGCCGACGCGCACCGTTCCGAGCGTCGAGGTGAAATCGCCCAGTTCTTTGATGACAAAACCCAGTTCAGGTCCGGCAGCGGGTGCCGAACTGATCGAAAACGGGTTTTCGTTCACTGAAAACGGCGACTGCCCGATATTGAGCCAGACAAACTGCCCGGCACTGAACGCAACGCCCGGGTGCCCGACAGGTGAAATCGTAACGCCCCAGTGACGTTCGGAGAGCTGTTCAATTGCAGATACCCGCCAGGGATGCAGCCACTGCCAGAACGGTTTGACGACATAGACAACGAACAGCGAAAACGCCGCGACTGCCGTCATCGTGACCCACATTCCGACCATGACGGGATCAGCACTGTAACGCCCGGCGTGCAATGTGTGATGTAACAACAGGCCTGCAATCACCAGTGCGCCGAGTCCGTGCGTCAGGCGCCAGAACCCGTATCTGTACCCGAGATCGTCATGCTTCATTGAAACGATGACAAAGGCCGGAAGCAGCACGAAGGCTGCGATGCCGGTGAAAAGCGCCGAAAAATCACCCGAAAGAGTGAGTTCCCGTGTCGGATCCCAGGGGCGAGCGGGCCCGGGCAGCCACTGGTAAGCAAAAGGATGCAGCAGGGCGAAGGCCAGTGCTGTGCGCGCCATCAGCTGATGAAACCGCATGGTCACATCGAGCCCTACTCCTGAAGAGATGATGCGGAACCTGCCGGACAGTACGAATTCCGACAGGATCATCGCAAAGGCAACCAGTCCGAGACCCGACGCGATATCATTGCGAACACTCCGCGGCGGCATGCCCGACGCCCACGACAGGACCAGCGGCAGGCAGGCAGTGGCGAGATACAAAAGCACCAGCAGCAGCGGAGCAAGGCGGGAATGCTGCGTCATTATGCACCCCGGGACGTGCGGGGGGATGGTGATGCCCAGTCCGGTGCTGCGTCAGTAAATGCCATGCGGGCGCAGGCTACCCTCAACCTCCCCGGAAGAAAAAGACATGTGGCTCCTGGTGCCGGGTAAAATGGAGCGGTGCTGATATCGGTCTCGTTCACTGTGAATATCCCGGATGCCGGATGTGAGGACAGGGTCGCCCGCGTATATTGAACCCGATGCAGGGGTACCGGCATTGATCAGGATCATCCGGGCCTGTGAAGACCCCCTCACGCAGGATAGATCGTTGGCGAATGCAGGATGCATGCGCAGGCGGTCCGTTCAAAACGACAAATGACCGGTTCCGGGCATGGCATGTAGCACCCGGCGGGGCATCAACGGGGCAAGAGACCGGCTCAGCCTTCCTGGGCAACCGACCTTCTGAAGAGCAGCAGGCTGATGACGAGAAGCAATGCACCAAGCAGCGCCATCCAGACAAACTCCGGCCAGACCGTCTCAACCCCGGCACCCTTGAATGCGATGGCCTGGCTGGCTGACATATAGTGGCGGGACGGCAGCAACAGTGTGCCTGCCTGCAGCCAGGCGGGCTGGCTTTCAACCGGGGTCTCGCCCCCGGAGAGCATCAGCATCGGAAGGATCGTCAGCATAACAAGCAGCGCAAACTGAGCCATGGAGCGCGCAAGCGTTGCCAGAAAAACGCCAAGCGCAGTCGCCGTGAAAAGAAACAGACCCGTCCCCGCCAGAAAGAGCACTTTTGACCCGGCGATTGTGACCCCGAGCACCCCCTGCATAACAAAGAAGAGCGACAGGCCCGTGGCCACAAGAACGACAGCAGCATTTGCCCAGATCTTTGCCATGGCAATATCGAAAGGCGCCAGAGGCATGGCGAGCAGATGCCCGATCGTGCCGTGTTCGCGTTCCCGGATCATCGCCGCCCCGGTGAGAATGGTCGTCAGCCACATGATCTGGCCGATCAGGGCGACGATCCCTGCAAAACGAACCGTGTCACGATTGGGATTGAAAGCGCTGTGCAGAACAAGCCCGACGGGTTGCGGGCTGACAAGTTCCGCGCCGATGGCAAAGCGCCAGAGCTCAGCGCTCAGAATGCTGGTGATGTAGGTCGCGCCGATCCCGGCCTGTTCCATCGCCGTTGCATCTATCAGGACCTGTAGTTCGGGCGCCCGGCCTGCGCGCACGTCCTTTTCAAAACCCGGAGGCACAGCAACCACAAAGAGGAAATCGCCTGCATCCATCCGCGCGGCACCTGTACCCGGCAGGATCGGAACCACGGACTGAAACTCAGGCGGAAAGAAAGCCGCGGCAAGACTTCTTGACAGCGGGGAGTTGTCTTCATCGGCAAATGCGATGGACGCATTGTTCACCGATGTGGCAACGCCCGTCGCTTCCATCACAGGCGAGAGCGTGAATGACCACAAAAGCAGCGCCATCATCACCCAGTCACGGCGCAGGCTCATCATCTCTTTCAGACCGAGCCAGAAGATACAGCGCAGACGGTGCATCATTTCTCCTGTGAGCGAAGCGAGAGCGCGGCGAGGCCTGTAAAGACAGGCCCGAAACAGGCCAGTGCCAGAATGTCCGGCGCGAGTGCCTCCCAGCTCAGGCCTTTGGTAAAGGCGCCGACACTGAGGTGCAGAAAGTATGACGACGGCCAGAGCGCGCCGATCGTCTGGGCGCCGCTCTCCAGCGTTGAGACGGGCTGCAGCAGACCGGAAAACTGGATGGTCGGCACAATCGACGCAATCGCCGTGGCAAAGGTTGCCGCCACCTGACTGGAGGTCATGGTCGCGATCAGCAGTCCGAAAGATGTGGTGGCCCAGATATAGAGCGCCGCGCCGGCAGCAAGGGGCAACGGGTTTCCTTTCAGCGGCACACCAAAAAGAAACACGGTCATTGCGGTCAGCAGCAGAAAATTCGCGAAAGCGATGACGATGTAGGGCAGTTGTTTGCCCGTCAGAAACTCAAGCCGGGTGGTCGGGGTCACGTAAAAATTTGTGATCGAGCCCAGCTCGCGCTCGCGCGCGACGCTGACAGCCGTCAGTACCGCAGGCAGCATGATCAGCAGAATAGCAGGCATTGCAGGCGCCATGGCAGCGATACTCTCAAAGCTCTGATTGTACCGGAAACGCGGCTCAATTCGCGCGATCTGCGCCGGCTGAACGCCACGCTCAAGCGCCTGAAGATCCAGAAACGTTTGGTGCAGCCCGGCGACATATCCTTCTGTCGTCTCGCCTTTGAACGGAATGGCGCCATCCACCGTCGCCAGAACTTCCGTCACCTCGCCCGCACGCATCCGGCGCCCGAAGTCGGGGGGCAGTTCTACAACCAGAGAAACTTCGCCCGATTTCAGCTGTCTTCGGCCTTCCGCAGCGCTGGTCACCGCAGGGCCGGGCGCAAAATAGCGGGATCCGTCAATTTCCGCGATATAGGCGCGGCTTTCGGGACTCTGCGACAGGTCCAGAACGGCATATTTCAGCTCATTTATATCCAGCGTAATGCCGAAACAGAAAACCAGCATGAGAATGGCAGACCCCAGAAAAGCAAAGGCAAGGCGCACGCGGTCGCGCAGAACCTCGACTGTCTCACGCCGGGCGTAGGCCAGGGCGCGGGTCAGGCTGCCCTCCGCTGTGCCTTTCGCGGCGTCGATGGCAAGGGACGGTGCGACCACCGGCGGCGGGGGGGCGGCTCTCTCCAGAACGGCGATAAAGGCACCTTCCAGGTTCTCTGCATTGTGCGCCGGGATCAGGGCATCCGGCGTACCCTCAGCAAGGACGCGGCCTGCGTGCATGAATGAGACGCGATCGCATCGTTCTGCTTCGGCCATGAAATGTGTGGAGACGAAGATCGTGACACCTTCGTTGCGCGAAAGCTCAACCAGCAGAGCCCAGAATACATCCCGTGCCTCCGGATCGACCCCGGATGTGGGCTCATCGAGGATCAGCACGCGGGGCCGGTGAATGACCGCGACCGCGAGGGACAGGCGCTGTTTGATGCCAAGCGGCAGGGTCGCTGCCAGAGTGTCGGAATGTGCAGTCAGACCGAAACGTCCGGTCAGCTCGCTGATCCGGGCCTGCGGATCTTTAACGTCGAAAATACGGGCGTGCAGACGCAGATTCTGCAGAACGGTCAGCTCCCCGTAAAGCGAGAAAGCCTGGCTCATGTAACCGATGTTGCGGCGGGTTTCCGGGTCGCGGGCATTCACCGGTTCGCCAAAGAGCGATGCCTCGCCGTCGCTGGCGGGCAGCAGACCAGTCATCATTTTCATCGTTGTCGACTTGCCGCAGCCGTTTGACCCCAGAAAACCGAATATCTCGCCGCGGTTGATCGAAAAACTGACCGCGTCGACGGCTGTAAAATCGCCGAATTTGCGCGTGAGACTGTGGGCGGTGATCACAGGATCAGGATCAGTCACGCGGCGGCGGGTTCTGACCGGCAAAGCCGTACCGCCCGCGCCTGAACGCTGCAGGCGGTAAGCTGTCTCAAGGGTATCGGAACTGCCCCTGAGTGCATCGGGGCTGCCCTGAAACAGCACCCGGCCGGCGTCCATTGCGACGATGCGGTCAAAGCGCTCGGCCTCGTCCATATAGGCCGTCGATACCAGAACCGAGAGGGACGGGTTATCCTTGCGGATTGCCGCGATCAGGGCCCAGAACTGGCGGCGCGACAGCGGATCAACGCCGGTCGTCGGCTCGTCCAGAACCAGCAGTTGCGGGTCATGGATCAGCGCGCAGCACAGGCCCAGTTTCTGTTTCATGCCGCCTGAAAGCCGGCCCGTCAGACGGTCAGCAAAGGGCGCAAGCCCCGTGGCAGACAAGAGCGCGCCGGTCCGCAGGTCGCGCTCCCGTTCACCCTGACCAAAGAGGCGTGAAAAGAACTCCAGGTTTTCACGCACGGACAGCTCCGCATAAAGATTGCGTCCCAGACCCTGAGGCATGAAAGCGATCGCGGGACAGATACGCCTGCGGTGCGCATGATCACTGATTGCGCCGCCAAGGACCGTGATTGTTCCGTGCTGAAGCTTTTTAGCGCCTGTAACCAGGCTCAGAAGCGTTGATTTGCCGACACCATCAGGGCCGATCAGCCCGATCAGGCGACCCGCAGGCAGATCGAGCGACAGATCATCAAGCGCGATGTGTCTGCGGTACCGGTGCGTGACACCACGGATGCGGATACCATCGGCGCCGGCCCCGGCAGTCATTCGAACAGCTCAGGCGGAATGCGTCGTTCCAGTGCGTCGGGCCAGGCGCTGTCAGAGCTGAGCCGGATCACGGCGATACCGCGCAGACCGGTCTTTACATGCCTGATGCGTTCGCGGACCAGATCTTCGGGGATGCGCACGCGTACGCGGAAGACCAGCTGTTCACGCTCGCTCAGGGTTTCGACCTGTTTTGGCGTGAACTGAGCTTCGGGCGAGACAAATGTGACCTGTGCAGGAATCGCATAGTCCGGCAGCGCGTCCAGCACGATGCGCGCCTCGGCGCCAACAGGCAGCAGACCGGCCTCCCGGGCGGGCAGAAAGACTTCCATATAGATGTTCTGAAGGCTCAGGAGCGTCATGATCGGTCCGCCCGCGGGCACCACCTCGCCCGGTTCGGCAAGACGGTAGAGCACACGGCCTGCCACCGGGGCTGTGAGAGAGCTGTCGTCAATCTGCGTCTGTATCCGGCGCATCTCTGCCTGCGCCGCAAGGATCCGGCTCTCCTCAGTCGCTACCCGCGCTTTTGCCGCGCCCAGCACTGCGTCAGCGACCTGGAATTCAGTATCACGGTCCTCAAAGAGAGTTTCGGGGATGTTATTGCTTTTCAGCAAGGCGGTTGCGCGCTCCAGTTCATGCGCTGCGCGGCGCTGTTCACTCTCGCGCTGCACCACGACTGCTTCCGCCTCGGCCTTCGTCTGGCGCGCCAGGGCAACTTCGGCAAGCGCCCGGTCAAGCGCTGCGGAAAGCTCATCGGTATCCATCAGAACAAGCACATCTCCCGGGGATATCATGCTGCCTTCCGCGGCGAGAACCTTTGCGACGCGGCCGGCCACCGTCGGCGCGATATCAACCTGCTCCGCCTCGATCCGGCCATTCCCCTGAACAAAACCAGGTGGCAGCGCGTCGTTATCTTTCTGCGAGACCATGACTGCCGCTGCACCTGCAAGAAGAAGCGCTGTGACAATCAGAATGATGTTTTTCCACTGTTTCATGCGTTTCCATCCGCTGTCAGGGACCGTGCGCAGTCTACTTCCCGGGCGTCCGGGTTGCCTTGCGCTGTATCAATCCGGCGAGATCAGAAAGTGCAAAAAACGCGCTGGTGCAGGTCAGTGCATCGCTTATCTTCAGGGTGCCGCCTGCGGGCCACGCGCCCCGGACGAACTGCCATTGTCGCGATCACTCCTGAATGCTCTCCAGATAGGCCAGTAAGCCGGCCAGTTCGCGCGGGGTCGGTGTGAGGACGCCATCGATTTCGACCGGGACAAGATCTTCGGCCATGTCCGGGCCGAACTCCGGCATCACCCGGGAAAGGTGGCTGTTGCGGGTATCGCCATAGATATAACTCAGCGTCCGCGCGGCAGGGAATGCGCCATCGTTCTCTGCGCTCAGTGTTGTCAGATCAGCGGGTTTCGGTGAAAGATTGCGGCTTTCAATACCCGCGCCGCGCCCGTCCGCACCATGGCAGGACACGCAGTTCTGCGCATAAAATGCGGCCCCGTCCGCTCTGGTTGGCATGACCTGCATCTCTCCTGCCGGGTCGGTGCAGGCGATCAGGGCAGGCAGGACGGGCAAAGCAAGCAACGCTGTGAAAATAATCGGCCGCATGTCTTTTTCCTCCGGCGAAACCAGCTGAAAACACAGTTACGACAGGCGGGGCGGCGACACCTTGATGTTGATCAATCGCACGCCGGATACGGGCCATAAACTTAAGGGGTCTTATCGGGTGGAGGACTGATTGAATGATAAGTCTGGAAGATATCGAAGACATGTCGGCGCTGACCCGCGCGGAAATTGACGCACTGGCAGAGCATGAACACCTCACGGTCTATGACGCGACACTGATGGGCGATTATATGATGAAGGTCCATCATGGCCCGCAGCGGGTGAATGAAATGATCTGTGAAGATATCCGTGCGGCTCTGCACGATGGCAACGCAGCCCATGCTCATGAACTCTTTGCCGTTTTACGCGGATTTATCGCCAAGCATCCCGAAGCGGCGCGGGGTGTGGACTGATCCTATGGGCCAGGGCTGTGATTTTGCGCTTGCCTGCGGTCCCGACAGGCGGCTGTGCTGATTTCCATTGTATGCGGAACTCTCCGTACCCATCGCGGGTCGGGTTCCTCTGTGTTCAGACATGTACCCGGAGGACCGTCAGACTGGAAAGTTTTCAGCCTCTTCTGCGTCATCTTCATCCGACCCGGCACCGGTGCCTGCAAGCCATGCCTCTGCCGCTTCTTCCGCAGAAAGCGGAAAAGCTTTAATCTCGAGCGACGGAAAAATCATGCCTTCAATTTCAGCGGCAGTGCGGATCCAGGCCTCATCTGACAGCACAGCGCATTTTTCAAACCGGCCGGCAAGGCTGAGCAGTTCCGGCAGGTGACGGAACTCCACCGCCAGCGCGCCGAGCGTCGGCAGCTGAAAATCGGAAATTCTGTAAAGCATCGTCCCGCCGGAAATTCCTTCTGAATGTTCAATCAGCTTGTCCAGTGCGATGCGCATCTGATCTGCATCAAGCGTCCCTGAAAAACTCAGATTCAGGCGGTTCGCGGATGGTTTCGATACGCTGAGCATAATGAGGTTCTCCCTGTGACGATGCTGCAACCCTGAATGATCCCGATCCGGTTTTCTTTGACGTATATCAACCGGCACGGAATCAATTTGCTGCAGGATCGCCGCGTGCCTGAGCAGTCAGGTGCCCCAGATGTAAATCACGGCCGTGCTGTCAGCGATGACGCGGCCCGGCGCCGGGCCCGGATCGTGGCAATAAACCAGCCGGATGTGACCAGGCAGCCTTAAAACGAAAGCACATCCGCGACGATGAACCATGCTTCCACCTTTATCATTCTGGGGCTGCTTTTTCTGGTCGGGCTTGCCGCGGATCAGCTGGGCCGAATGACCCGGTTGCCCCGCGTCACGATGCTTTTGCTGCTCGGGCTGCTGATGGGCAATGCGGGATCAGGACTGATACCCGGAGAGGTGGTTTTATGGTTTGACGCGATCTCCATCATCGCATTGTCGATGGTCGCTTTCCTGCTGGGCGGTGCTCTGACGAAAAAGAACCTGCAACAACACGGGCGGGCGATACTTACGATCTCTCTGGTGATTGTCGCTTTCACCCTCGTCATCATATCTGTCGGGCTGGCGCTGACAGGCGTCCCGCCCGGGCTCGCACTGATCCTCGGTGCCATCGCAACGGCCACCGCTCCGGCGGCAATGACTGACGTTATCCGCCAGTCGGGGGTGGTCAGCGGGTTTACCGACACGCTCAGGGGCATTGTGGCCATAGATGATGCATGGGGGCTGGTCGTCTTCAGCCTGGTTCTTGTTCTGGCCGGACAGGCTGAAGGCTGGCGACCGGTGCTCTCCGGCGCGCTTTATGACCTTGGCGGTGCTGTGGCGCTGGGAGTTGCCATTGGCGGTCTCGCCGCCGCTCTTACCGGGCGCCTGACACCGGGTGAGCCGTTGCAGGCCGAGGCCATCGGGATCGTGTTTCTGACGGCAGGTCTCGCGCTCTGGCTTGACGTCTCCTTTCTGATCGCCGGCATGACCGCGGGCGCCATCGTCACCAACTTTGCGCGTCACCACGAACGGGCGTTTCATGAGATCGAGAATATTCAGTGGCCGTTCATGCTGCTCTTTTTCATTCTCGCCGGGGCGTCTCTGGATCTTCAGGTGCTGGGTACGCTCGGGCTTACCGGCGGGATATTCATCGCGCTCAGGGTCGCGGCCCGTCTGATCGGTGGCTACGCCGGGGCACGGATCGCAGGCGTGCCGACTTCGGAGGCGGCGTGGTACGGCCCTGCATTGCTGCCGCAGGCAGGTGTCGCTGTGGGAATGGCGCTGGTTGCGGGCGAGCAGTTTCCGCACTGGGCTGCCCGGATCATGGCCATCACCATTGCCGCAACTGTTGTTTTTGAGATTCTCGGGCCTCCTGCCGCACTTCTGGCCATCCGTCGGGCGGCGACGGGAACGGTGCCTGAAGGGCGGAGATGATGCGACGGCATCCGGACTGGGAGCCGAAATGACAGGTGCGGCGGTTTCTCTGTGCAGGGTCGCGGCTGATTGATTCCGATCAATCGATTTTCTCTTTCGTGCGGTATGGATGGCCCTGCTTACGACCGTTGTAAAAGGGATCCGCTATGCGATTGACCGGCATAATTCCGACTGTTCTGGCGTTTGTTGTATTCGCGCTCTCCGGGCCGGCGACGGCTGAAACTGTAAAAAACGGCGGTGATACGTTCTTTGCAGGTAAGGTGCTGAGCGAAACGATTTCCACAGGCGGTGATACCTTTATGTCCGCCCGGTCGGTGTCGGCGCGCGGTGCGGCGCAGGGTGATCTGCATGTTCAGGGGTTCGATGTCTCCGTGAACGCCGATGTGGCCGAAGATCTCTATGCGATCGGCGCCACCGTCGTCGTAAGAGGGACCGTCGCCAGCGACCTCACCGCTGCCGGGTTTTCAGTGCGCACAGAGCGGGGGGCGGCCACTGCCGGCAACGCCCGTCTTGCAGGCAACAGCGTCACAATCGAAGGCCCCGTCGCCGGGGCGCTCACCGTCGCCGGCCGCGATGTCATCCTGAATGCCGCTGTCGACGGCGACATGCAGGTGTTGGCCGGATCGCTCTCATTTGGCCCCGATGCCGTCGTCGGAGGTACTCTGACATACCGTTCCGGCGATAAAATCTCCGTTCCCGAACGCGTGGCGCCCGCCGGGCGGGTGGTATTCGAGCGCTTTACAGCCGGCGAAGGCTGGGACGATCTGAAAGACATCCGCGAGGACATGCCTGTGCTGCCGACCTTTGCGTCGGTCTTTATGACCTTTATCATCTCGCTGTTGTTTTTCCTTGTTCTGGGCGCGCTGATGCTGGGCTTTATGCCGCGCCGGCTGGAAAATCTGCGCCAGCACGTGGCATCGGCACCCGGTCAGGCCATGCTGCTGGGTGTGCTGGGGTTGTCCGTACTTTTCGGGATGGTGCCGATTACGGCTTTGACGATCATCGGCCTGCCTTTTGTGCCGGTCGCAGTACTGTGCATCGTACTGGCATGGACGCTGGGGTATGCTCTGGGAGCCTACAGCGTCGCCATGCATCTGTGGCGCGCTCTGGGTGGTCAGGACACGCCCGGAAACGCGCTCAGGCTGGCAATCTTTGCGGTGGCCATCTGTGTGATCGCACTGCTGAATTTCATCCCCTTCGTGGGCTGGGTCGCTAATTATACGCTTGTATTGCTGGGCATCGGCGCCATGACCAAGGCGCTGTTTCTGTTTCTGCTTGGCAATCCCGGCCAGGCGCTCGACGTTGACATGAAGCCGGTTGAAGAGTGAAACGCCCGATGGCGGCGACAGATCATTGCAGGCCGCCGCCCGGGGTTGCCCGCTTTTCCGGTATGCTTCACGCCGTTGCCCGATAAGATAACGCAGCCCTCAGCGGTTACCCAGAGAGAGCCTCAGCAACGCGTCCGGACGCAGAACCACGACCCTGTAGATGTCTTCGATGTCAATGATCCCGCTCTTGCGCATGTGAGTGAGCGTCCGGCTCACCGTTTCAGTGGTGAGGCCGAGAAAATCCGCGATATCAGACCGGCTCATTGGCAGCATAATCTGCCTTTTGCCATCTGTTTCCTCTCCGACACGTTCGAAGAGCACGTGCAGGAAAGACGCGAGTTTCTCGGCGGCTGACTTACGCCCCAGCATCATGAAATGATCCTGCATCGCACTGATTTCACCCAGTGCCGCCTGAAGGAGTTGCCGGTGCAGTTCCGGGTTGCCGACGCAGCTTTCAAGTGCTGAGCGGCGAAAAACGCGCAGGCGGGCATCCACAAGCACATCGCAGTCCGTGTGATGCAGGCCACCTGAGGGAAACCCGACGATATCGCCCGGGTATCCGAAAGCGATGACCTGGCGACGGCCATCCTCAAGCAGCCGCGTCAGGCGCAGAACGCCCGACACCACCTGATAGAGCCATTCGACCTCATCCCCTTCAAAAAAGAGGTATGACCCGGCATTCCGCGTCGCTTCGGGTGTTCCGGGTCTGCGCACAGGCAGCCCGGCAGGCGGCAGTGTTTCAAAGTGTTCGGTCGGTATTGTGACATACATCTGAGCGATCCCCCTTATCATCTCACAATGACCCTGGATGCCAAATGTAATCCGGCGTATTGTGGCCGGGCAGATTTTTGTATCAAAATGTATCGCCCGGTTCCGGTGGCCGAAACCGGGCGTTTTTATCGTCTCAGTTTTCTAAGGCATACACATTTCCGCCACCCGGGTTCCGCTTGTGACACATCAGACAATCCTCGTGGTCGATGACGACCCTAAAATCCGTACCCTTCTGCGCAATCTTCTGGAAGATGACGGATTTGTGGTGCTGGAAGCCGAAAACGCGGATGAGGTGCGCCGGATCATTGAGAATGAGACCATCAACCTGATGACGCTCGATGTTCACCTGGGCGCGGACAATGGCATAGAGCTGGCGCGCGAAATCCGACAGACCGCACAGATACCCATCATCATGGTCAGTGGACGGGATGATGTGATCGACCGCGTGGTCGGTCTGGAGGTCGGCGCTGATGACTATATTACCAAGCCGTTTCATGTCCGCGAAGTTATCGCGCGCATCAGGAGCGTTCTGCGTCGTTCGGCAGCCACGGCCGCAGCCACATCGCCCGACCCGTCACAGGACACGGGGGATGATGCTTCTTCGACCGGAACGTATTTCACGTTTGACGGGATGGTTGCGAACACGGACCGGTTCGAACTGACAGACCGCAAAGGCGAGGACTGCGGCCTGACGAGCGGAGATTTCCGGCTGCTGAGTGTTTTCCTGGAACGGCCGGGGCGGGTGTTGTCGCGCGATCAGCTTATGGATCTGACCGGGGGGCTTGAATGGAGCCCGCTGGACCGCACCATAGACAATCAGGTGGCCCGGCTGCGCAAAAAGATCGAGCGCGATCCGTCAAAGCCCAGACTGATCAGGACGGTCCGCGGGATCGGGTATAGCTTTGCCTGTGATGTCCGAACGCTTCAGCCGCCGGACAGCGGATCCAGCAGCACCTGAAGCCTGCGTGAGAGCTCCTCCTGCCGGTAGGGTTTGTGCAGAATATCAAATACCTTGCCCTGAGCCATCCGGCTGGTCACAACGTCGCTGGCATAACCGGAGGTCAGCAGGACCCTGATCTGCGGAAATTCATCTGCGATTTTTTCAGCAAGGTCGTAGCCGCTTAACCGGCCCGGCATCACCAGATCGGAGAATACAATGTCGACCGGCAGCCCCTCTTTCAGCATCAGATAAGCACTGTCGCCGTTCGCTGCCTCCTCAACGGAAAATCCCAGATCGCGAACACGCTCCACGGACAGTTTGCGCACCCTGGGATTGTCTTCGACGACGAGCACCGTCTGGCTGTCAGCGATCCTGACAGGAGTATGCGTCACGCGCGCGTCGGTTTTTTGAGCGGTTTCGGCGACGCTTTGCACTGCAGGAAAATAGAGGCCGAAATTCGAGCCCAGTCCCGGTTCACTGTAAATCGTAACATGCCCCCCGGACTGCGTGACAAAGCCATAGACCGTGGCCAGCCCGAGCCCGGTACCGCCTGTTTCTGATTTGGTGGTAAAAAACGGCTCAAAGGCGCGTTTTTGTGCTTCTTCGTCCATGCCCACGCCATTGTCGCCGACCGACAGGCGGACATAGCGGCCATAGCGGATGCCGGTTTCCTGAGCGACATAGGTGTCGTCGATGGTGATATTGCTCAAAGAGATCAGCAGATCGCCCGAGACCCCCATCGCGTCGCGCGCGTTGAAGACAAGATTTGTCAGTGCCGTCTGAAACTGCACCTGGTCAATCATTACCATATCCGCATCTTCGGCAAAATCCGTGCGCACTGTATAATTTTCGCCAAGGCTTCCCTTCAGGATGCGCAGCGTATCGCCGCACAGCGTGCGAAGATCGGTCATCACCGGCCTGAGATCGCTTCTGCGGGCGAATGCCATCAGCCGCTGTGTCAGATCCGCCCCGAGCTGTGCGGCGTGCAGTGCATCGGCGACCGGTACTTCCTGCCGGTCGGTCAGACCACGCAGCTCCAGCAACTCCAGGTTACCGATCAGCAGCGTCAGGATATTGTTGAAATCATGTGCGATCCCGCCGGTCATCTGGCCGATGGCGTCCATGCGCTGTGATCGCGACAGCGCATTCTGTGTGGCCTTGTGCCGGGTCAGATCGTGCATGACCGCTGCGAAATGCTGCGCGCCGCCCGTTTCAATCCCGCCAAGGGTAATCTGCAGCGGAACGGATGATCCGTCTTTGCGCCGCCCTTCGACATCGCGCATTGCATCCAGAATGCGCACGTCGCCTGTTGCGATATGCTTTGCGATATAGTCGTCGTGCAGGTCGCCCAGTGTCTCCGGCATCAGGATCCGCACGTTGCGGCCCGTCAGTTCTTCGGGTTCATACCCGAATGTACTGTGTGCTGCCGTGCTGGCCCGCAGGATTGTCCCGGTATGATCACAGATCACAATCGCGTCCGGCGCGGCCTTCAGCAGAGTGTCGAGGATTGCGCTGTCATTTGGATCGCTGTGCATGTCGTTCTTTCTTTGCACTGTGTCTGCCAGTTGTTCTTGCGGTCGGGCAAGCCCGAACTGCGCGAGTGGGTGTCAGGCGCCATATCGCACCCCGTGGGCGCAAGCGGCCTCTTTATTCCGATCCGGGCGTGCAGTGCCGGGCTTGCATTCCCGGGTGTATCAGCCGCCACGGCCCGGAGCATTAAATCGCACGCGCGCCAAGACGCGCCGCCGTCGTCAGCATCCTCGCCTGAGCTTTGCCGGAAGGGTCTTCGGCGTTTCCGAAGATGCTCCGTCTGACCGGCCGGATACCACAGAACCTGAGGATGTTGCGCTCAAGGCTGCGCAGAGAATGCGCCATGTAGAACCACCTGTAGGCGGCTCCGGGCATGCCCGTCGTGACGATGATCCGTGCGGATCTGCCTGCGAGCGCCGGGCGCCAGGTCCGCCCGTAACGTTCAAATGCAAATCCCTTGCGCAGCACCTGCTCAAACCATGCTTTCAGCATCGCGGGCACGTCACCCATCCACAACGGGTAAATCAGCACGATGTGCTCCGCGTCCTGAACCGCCTTTTGCCCGGTGACCGCAACCTGCGGAAGATCAGACCCCTCCCACTCAGCCTTTGACCGCAGATAGGGAATGACTTCGCCGGCAATACTGATGACGGTCACACCGTGCCCGGCAGCCTCTGCCGCCGACCGGTACGCCTGTGCAATCGCGTGGCACAGATGCTGTTCTGCGCCATCCGGATGGCCCTGCACGATCAGGACGTTCGTCACGTTTTTGTTTCCTGATTCTGCTGGTGCATGAGAAAATCACTGACCCTCAGATAACGGACAATATCAGACAGTGTGATCACGCCGCACAACCGGTGATCGTCTACCACCATAAATTTGCGCCGCCCGGTCTGTGTGATCAGCGCCATCAGGTCTCTGACCGGCATGTCAGGCGCGACCGAGGCCTCTGCGGTGAGCCCCTCAAAGATGTCATCGACACGCATATCGTGCCAGTTTTCTCGGTCGGTCCCTTCCAGCACGCGGTGGTCCATATGACCGAGCAGGACGCCGTTTTCGACGACCGGCACAAAGCTGGCCCGGCGGTCAATCATGACGTGATTAACGAAGTCATCAAGTGTCACATCGGGCCGCGTGGTCACCGGATCCGGCGTCATCAGCATCTGTACTGTCTTGTGGTCGAGCACCGTTTGGGCCAGTTGCTTCTGATAGCTGGACCGGGCGGCCATCAGTACGAAACCACCGATCAGGATGTACCAGAAACCGGCAAGGAGCGCCCCCTGAAAGAGAGACAGAACCCCAAGTGTCATCAGCAAAAAGGCAAAGAACGTGCCGGAGCGCGCCGCTGTTTCGGTTGCCCCGAGAATATCGCCGGTGCGGTGCCAGAGGGCTGCGCGCAGGATCCGCCCGCCATCCAGCGGAAAGGCCGGTACCAGATTGAATACGGCCAGAATAAAATTGATCAGCGCAAGATAGTGCAGCACAACCGGTATCGGGCTTTGTGTCAGCATAAGGTCTGTGAAAGCCGCAAAAATCCAGAACCCGAATGCCAGACAAAAGCTCATCGCCGGGCCGGCAACTGCGATCCAGAATTCAGCCCGTGGCCGGTCAGGTTCTGAGGCCAGTTCCGCAACGCCGCCAAAGAGAAACAGAGTTATGCTTTTTACCCGGATGCCAAAGCGCCGGGCCACAACGGAATGGGCCAGTTCATGCAGCAGCAGTGAGCCGAAAAAGCATATGCAGGCAAAGAGCCCCATAGCCAGATAAGTGCCGGGTGTCTGATCCGGGAAGGTTTGAGGAAAATACTGTTGTGCGAGGCTCCATGTGATCAGAGCCACAATCAGCAGCCAGCTCTTATCCAGCCTGATCTCGAACCCATCGAGTGAAAACAGTCTGATCGAATCTGAAAACATATAATCCTCGTCGCAGAGGGAATTTTAGCGGCCCGGCAGGCCACCGGTTTGATCCTGCTCAATCGGAAGCCGTCGGGTTCAGCCGTGCGCAAAAAGTCCGCCGACGACATAAGCGATCAGCGCGGCGAGTGCGCCGATCAGGAGTGTTTCCGCGCCCGACCACCACCAGGCCGACAGGGACCAGCGGCTTTTGCCCGTGCCGATCAGGAAAAAGGTCAGCAGCGTGGCGAACACGGATATTTCGAAAGCGGGTTCCATGCCGGTGATAAAAGGTATGAGCGGGATTGAGCCCGCCAGCAAAAACGCGGCAAAGGTCGCAAGCGCCGCGCGAACCGGGTGGGGCGCATCCCGCGTGAGCCCGTATTCATCGGTAAGCATCAGCGCGACCCACTTTTCTTTGTTCTCCGAGATTTCCTGCGTCGCCTCGTCGAGGACCTGACCCGACAATCCGCGTTGTGCCAGAATCTGGCGAAGTTCCTCCAGCTCTCCCTCCCGGTGGTGTTCAATATGACGTTCTTCGATGCGGATAATCCGCTTGCGGTCATCAGCTTCGGCTTTGGTCCCGGCGTAATTGCTGGCCGCCATCGAAAAGCCATCGGCCAGAATATTGGCGATCCCCAGCGTGACGATGATACCATGCGAGAGACCGGCGCCCGCGACACCGGCAACGATGGCAAAGGTCGTGACCCCGCCATCAATTCCGCCATAGATCATATCTTTGAGGTAATTGTTATTGCTGCCTGCAGACAGGCGGGCTGCGACTTCCTGAGGGCTGTGTCCGTGTTCGGGTGTCATCTGAGCACTCTGACGCCCGCGCATCTGATCTGCATTGAGGCATGTCAAATTATCCGGGCAGGCCTCTGATAAAAGGCCGCCATGCAGGTTCCCGCCACCTCCTTTCTGCTGAGCATCCTGTGCTTTGCGCTCTGCGCAGGCGTGGTCTGGGTGGCCGGGGCGCGGCTGGCGTATCTGACCGACGCGCTGGCTGACAGGTACCGGCTCGCCAAATCGCTGATGGGGTTGCTGGTGCTGTCGCTTGCCACGTCTCTTCCGGAGGTTGCCACGACGCTCACTGCCGCCGTGCAGCAATCCCGCGATCTGGTGCTCAATAACCTCTTCGGCGGTATCGCGCTGCAAACCGCAATTCTTGCGATGTCGGACTTCTGGGCACGGCAGGCGATTACCGGGTATCCGCGCAAAGCCAATCATGCCCTCGAAGCTACGCTTCTTGTGATGATGCTCGCGGTGACGCTGATCGTCATCAATCTCGGCGAAACGGTTTCGTTTTATCAGATCGGCCCGGGCAGTGTGCTGATCGCCGTTGTTTATGCCGGGTCGATCTGGTTGCTGCGCAAATACGATGAGGCCAGCGACTGGGTGCCGGTTGATCTGCCGGATCCGGAACCGCTGCCCTTTCCCGCACCCTCCGGCCTGGCCGGTACGGGCAACCGGCTTCTTATCAGCCAGGCGGTTGCTGCCTGTGCCGGGATCCTGATCTTCGGGTTGCTGCTGGTGGTCTTTGCGGAGCGGATCGCAGAGCAGTCGGGGCTCGGCAAAGGGTTCATCGGCGCGACCCTGCTTGCCGGCGCGACATCGCTGCCGGAGCTGACGACCAGCATCACGGCCGTGCGCATCGGAGCCTATACGATGGCAATTTCGAATATCTTCGGCAGCAACCTGATTATGCTCGTGCTGGTATTTCCCGCCGATATCCTGTTTCGCTCAGGCCCGATCCTGCAGGATGTTTCGCGCACGGTGACACTGTCGCTGGCTTTCGGGATCGCGGTGACGGCGATTTTTCTCTCCGGTCTGATCGTGCGGCGCAAGCCCAGGTTTGGCAGTGTCGGCCTCGATTCGATCCTTGTGCTGCTGACCTTTGGTGGTAGCCTGATCGCCTATTATTACGTGCGCTGACCGCGCATACGCAGCAGTTTGAAAGCCTCGGGCAGGATCAGGACCGGCAGCGCGAAAAGCGCAATCCACTGCCATTCCGCAAGCCCGATCGGCACGGTGCGCAACAGGGTCTGCAGCGGCGGCCAGTAGATCGCCAGCACCTGCGCGCCCAGTGTCAGGGCAAGAGCACAGAGCAAAAACGGGTTGCTGAACCATCCGATGCGCGATCCCGGCAGGCGCAGTGAGCGAAAGGCAAAAACACTCACCTTTTCAAAAACCACCATGGCAGTGAAGGCGGTGGTGCGCGCCAGATCCACTCCCTGATCCATCAGGTGAAAGAAAATCCACAGGCTTGATAGTCCTGTATAGAGGCCCAGCAAGATGATCGTGGCAATGCCGTGGTACCCGAGTATGGCATCATTTTTGTCGCGCGGCGGGTGTTGCATGTGGTCCGGTTCAGCCTTTTCCAGACCCAGCGCCACGGCCGTCACCCCATCGGTGACAAGGTTCATCCAGAGGATCTGGGTGGCGAGAAAGACCAGCGGGCCGCCGATTGCGATATTGACCACGAGGGCGATCACCTCGCCTGCATTTGACGACAGCAGGTAGCGTACGAATTTGCGGACGTTGGCGAACTGGCGACGGCCCTCCCCGATGGCGCGGACGATGGTGGCAAAGTTGTCGTCCAGCAGCACCAGATCCGAGGCATCCCGCGCCACATCCGTACCCCGGATGCCCATCGACACGCCGATATCCGCCTGCTTGAGGGCGGGCGCGTCATTGACCCCGTCACCGGTCATGGCAACGATCTGGTTCTGTGACTGCAGGGCTGCGACGATCCGCATTTTCTGCTCAGGCCGCGTGCGGGCAAAGAGCACGTCGCCGGAAAGTGTTTCCAGAAGAGCCGCCTCATCGAGCGCGTCGAGTTCCTGCCCTGTCAGCGCCTGCGTCACAGGAAGGGAGAGCTGTTCTGCGATGGCGGCGGCGGTGACCGGACTGTCTCCCGTAATCATAATCACGCGGATGCCGGCGGACCTTGCCGAGGCAATTGCGCTGCGCACTTCCGCGCGCGGCGGATCAATCAGGCCGACCAGTCCCAGAAATGTAAGGTTCTCTTCAACGATCTGCGGGGTGTCGGTGTGGCGGCGGGCGAGTCCGATAACCCGCAATCCTCTGCCGGCCATTTCGGTGTAGGCCCGGGTTATCTGTTCGATGTCCCCGGGTGCAAGCGGGCGGGTACCGGCTCCGGTCATCACCTCCGTGCAGATCCCGAGGATCTGTTCAGGTGCCCCTTTGGTGAGCACGCAATACCCGTCGCCGGTCAGATAAAGCACGCTCATCCGTTTACGCGCGCTGCTGAAAGGGATTTCGGCCAGCAGCCCGCGTTCGTCGGGCAGATCGCACCACCCTTTGTAAGCCAGCGTGATCAGCGCGCCCTCTGTGGGGGCGCCGGTCATCTGCCAGCTTTCTCCCTCACGGTGCAGCCGTGCATGGCTGCAAAAGAGCCCGGCCTGCAGAACAGCCGCGAGAACCGGATCGTCGCCGGCCCGCACCCGTGCACCGTCAAAGGCGATGTGGCCGGCAGGATCATAGCCGGTGCCGGTCACGTCATAGCTGCGCTCAACGGTCCATATCATAGTGGCGGTCATTTTGTTTTCGGTCAGCGTTCCTGTTTTGTCGGTGCAGATGACCGCTGCCGCACCAAGTGTCTCGACCGCCTGCAGGCGCCGGGCGAGTGCCTTCTGCCGCACCATTGCCGTGGCGCCCAGAGCCAGCGTGATGGTCACGACCGCCGGCAACCCCTCAGGTACCATGGCAACCGACAACGACAGGCCGGTCATGACCATTTCCACGAGGTCACGCCCGAGTGCGATACCCAGCCCGGCTACGGTCGCGGCGACAAGCAGCGCCGCAAAGCCAAGCTGGCGCGCCAGACCGCTCAGCTTGGATTGCAGGTTGGTAACGCCGGACCCCACTGACCCGGTCAGATGCGCGATCCGGCCGAATTCGGTATGCGCGCCGATGGCTGTCACCCGGGCTTCTGCGCGCCCCGACGTGACGGATGTGCCGGCAAAGACCTCGCCGGTCGTTACCCCGTCTGATTTTGCGACAGGCAGCGATTCACCGGTCAGAACGCTTTCGTCAACGGTCAGCTCTGCGCTGCGGATGACAACCGCGTCCGCTGCGATTTTTGCCCCTGGCGCCAGCACGAGGATATCTCCGGGTACGATTTCGCGGGCAGGGATTATCTTTTCCTGTCCGTCGCGCAGAACCATGGCCATCGGGGCCAGCATGTTGCGCAATGCGGTAAGCGCGGTTTCTGCTTTCCATTCCTGCACAAAGCCCAGAACGGCATTCAGAACCACGACGAGCCCGATGGTGATGGCGTCAATCACCTCTCCCAGCACCAGAGCGACACCTGCTGCTATGATCAGGATAACCACCAGAAAGCTGGTGAACTGGCGCAAAAAGACCACGACCGGCTTTACCGGTGTCACCGCCGGCAGTTCGTTCCAGCCTGATGTCTGCCGGGCTGTCAGGACTTCAGTATCAGTAAGCCCCTTGTCACGCGTACTTGCCGTCACCAGCCTTCTCCGGTTCTGTATGCCCGCCCGTGATAGCCGCTTATGCCGGCACTGCGGATTGAGCGATATCAAGATCGGGCGGATTCAAACTGATAAAATCGCGTCGCAAACAGCAACCGGAGCATTAATCATGGCAAGCAAGACAGAAAATCAGCCCGACACTCCGCAGGGCGCACAACTTCAGAAAATTGCGGAACTGCAGGAAGCCGGATTTGGAAATATGGTCGGTCTGAGTACGGCATGGCTGGAAGCACTGGGGGATATCGGCAGCGAGGTCCTGAGTTTTATGGCGGAGCGGGTCAAAGAAGACGTGAAAACACAACACGCGATCCTGCATTGCAAAAACGTCTCTGAGCTTCAGAACATTCAGGCCGAATTCATTCAGAAGGCCTTGGAGCAGTACAGCGCGGAAACCGGCAAACTGGTCCGGATGAGTAACGATGCGCTCGCCTCTGCGGGTTCAGACAAGAACTGAGCCGGTTACCCGAAGACATAGCGGCCGGGTGCAGCGCCCAGGGCCTTCTCGGGTAACCGACGGACGCTTTTCCGGCCATGACTGTGATTTCGAAGCCAGTCTGACCAGTTGTCCCACCACGACCCGTCCTGCGGCGCATGACGGTCGAGCCATTTTGTGGCTGTGATGTGGGGATCACCTTCCGCTTTGTGACCCGACCGGAAATATCGGCCGGGATGACCGGGCTCGGAGAGAATCCCGCCGTTATGCCCGCCGTTGGTCAGCGCAAAAGTCACGTCCGTGTCCGTCAGCAGCAAAAGCCGGTAGACCGATTGCCAGGGCGAGACATGATCCTCTTCGGTCGCCACGCAGTAAACCGGGCAGCGGATATCGGTGAGCGCCACCGACGCGTCATCTACCATAAACCGCCCCTTGGCCAGGTCGTTGTGCAGAAACAGCCGCCGCAGGTACTCTGAGTGCATCTTCGCAGGCATGCGGGTGGCATCCGCGTTCCATGCCATCAGCGGGTTATCAGGCGTACGCTCTCCCAGCAGATAATGCCGGATCACGCGGCTCCAGATCAGATCGTTTGACCGCAAAAGCTGAAACGCGCCGGCCATCTGATCCGCTCTGAGATAACCGCGCGTGGCCATCATGTCTTCCAGAAAGGCGACCTGGCTTTCGTTCATGAACAGGCCAAGTTCCCCCGGTTCGGAGAAATCGACCTGTGAGGCAAGCAGGCTGACAGAGCACAGGGATTTGTCGCCGTCGCGCGCCATGGCGGAGGCCACAATTGCCAGCAATGTGCCGCCCAGACAGTATCCGACCGCATGAAGAGAAGCGGCTCCACGGGACCCTATAGCCTCAATCGCTGCCCGGATACCCAGATCGACATAGTCCTGCATCGACCGGGCGGCATCCTCTTCGTCGGGGTTTTTCCAGGAGATGATATAAACCTCGAACCCCTGATCGCGCAGGTAAGCGACCAGCGAACGCTGCTGCGTGAGGTCCAGAATATAGTACTTCATAATCCACGCAGGCACGATCAGGATCGGTTCCGCATGTACATCACCGGTCGTCGGGCGGTACCGGATCAGCTCAATCAGGTCGTTGCGCAGCACCACGTCTCCGGGTGTCGTGGCCAGATCCTCTCCGACTGTGAAGGCGCTCGGCCGGCGGGGGTGTTGCGAGATCAGCCGGTTCAGGTCTTCCATCCAGTACCGCGCGCCCCGGATCAGGTTCTGTCCGGCTTCCTCGAAAGTGCGTTGCAGCACCTGTGGATTGGTCAGCGCAAAATTCGCCGGAGAAAACATGTCCAGCCACTGCCGCGTGGCAAAATTCACGATATTCGCATGGTTTGGATCTACGCCGCGGATATCCCTCGTGGCGAGGTCCCACCAGTTCTGTGCCGCAAGATAGTTCAGTGCCATGGCGTTTGCGGGAAATCTGGTCCACGCCGGGTCCGAAAATCGTGGGTCTTCGGCAGGTTCTGTTGCCGCCAGGCCAGTCAGAGCCTCTCTGAGCAGATCGGATTGCTTGTCCGGCGATGCGGCGAGGTGCAGCGCCCAGTCGACACCGGCATTGATCAGCGCGGCCGGCGAGATCCCGCCCGTGATCTGGCCGAGCATGGAGTGCCACGCCGGATCAAGGCGTTTCCGTTCCGGGTCTGTCATCCTCTCAGCCTTTCGGCGACACCTGTGCCGGTGAATTCCTGTCCCCGGGCCTTCCTGCAATGTGAAGCGTCATGTGCGCTGCTTTCTGCGGCGGGCTGTGAGCCTGGCATAATGTCCCCTTTTGCGCATTCGGCGCAGAATCATTCGCGAGGGCAGAGCCTTTCTCCGCAGAGAGAACCGCAATCTCCCCCCGAAGTCTTTCAGCATTTCGCCCCATCGGTAATCAGAGTGGTTGCATACATCCGGGCTGCCCGCTGATCAAAGGGTACCGGGGCGCGGACGGAGGAGCATTGATCAATCTCAATCCCCGGCGCCTGTCATCGCGACCACCGAATTCAGGTCGGCCAGGGCCTGAAACCCGCACGAACTGAAGGTGCCCGGCCCGGTGAATTGATCTGGAACAATGCCGGGGCGGTTTTTTGCGCAATAAAAAGCGAATATCTGGAAGGAAAACAACATGTATAACAACATCCTCGTGCCGGTCGTATTCGATGACGACCAGGACAAAAGCGCACCTGTAAAGCTGGCCGGAATGCTTGCTACTCCGGGCGCAAAAATCACTTTTCTTCATGTGATCGAGCGTCTGCCCGGCTATGCAAAGTCCTTTATTACGGAAGATCTGCAAAAAGAACTGCGTGTCACACTGCATCAGGAAATGGACCGTCTGGCACAGAATCTGACGGGCGCCGAAGGCGTCATTCTGGAAGGGCATTCGGGGCGTACAATACTCGATTATGCGGGGCAGTACGGCAATGATCTCATCATAATCGCGTCTCACCGTCCGGGCGTTAAAGACTATTTTCTCGGATCGACAGCATCACATGTCGTGAGACATGCGTCCTGCGCTGTGCATGTGGTAAGATAAGGGCCTGTCCCGGTCGCCGGTCTTTCCGGCACAGCCGCCCGTTGACGCAAGGGAGACACCGGCATGCTGACAACAGACATCCGTCCACGTGAGAACATTGCAGTGATCACGCCGGAAGGACTTTTGCGCGCCGACGATATTGATGAGCTCAGCCGGAAGATCAATGACTACATCAATGAAACCGACCGGGTCCCCAACCTCGTGCTGCAAACGAAAAGTGCGCCCTTCTGGGAGAATTTCAGTGCGCTTAAAAAGCACCTGAAATTCGTGCAGGGCCACCATAGCATCGTCCGGAAGGTTGCCATTGTCAGCGACAGCAAACTGCTGTGGCTGGCGCGGCTTCTGGTCGATCATTTTGTGCAGGCGAAGGTGCGGCGTTTCAACGAGGACGCGACAGATGACGCCGTCGCCTGGGCGCAAACCGAAGACGATCACCCCGGCGCAATTATTGAAATAGAAGGGCTGCCGCGCGATGTCGTGGGCATAGATATCAGGGGGCTGATCACCTCGCAGGACTATTCCGGCATGCTTGTTCCGCTGATTGAGCGCCGTGCGAAAGGGCATGACAAACTGAAAATGATCTGCGTTCTCGGTACCTGGTTTGACGGGTATTCTCCCGGCGCGATGTGGGATGATCTCAGATTTGGATTTTCACACCTGACGACGTTTTCTAAACTTGCGCTGGTGACGGATCAGGAATGGATCAGGCATTCCGCGAAGCTTTTCGGGATGCTGATGCCGACCGAAGTTATGGTATTTGACCTCGCTGATCTGGAGGAGGCAAAGGCCTGGATTTCGGAATAACCCGGCGGCCGCAGCACCGCAGAGCGTCGCAGGCCGGATCACATTTCCTGCGCGACGCGGTGAGTTTGAGCAATTTGGATGGACCCTGAAAGATGAGTGACGATCCGTATAAAATCCTTGGCGTTACCAGGACAGCCACACAGGATGAGATCAGAAAGGCGTACCGCAGACTCGCCAAAAAGCTGCACCCTGATCTGCATCCGGGGGATGCGAAAAAACAGGCTGAATTCCAGGCGGTCGCCGCCGCGAATGATCTTCTGGGTGATCCGGAAAAACGCAGACGCTTTGATGCGGGTGAAATCGATGCCAGCGGCCAGGAGCGCCAGGAGAGGCAGTATTACCACCAGTATGCCGGACAGGAGGGTGGCCGCAGATACGACCCGGATGCGGATCGGGGCGGATTTGATGCCGATTCAGATCTGTTTTCGGGGCTCTTCGGACGTCACGGTTTTGGCCGAGGGGCAGGGCGGCGGGAGTTTCATGCGCGTGGTTCTGATGTCCGCTATCATATAGATGTGGATTTCCTTGACGCCGCCCGCGGTGCGAAACGCAACGTGACGATGCCGGACGGCAAGGGGATCGAGATATCGATTCCGCCCGGGATCAGGGACGGGCAGACGCTGCGTCTGCGTGGCAAAGGGTCTCCCGGTTTTGGACAGGGTCCGGCGGGCGATGCGTTTGTCACGGTCTCTGTGCTTGCGCATCCTGAATTCGTGCGCGACGGCGATAACATCGAAGTCGAACTGCCCATCACCTTTGACGAAGCGGTTCTCGGCGGCAAGGTCGGCGTACCGACCATCGATGGCCCTGTGTCCGTGACGATCCCCAAGGGGGTTTCTTCCGGTCACCGTCTCCGTCTGAAAGGCAGGGGCACAGCAAAGAGCAAAGGTGGCCGGGGAGATCAGTTTGTGCGTCTGCGGATCGTGTTGCCCGATAAAACGGACACCCGAATGGAGGAGATCGCGGCGCAATGGCGCGATCACTGCGGTTTTGATCCGCGCAAGAACCCGCGGAGGACATAATGAGTTTTGACGAAAAAACGGTGGTGGCAGAGGTCAGGCGTCTCAGTCTGAGAGAGTTGCGGGTCTGGGTCAAGGAAGGCTGGGTGCGTCCGGCTCAGAGCGAGCGCGGGCCGGTGTTCGATGACGTCGATATCGCGCGCATCAGGCTTTTGTGTGATCTGAGAAAAGACATGTCGCTTCCGACGGATGCTTTGCCGGTGATCCTGCCGTTGCTGGACCGTCTGCACCAGACCCGGCGGGAGCTGAAATCACTGTCTGAAGCTGTCGAACAGCAACCCGAAGAGATCAGACAGACGGTCATTGCGACATTCTGGGACATTCACGGAGACACAAAGGAAAGAGGCGGCTGACGCAGCCCGCATCCAACCTTAGTGCCGACAACAAAGGAGGGAAAGATGCACACCGATATAGCCCTGAGACGACGCGTTCTGCAGCGCGCCTACCTGCGGTATCAGGCGGCCGATCAGGCCTGGGTCATGGCGGTCCGTGACGTGAGGGCGTGGTTTCCGGCAGAGAGCAAGCCCGGGCGGTGGGTCATCGGAGACCCCGGCTCAGGCATCCGCAGACTGTATGAAAAGCGCGAACGCGCAAGAATGCAGCTCGAGGTGGCATATCTGAAGCTGAAGGTGGCGCGCCAGCGAATGATCGGGCGGCGTTCTTCAGAACAACCCCGCGTGACACTTTTCATCGGCGCTCAGATGTAAAAAACCGGCAGTTTGCTCAGATGTAAAAAACGGCAGTTTAATGCGAGGCCTCCCCCCGGACCGGCCGGGCGCAGAACGACACCCGGCAGAATCGTCGCAGATCAGCAGGCAGTCTGATTAGTCCAGCACGGAGCCGAGCCCCATCAACCGGTCCACGGGCGCGAAATCGTCCGTCAGCAACGGGGCGTTCGTCCGCGCGACAGTTTCGTTCAGAAACGCATCCGCCAGTGGCGCAAAAATCGCAGGCTCAGGTGTGCCGGTCGTTATCTCGGACACCTGGCTGTCGGATTGTCCGGCGAGGATCACAAAGACCCTTCTTTCCCCGGACCTCGGCGGTTGCGCTTCGGTCCAGACTTCTACGCTGGGAAAAACCTGCATCAGTGTTTTGTAAACAGCAGACAGGGCGGCGAGACGGTCCACGTTATCAACAACGTTCATCGCAAATACCCCGCCTTCCGACAGTCTTTGAGAGACAAGCTGAAAGAATTCCAGTGTGACGAGATGGGCGGGCACGGCAATGTCCGTAAAGGCATCGCCTACGATCACGTCATACCTGTTTTCCGTGGTTAAAAGCGCGCGTCTGGCATCTTCATGCAGGACAGTGGCCGTGCCGGGGTCGAACCAGAAGGCATCGGTTGCCATCCTTGTAACCTCCGGATCGATTTCGGCCACAACGATGTTATCGAGGCCGCGCGACGCCCATCCGCGCGGCACCGAATATGTGCCACCACCAATATGAAAAGAGCTGAACGGCCGGTCGCCCATCCTCATCCGGGGCAGCGCATCGAGCATCGCGGTGTGATCGGTGTACATCACCCCGGGATGGTCTTGCGCAGAGATGCCATGCGCGAGATGGTCGATGATCATGACCCGCACCGGCGGTTCCGTGTCCGCAGAGAGGGTCTCACTCCGGATACAGAAATAGCTGCTTTCAACGGTGCAGACCGGGGGTGTCGTGAGAGCGTGCCAGGCCAGTAACCCCGTGAGGGCAATGGTGCCGGCGGCCCCGGCGCGGGTCGCTTTTTCGCCCCGTCCGGAGAGCATGACGATCAGCGCGGATACTGCGTAAAACCCCGCCATGATCTGCAGCGTCGCCGTCGACCCGATCCAGGAGATAAAGAGAAACCCCGCCAGCAGGGTGCCGACAATCGCACCCATCGCGCCGGCGGCGAACATCACCCCCAGAGCCTCTTCCGACCGCTGCCGTCCCCGCATCGCCACAACGGCAAGAACCGGCGCCGGCACGCCGGCAAACAGTGACGGCAGAAAAAATGCGGCGACGGCAATGAAGGATATGGCCGTCAGCGGGTTTTCAACGGATTGCAGAACAGGCAGTGCCACAAGGCGCAGGATCAGGCTGGCGCCGGCGGTGAATACCGCCGCAGCAGCGAGCACCCACCCGATCCGCATCATGGCCGCGCGCGTGGGATAGGCAGCCAGCCTGCCGCCCCACCAGTGACCAAGCGAAAAGCCCGCCAGAACCACCGCAATGATGGCCGTCCAGGTGTAAAGGCTCATCCCCACATATGGCGCTATCATCCGGGCGGCGACAATTTCGACGACGAGACCTGCGGCGGAAATTCCGGTTTGCAGCGTGATCAGCAACCAGAAGGGCGGAGTCACTTTGGCGGGCGTTTCAGTGTTCATCGGTCGAGTTTTGGCCCTGCAGGCAGGATGGTCAATCCTCGTTGTCGCTTTGCGCGATGAGGTGTCTGTCGCCACGCGGCAGAAGGTTTGTTGAGACCGGGCGTCTGGTCGATAAGCCCGTGCCGCCCGAGCGGTCGAATATCGGAGCCAGATGATATCATTCAGCCGGCGCGAACCCTGTGATCAGCTGTTTCAGCCCCAGGCTGGCACCAAGAAAGATCGCAACGAAAGCAACCGGTGCGCTGTAGGCCAGGGTGCTGAAGGCCGATACCCCCTGACCGATGCTGCACCCGACAGCAAGGATCGCGCCCGGGCCCATCAGTGCGGCTCCCAGGATCTGCCGTTTCAGCTCGCGCGGGTCATCGCAGGCTTCCCAGCGGAAATGTCCGTTGGACCACGACCCTGCAACCGCACCAAGAATAACGCCGAGCACCGATCCAACACTGAAGGACAGGTCAGTGCCGGACGCTGTCATCGTGTAAAAGATCGTGTCCCCGATAGGAGCTGCAAAGGTATGTGTTTCGACCGGTTCCGCGTCGAATCCGGCGTTTGCAATCCAGTAGGTGCCGATCCATCCCGAGACAATCGCCAGACCCACAACGGCCCCCCAGAAAATGTGCTTTGGTGAGGTCCGCATCGCTTTGCTGCTCAGCGCGAGCAGAATGACGCAGCCTCCCAGAACCAGCCCGCTGACAGCCGGATCCACGCCCAGGACCTGCTCTGCCAGTTGCCCGAACCCCTGCGGCGCAGTTGCCCCTTCCTGAACCGGGAACAGCCATACCCGGGCATGTGCGAGCGGACCTGACATCACAAAATAAGCCGACAGCCCCATTACGAGCACGATGACAAAGGAGCGAAGATCACCACCGCCCAGTCGCGCCAGCGCGCCGTACCCGCAGTTTCCGCTCAGGGCCATGCCATACCCGAAAAGCAGGCCGCCGATGATGGTGCCTGCCGGGTTCCAGACACGGTCGAGATAAGTTGTCTGCGCTGCCTGAAGATACTCCAGCGAGATCGCGACCTGGGTGCCGATAATGGCGACACCGATCGCAATGCCCCACATGCGAAGCCGCCGGTCATCAGATCCGTAAAGAGCGTCCTCGATCGCACCCAGCGTGCAAAAGCGCCCGATCCGCGCCGCAAGGCCAAGGGCGATACCGCCCAGAAGACCGATCAGCGCGGCAGAGCCGGCTTCTCCGAAAATATCCAGCATGCCGATTTCCTCCCCGGGACCGGCTTACGTGGACGCAGGACGGTCAGTCTGCGTCCCGGCAAAAGAGATCATAGACCACTTCCATGATTTGCTTCGGCCTGTCGTCTGTCAAGCTGTAGTAGATCGCCTTACCCTCCCGGCGCGGCTTCACGAGACCCTCAAGCCGCAGCCGCGACAATTGCTGGGATACCGCAGCCTGACGCGCGGCAAGAAGATCCTCAAGCTCGGTGACAGATTTCTCGCCGGTCGCCAGATGACACAGTATCATCAACCGCCCTTCATGGCTGATCGCCTTGAGAAAATTTGCGGCGTTCTGCGCATTCTGCATCATTTTGTCGATGTCTTCCGCACACATCTCCGGGTCAAAAACCGGCAAACGGGATGTGCTTTCATCGCCGGTGCCGTACTGCGCGTCTGCCTGAGGTGCCATGTCCGATTACCCGGTTCCGTCGAGCGGAATTTCCGCCTCATTGAATAATATCTGCAACAGGCCCCAGAAAAAATCCGGACCGGGATGTCCTTCGATGCGCCCCGCTTCCTGACCATTCCTGACCAGAATAAAAGTCGGTGTGAAGCTTACACGTTTGTCGAATTCCACATCGGGAGTATCAGCATGCAGATCGTACCGCCTTAAGGGTGCAGCGCGTCCTTCCGCTGTTTTCGGATATATCGCGGCAATTTCCTCATCCCACTTCTGACACCAGAAACAGCCCTGTTCCTCAGCCATGAGAAGATATGTTTCCGCCCAGGCGGATCCCGGCAGACACAGAAAAATACAAATAACGGCGGATTTCAGATTGAACACGAGCAGCCCTGCATTGACGCCTGGAGTGTTTCAATCATAATCTAATGTTTGAATGTTTCAAGCGGGGAGCCTCGATCGGATGTTCGATGTGACATTTTTAGGCGCTTTCCTCGCGGGTCTGCTGTCTTTTTTATCACCCTGCATTTTGCCGATGGTGCCGTTCTATCTGAGCTACCTCGCCGGCGTCGGGATGAACCAGATATCTGAAGATGCTCCCATCACCGGCGCGGTGCGTCGACAGGCGGCTCTGGCGTCGGTGTGTTTTGCCCTGGGTGTGATTACCGTTTTCATGGGTCTCGGGGCCACGGCCACGCTCTTCGGGCAGATCGTCCGCGAGTACTTTGATATCCTGCGATGGATTGCCGCTGCGGTAATCATTGCGATGGGACTGCACTTTCTGGGGGTGCTGAAAATCGGCATTCTCTACCGGCAGTTCCGGGCCGACGGCGCAGGTTCAGGCCAGGTCGGTCTGGTCGGGGCCTATGTGATCGGTCTGGCGTTTGCTTTCGGCTGGACGCCCTGCGTGGGGCCGGTTCTGGCGGCGATCCTGTTTACCGCAGCCGGGCAGGAAACCGCCTCCCATGGGGCCATCCTGCTCTTTGTGTACGGTCTGGGCATGACGCTGCCTTTTATCGGGGCCGCTCTTTTTGTCGGTCCCTTCATGGCCTGGATGCGCCGGTTCAGGCGCCATCTGGGCATTGTCGAAAAGCTGATGGGCGTTCTGCTGATCATTTTCGGCATTCTGATTGCGACGGATACGATTAATATCATCGCACAATGGATGCTCGAAAACATTCCGTGGTTCAGTTCAATCGGATAAATCCGGAGGAGAAAAATATGCGTTCGATACTCTTTGGTCTGGCTCTGGCCGGCATGACGCTCACCGCCCATGCTGCCGAAATGGGCGACGATGGTCTGCATAAAGCGGACTGGATGCGCGATACCTTCAAGGATCTGCAGGAAGACTTTGCCGAAGCACAGGCGGAAGGCAAACGGATGCTGATTCTGGTGGAGCAACGCGGCTGCCTGTACTGTCGGGATATGCATGAGAACACCTTTCCCGACCCGCGGGTGAACACGCTTCTCCAGGAAGACTATTATACGGTACAGCTGAACCTGCACGGTGACACCGAAGTCGTGGACACCGACGGCGAAGAACTCACAGAAAAAGAAGTCCTGCGCAAATGGGGAGTGCTCTTCACGCCGACGATGATCTTTCTGGATACCACGCTGGACGAGAGTAAGTCAGCGCAACAGCAGGCCGTCGCCGTCATGCCCGGCGCCTTTTCTGCCGGCACGACTCTCGACCTGATGACCTGGGTAAAAGAAGAGCGTTACCTCGATACTTCGGAGGAAGATTTCCAGCGCTACCATGCACGAATGATCCGCGAGCGTGATGACGGTGATACAAGATAGAGTCCCGGATAAGCTATTGTAATCAAAGCGCTGGCCTGCATCCGGTGCGGTGAATGGACGACGGGTACTCACGAATAAATTCATTTAAATGAATTTGATGTTGCGTTAATTTGAATGTGTGCGTTAGTGTACAGGAAACGGTCAGTCGGGAGGGTTCATGATACGTTTCGCAATAATCTCTGCTGCTGTGGTGTCCGGAGCTTCCCTGGCTTTTGCCGGTGGTGTAACACCCCAGCAGGTTAAATTCGACGATGGCGCCATTGCGGCGTCGCTGACGGATGTCGCCGGCGATCCGGTCTCGGGTGCAGAACTGATGAACAAAGGCTCCGGAAACTGCATCGCCTGCCACGCGGTAACTGAACTGGAACATCTTCCCTTTCACGGAGAAATCGGTCCGCCGCTCGACGGTGTTGGTGATCGCTGGAGTGAGGCGGAACTGCGCGGTATCGTGGCAGACGCCAAGCAGATGTTTGAAGGGACCATGATGCCCTCATTTTACAAGGTGTCCGGATTTACCCGGCTTGGCGACGCCTATACAGGCGATGCACATCCGGAAGGGGAAGTGGCGCCATTGCTGACAGGGCAGGAGATTGAAGACGTCGTTGCTTACCTTATGACGCTCAAGGAAGAATAATTGCGCCTTTAGTAGGGAGAGAAAGATGAAACTGACACGACGTAATCTGATGATTACCAGCACGGCGGGCATTGCTTTTGCGGCAATGGGTACGTTGCCGGCGTTTGCGTCACTGACGGATGATGAGATTGCAAAGATAACCGGCGGCGCTGAGCTTGGCGAGGGGTCTGTCACTCTGGATGCACCTGAAATTGC
>CBDUCB010000003.1:0-53016 GCA_965365545.1 uncultured Roseobacter sp. | reverse complement strand
GGAGGCGTCTTCGCGGATTGCCGTATGCGGGCAGCCGCCGGTTTCCACGCCGATGATCCGGGCCTGCGGCAGGATCTGCAGCCGCATCAGCGCCTCGGCGTCTTCGCGGGTGTAGATGTCGTTTGTAATCACGCCGATGGAATGTGCGCCGCTGAGGGCCCGGGCCAGGGCTGCCGTCAGCGTTGTTTTCCCCGCACCGACGGGGCCGCCGATGCCGATGCGCAACGGGCCATTGAAAGACGTGGGACTTGTCATGTGCGGAATACCTTCGAGTATTGTGTTTCGTGCTGCATCGACGCGATATCGGCGGCAAAACAGGCCGACGTCAGATCGTCGGGTGTGCTTACTGTTGTGGCCTCAGCGACGGAAGTCATGAGTGGTGCGAGACGGGCCAGCAGATCCTGTCCTGCGGTCTGCCCCAGCGGCACCAGCCGCACAGCTGCCGAGATAAGATTTGCGGTAAAGGCATGCAGATACATGCCCGCGGTGAGATCCTGCGGCAGACCGCAGACCCTTGCTGCCCGCCCGACAGCCACCGGATAGGTCAGCGTACCAAGCCGTGTCCCCCAGACCGCGTCCACCGTACGCGCGAACGCCGCACCCTGATCGCAGGTCTCGGTCAGCCTGCCGGAGGATGCGGCAAATGCTTCCGCCAGCGCGTCGATCCCGGCCACGTCCATTTCGTCCGCGATAAACGCCGCGCGCAGCAGCACCAGATCAGAGCGCCCGCTGCCATGTCCGATGATGTCCCGGAGCCAGGGCTCCAGCGTGGTAACTGACGTGATCCCGCCCGCGTCAATCACCCGTTCCAGCCCGTGCGAATAGGCGAAGGCACCAACCGGAAAGCCGGGCGACAGCCACTGCGTCAGGGTCAGGACGGCATCAGTGTTCATGAGCGTGATCTTCGGGACCGTGCTGGTGGCTGTGGTCGTGACCATGCGTGCGCCCGTGACCATAAGCGCCGCCCTCGGGTGTGAAGGGTTCCGTGACCTCATGCACATGCGCACCCAGTTTTGCGAGCATATCCGCCATCACGTGATCGCGCTGAATGAGCAGGCGGGTGTCCTCGATCTGGCAGGGCGTATGCCGGTTGCCGATGTGCCAGGCGATCCGGTGCAGACCGGAGCCGGTAATCTCCAGCAGAGGTTCCGGCGCAGCCAGGACACCGATGAGTGCGCCTGCCGCGGTTTGCAAAGCATCGCCATGCGCCAGAGAGGTCGTTTTTGGCAGATCCACCAGCACCTGCGCACCGGATTGCGTCGTCACCACGCGCCGGCGCAGAAACCGCGCACCATAATCAAGCGAGACGTGGTCGGTTACGGCGGCAGCAGCGGCAACAACGGATTGGGCAGTTTGCATCGCAGAGCCTCAGAACATGAAATAACGCTGCGCCATGGGCAGCACGTCGGCGGGCTGACAGGTCAGCAACTCGCCGTCCGCACGCACCTCATAGGTTTCCGGGTTTACCTCGATCTGCGGCAGGGCATCATTCAGAATGAGGTCTTTTTTGCCAATCCCGCGGGTGCCTTTCACAGCCACCACACTCTTTGCGAGACCAAGCGTGTCGCGGATGCCGGCGGCTTCCGCCGCAGCACTTACGAAGGTTACCGCGGAGTATTCAACCGACCGGCCGAAGGCACCGAACATGGGCCGGGTATAGACCGGTTGCGGGGTCGGGATCGAGGCATTCGGATCGCCCATCTGCGCGCAGACGATTGTGCCGGCCATCAGGACCATCTCGGGCTTCACGCCGAAAAACGCAGGGTTCCACAGTACCAGATCCGCGCGTTTACCGACTTCAATGCTGCCAATCTCATGGCTGATGCCGTGCGCGATGGCCGGATTGATCGTGTATTTCGCGATGTAGCGACGCACGCGCATATTGTCGTTCTCGCCGGTTTCCTCCGCCAGGCGCCCGCGCTGCTTTTTCATCTTGTCGGCGGTCTGCCAGGTGCGGATCAGCACCTCTCCCACGCGGCCCATCGCCTGGCTGTCGGACGCGATGATCGAAAAGGCGCCCATGTCGTGCAGGATATCCTCGGCCGCGATGGTTTCGCGGCGGATCCGGCTTTCGGCAAAGGCCACATCTTCGGGAATTGATTTGTCGAGGTGATGGCAAACCATCAGCATGTCGAGGTGTTCTTCCAGCGTATTGACGGTGAAGGGCCGGGTAGGGTTGGTCGAGGAGGGCAAAACGTTCTCATCGCCACAGATTTTTATGATGTCGGGCGCGTGTCCGCCGCCGGCCCCTTCGGTATGGAATGCATGGATGGTGCGGCCCTTGATGGCGGCCACGGTGTTTTCCACAAACCCGCTTTCGTTAAGCGTATCGGTGTGGATCATCACCTGAACGTCCATATCGTCAGCCACCGAAAGGCAGCAGTCAATCGCGCCGGGCGTGGTGCCCCAGTCTTCGTGCAGTTTCATGGCGCAGGCGCCGCCCTCGACCATCTCGACCAAGGCTGCGGGCAGTGAAGCGTTGCCCTTGCCGGAAATACCGAAGTTCATCGGGAAAGCATCAAGCGATTGCAGCATCCGCCCGATGTGCCATGACCCGGGCGTGCAGGTGGTGGCCAGCGTGCCGTGCGCAGGACCTGTTCCGCCGCCCAGCATGGTGGTGACACCGGAATGCAGCGCATCCTCGATCTGTTGCGGACAGATGAAATGGATATGGCTGTCAAAGCCGCCCGCGGTGAGGATTTTGCCCTCGCCCGCGATGGCCTCGGTCGAGGGGCCGACGATGATGTCCACGCCGGGTTGGGTGTCGGGGTTGCCGGCCTTGCCGATTTTGGCGATGCGCCCGTCGCGCAGGCCGACGTCCGCCTTATAGATGCCGGTATGATCCACGATCAGCGCGTTGGTAATTACTGTGTCCACCGCGCCTTCGGCGCGCGTGACCTGCGACTGTCCCATGCCGTCGCGGATCACCTTGCCGCCGCCGAATTTAACCTCTTCGCCATAGGTGGTGCGGTCGCTTTCGACCTCGATGATGAGGTCAGTATCGGCGAGGCGTACCCTGTCGCCGGTGGTCGGGCCGAACATAGCGGCATAAGAGGCGCGGGGGATGGTTGTGGGCATTATACACCGACTCCGGTTGTTGTCTGGTTGCAAAGCTGTGGGAAATTGCAGTGGTTTGTGTGTGCCACGGTATCTGCAGCAGGATATCGGGAGCTTATCGAGCGAAACATCCGATAGCTTACGCACTCTTTTGCCTCGCCATGCCCGCACAGTACCGCGACTGGTGGTGAAGGCCGCACAACACGGTCCTGCCGGCAAGGGACCGGGTTCGCTGCCTTGCGGGATGCCTGCAGCCGCGAGGTCGTACGCCTGTGATGCGGTTTAAACGTTGCGCACATCGCCTCCATCATACCATCGCAAAGATGCGCGCCGGGCCACCGGTGCCGCCGACGTGATTGGGTGCACCGACGACAAGCGTGGCACCCGCGGCGGGAACATCCGCAAGGCCTGCGAGGTTTTCAATCCCGTAGCGCCCCGCCGGCAGCCAGGCATAATGCGTCGCGAAATCGGGCGAGGGGCCGTGATCGAGCGACAGCGTGTCCACGGCCATCGCCACGGCGGTCGTTTCTTCCAGAAGCATCTGCGTGGCTTCTGCGTGAAAGCCGGGGAAGTGCTTCACGCCATCAGCGTCGTTGCCCACGTAGTCCTGCGCCGAGCCGCTTTTTTCGCCCCAGCCCGAGTACATCGCAATGCAGGCCTTGTCGGGTATCTCGCCGTTGGCAGAGATCCAGGCCCGCAGATCGTCAGGCGTGACCTGCGCATCTGCGTTCTCTGCTGCCTTTGCGGCAATATCGATTTTACACAGCGGCACAATCAGATCGCTCACCGGGATCTCATCAACTGAAGCCCCGTCGGCGGAGAAGTGCAGCGGTGCGTCGATATGGGTCGCGGTATGCTCGTTGATCGCGAGGTTAAAAAGGTTAAAGCCATGCTCGGCAAAACTGAATTGCTGTTCCATCGAGATGCCGGGCACGCCGAAAAACGTAGGGAAGTCGGGAGAGAGTTTGTGGGTCATATCGACAATGCCGCCATGCCCTGCGGCGAGCGCTGCGGGTGCTGCGGCAACCGTGCCAAGTGCCGCAGCCGCACCAGTAGCCGCCGTTGCTCTGAAAAAATCCCGCCGGGACAGCATTCTGTCCTTCACGGCATTGATAACGCAGATATCACACATGATCTCGTTCCTCTTGCTGGTTGAGCAGGGGCATCAGAGCGCACCCATCACTTTCTGATTGAAGCCATAAATCCGGCGCGCACCGGACACCGGGATCAGCTGTACCTCGCGGCGCTGTCCCGGCTCAAAGCGTACGGCGGTACCGGCGGCAATGTCGAGCCTCATGCCACGGGCGGCCGCGCGGTCGAATTCCAGGGCCTCATTGCTTTCGGCAAAATGATAGTGGCTGCCGATCTGCACCGGCCTGTCGCCGGTGTTGGCGACCATCAGCGTGATCGCATCGACGCCTTCGTTCAGTGTGATTTCGCCCGCAGCGGGCATGATTTCTCCGGGGATCATGAATGTCTCCTCAGCGGATGGGGTTGTGCACGGTCACCAGTTTGGTGCCGTCGGGAAAAGTGGCTTCGACCTGTACGTCGTGGATCATCTCGGGGATGCCCTCCATGCACTGATCGCGGGTGATTACTTCGGCGCCGGCCTCCATCATATCGGCCACGGACCGCCCGTCGCGCGCGCCCTCGACCACTGCATCGGTGATCAGCGCGATGGCTTCGGGGTAATTGAGCCTGACCCCCCGTTCCAGACGCCGGCGGGCGACATCGGCGGCAAGTGCTACCAGTAGTTTGTCTTTTTCGCGGGGGGTCAGCTGCATGTCTAAAGTCTCCAGCTCTGGGGCAATGTGTTTCCGGTCAGGCGATCAAGACAAGGCAGCAACGCGCGGCGCAGCGCGTAGCCGTCCTCTGCCAGCAGGCGCGCCACGAGAAGTCCGGGACGCAACAGGCTCGCGCCGCCGCAGGCCCCGATGAGATCGCGCAGCCCGTCCAGCGCGCCTTCGGCTTCGGGTGCGACCCAGACAAGGTTTGCCATTGCGCGCGCGCCTCCTGCAATCGCGGGGCGGTCGAGATGTGCGGCGATATCACCGCTCAGGGACAGCCCGTCGCGGTAAAGCGGTGTGCCTGCCCGGCGGATATCGACCCGGTCGGTAAATGAGGCATCGTGCAACTCTTCGCCCATTGCGCGGCGACCGAAAAGCACAGGTTCGACCATCAGAAACCGCGCGCCGGGTGCCAGGTCTGCCCGCAGGCTCCGCTGCAATGCGGCGCCCTCGTAAAGGATCGTTTCCTGGGGCAGCCAGTGCAGAACAGATCCTTCCGCAGCTTTAAGGTGCGTAACTAATGCGCCGGTCTGGCCGGCCTGCGCCCGATAGGCGCGTTCGGCGGCCTGTGTGGTGAGCGTGAGCCGGGAGTTCTCGCCCGCACATGCGTCAATGCGGAACCGGTCGCCACCGGTGATGCCTCCGGCAGTGTTAATCAGCACCGCTTCGACGTGTTCTTTAAGACGCGGAAACAGGACCCTCAGCGCACCGGACTGGCGCAGATCGCCGATGTGCGAGCCGCCGTCACGGTACTTTGCAGACACCTTTGCGGCCCCGATGGCGCGGGGTTGATCCAGCGGTGTCGCGATACGCATCAGCAAGCAGAGGTCTTCCGGCAGCAAAAGAATGTCTGCGTGAAGCCTCTCATGCTGCTTCTCATTTGACGAGGCCCATATTCAGGTTTTGCATTTTCCCGCACAAACTGCCTGATTTTTAAGCAGATCAGCGCACCGTGCCGCGGCAAAAACCTGTCTGCGACTGAGTATTTCCCGGTGTCATACAGTTCAATCTGTGCAAGTCTGCGGCAATGATTAAAAACCTGCTGCCTATCAGCGCCCTCCTGCTTGGGTCTGCGCTCTTACTCTTTGCCGGCGGAACCAACAGTCTGATCCTGCCGGTGCGCGGGACGGCGGAAGGGTTCAGCGCTTTTTCTTTAGGGCTTCTCGGAACGGGCTGGGCGATAGGCTATGTCGCAGGCTGTATTCTCACACCTGTTCTGGTGGGCAGGGTGGGGCACATACGCGCCTTTACCGTCATGGCGGCGCTGGCGGCGGTTGCGATCCTTTTATCTCTTATTCTGCTGATGCCGCCTGCCTGGATCCCGCTCCGGGCGCTGTCGGGTTTTTGCTTCGCCGGTGCTGCGATGATCGTCGAAAGCTGGCTCAGTGAGCGCACGGACGCGAAAAGCCGCGGCAAAGTCTTCGGCGCCTACACGATGGTCAATCTTGTGGCTTCCACCGCAGGGCAAATGGCGCTGACGCTGGCCCCTACCGACGGATACTTTTTCTTTGTAACGGGTGCTGTGTTTTATTGCCTGGCTCTGGTGCCGGTCGCGATCACCTCGAGCACCAGCCCCAAACCGCTTGTCAAAGTCCGGCTTGATGTCCGGGCATTATGGCGCAACTCGCCGGTCGCTGTCGTGGCGATTTTGCTGATCGGTGTTTCCAACAGCGCTTTCGGCACGCTGGCGGCGGTCTATGCGGACCGTATCGGGCTGACGCTCAACGCTGTGGCGTTTTTTGCCTCGGTGCCAATTCTCGCCGGTGCCGTGGCGCAGATCCCGGTGGGCTATCTCTCCGACCGGATGGACCGGCGCCGGGTACTTGTGGGGATCACCTTTGTGGCGCTTGCTGCGGATCTTGCTTTTATTCTGCTGGCGCCCGAGGGGCGGATGGCGAACCTTATTCTCGCTTCGGTCTTCGGGGCTGCGATTTTCGCGATGTATCCGGTTGTGCTTGCGCATGCCAACGACCACGCGGCCGAGGGCAGCGGTATTCAGACCAGTGGCGGGCTGCTGCTGATTTTTGGCATCGGCTCGATTGCCGGTCCGCTGATTGCAGGTCTGGGCATGTCATCGTTCGGGGCCTCCGGGCTCTTTATGACAACCGTGGGTGCACATGTGCTGATGCTGGCCTATGCGGTCTGGCGGATTTCCGTAAGCGCGCCGCCCACGGACGAAGAGAAAGGCAGTTTTGTCATGGCTCCGCCCGGCAAGGCACTCACCCCTGAAACCGCAGCGTTTTCCAGCGGCGGCAGTGCGGATGTGCCTACTGAGGCAGAGGCGCCGGCCGATCCCCCGTCAGCAGACAGCGGGCCGGTCGCGGATGATGAAACGCAGGAAACCGGATCAGATGATGCTTTATCTTCACCGGAACCCGATACCGGCGCCGGCAAAGACAAACTCTGATGTCAGCGCGGCACTTTTCCAACCGGACCGTGATCAAGGCGCCGGATGTGTTCAGCGGCACCTGCCGGGTAAATCTTTCTGACCAGCGGGTCGTGCCCGGGCACAATAAGATCCGGCGATGAGGCCAGGGCTTCCAGCCGGTCAAACCCGTCCAGCATATTCTGCAGATCCACTACGATGGGAAAAGGTTTCCGGCTGAAGACGTTCTCGTAATAGTGCGCAGCATCCGAGGCCAGAACCAGCCAGCCGGCACTGGTGCGCACGCGCACTGCCTGCAGACCGCGGCTGTGCCCGCCGATACAATGCACCGACACCCCGTCTCGTATTTCCGCATCGCCTTCGTAAAACGTGACTTTGCCGGAATAAAGCCGTGTCACCGCCTCACAGATATGGCCCGCGGTATAGGGCATGCGCAGGGTGTCGTGACACATGCACGGACCGGTGGCATAGGCCATTTCGGCCGCCTGCAGATGCAGTTGTGCATTTGGGAAAAGATGCAGCCCGCCGGCGTGATCATAATGCAGATGCGTGACGATAAGCTCGGTGACATCTTCGGGGCGGATGCCCAGCGGTGCCAGCGCCGCCCCGGGTTCTGTGCGGATCGGGCGGTCGCGCGCCGTGGCCTCTGCGGTATCATACCCGGTATCCACAAGGATCACTTCGCCGTCGCGCCGCAGGACCCACATGAAATAATCCATCGCGTGGGGGGCATCGTGGTTATCGTCAAAAATGAAACTGTCGCGCCGGGTCCGGCTGTTGCGGTCCGCGTATTTTACCGCATGGACTTCCCAAAGGCTCATTGGTGCACACTCTTATATGTCCGGACCAGTTTTTCAGCGATCATGGCATCGGTCTTTGCTGCAAAGCTCGCGAAATGTGGAGTTCCAAGATGTGCAGCGAACGCATCCTTACTGGTGTAAAGCTCATACAGGAAAACCTCGTCCGGGCGCGCGGGATCGGTTGCGACATCGAACTGATGGCATCCCGGTTCATCGCGCTGCGATGCCTGCGCATTGTCGTGCATCAGGGGCAGAAAATCCGGCATGCATCCGGGTTTCAGGGTGAAGGTGACAACGACTGCAAACATGATCGGCCTTTATTCTGCGCCCGGTGCCCGAGCGGGTATCGCGTGCATAAAGCAGATCACATGATCCGCTGATTTCCAATTCGGTTCAGTATTGCATTTTTTAATGCATACATTAAAGAGGTATTGTTCGCCGCGATCCTCGCCGGCGAAACAGGAGAAGAAGCGCAGATGAAAGACAGTTTTGATATTGCCGTTTTTAACGGGGACGGGATCGGCCCGGAAATTACCCGCCCGACAGTCCGTATTCTGGCGCGGCTCGCTGAGGCCGGGGAATACGATCTGCAGTTTCGCGACGTGCCCGCCGGCGCCGCGCATTACGCTCAGACCGGCGAGTCCTTGCCCGCAGCATCAATGGATGCTGCCCGCGCAGCGGATGCGATCCTCCTGTCGGCAATGGGTCTGCCCTCTGTGCGCTATCCCGACGGCACCGAGATCTCCCCGCAGATTGAACTGCGCAAGGCGCTCACGCTTTTCGCCGGTGTGCGTCCGGTGAGAATCTTTAAGGGACAGAAAACACCGCTGAACCTGCCGGAGGGCAGAGAGGTGGATTTTGTTCTGATCCGCGAAAGCACCGAGGGTCTTTTCTATACCCAGGGTCGCGGCGAGGTAAGCGAGAACGAGGCGCGTGAAACGCTGCTGATCACGCGCGATATTTCCGAAAAACTCTTCCGGTTCGCTTTCGGTCTGGCGCGCGAAAGAAAAGACGCCTGGCGCGGCCCGGGGCGGGTAACCTGCGTGGACAAGGCCAATGTGTTCCGGGCCTTTGCCTTTTTCCGCGCGCTCTTTGATGCGGAAGCGGCGAAACATCCGGACCTCGCGGCAGATCACGCCTATGTGGATGCGACAGCGCTCTGGTTTGTGCTGAAACCCTGGGATTTCGACGTGCTCGTCACTGAAAACATGTTTGGTGACATCCTGTCTGATCTCGGCGCGGGTCTGATGGGGGGGCTCGGAGTGGCACCCTCCGCCGATATCGGGTCTGATCATGCGGTCTTTCAGCCCTGTCACGGGTCCGCTCCTGATATCGCCGGTCAGGGACGCGCCAACCCGATGGCGATGATTCTTTCAGCAGCGATGATGCTGGACTGGCTCGGGCTCAGACATGAGAACCCGTCGCTTGTCGCGGACGGTACGCGGTTGCGTGAGGCGGTTGAGGCGGTCATCCGGCGGGGGGAGGTTCTGACCTGTGATCTGGGCGGCACTGCCGGCACCGAAGAGGCGGCGTCGGCCGTTTTGCAGGAGCTTGGCCTGTGACAGCCCGACCCGTCCGCGTGGCCTGCCTCGGGGCGGGATATTTCAGTCAGTGTCACTATGATGCCTGGGCGCGCACGGACGGGGTGCACCTGGTCGGCGCTGCGGACCTCAATATCGAAGCGGCCAGGGCAACCGGTCTGCCGGCATTTGCATCTCTGCAAGAGATGCTGGAAGCCACCAGCCCCGACCTGCTGGACATAATCCTGCCGCCCGTTGCACACGCTGCTGCCGTGCGCGCCGCACTCGGGGCGGGGGTCTGGACCAGCAGCTCTCAAAAGCCGTTCTGCCGCGATCTGGCTGAGGCTGAAACCGTTACCGCCGAGGCCGAAGCTGCCGGGGCGTTGTTAGTGGTTCACGAAAATTTCCGGTTTATGCCCTGGTACCGCGTGATCCGTGATGAGATCGCCGCAGGGCGCATCGGCACGCCGCTCCAGGCGACATTCCGGCTCAGACCCGGGGACGGACAGGGGCCGGAGGCCTATCTCGACCGCCAGCCCTATTTTCAGGAAATGCCGCAGTTTCTGGTGCATGAAACCGGTGTACACTGGATTGATACTTTCCGTTTTCTTTTCGGAGACCCGTGCGCGGTCTATGCTGATCTGCGCAGGATCAATCCGGTCATCGCGGGCGAGGATGCGGGCTATGTGCTCTTTGATCACCCGAACGGTGTGCGGGCAATCTTTGACGGAAACCGGCTGGCTGATCACGCTGCCGACAATCTGCGCCGTACGATGGGCGAGGGGCTCTTTGAAGGGACCGATGGTACGCTTGCCCTCTGCGGAGATGGCAGCGTGACGTTCCGCGCATTCGGCATGACGGCTGAAGAGACTGTTTCGCCTGCCGATCCCTGGGACGGCTTCGGCGGCGACTGCGTGCGGTTTCTGCAGCAGCACGTCATTGATGCGCTGTGCGCCGGTACGGCGCCGGAAAACACGGCGCGGGATTATCTCACGGTCCTGCGTGTGCGTGACGCAATCTATCGCTCCGCTGAAACCGAAAGAAAGATCGCGCTGTGATATTTGGCTCCTCAGGAGATTTCCGCGAAAAGTCCAACAGCTACCGGGCGGTGGGCGAATTGCGGCGCCTGATTTTTTCCGGCGAACTCGCACCCGGATCGGATCATCTTGAAACGGAACTTGCTGACCGTCTCGGCATGTCGCGCACCCCTGTCCGCGAAGCGGCACTGATGCTCGAAGGACAGGGCCTGGTGGAAGTGCGCCCGCGCCGCGGCATCCGAATTCTGCCGGTATCAGTCAGCGATATGTGCGAGATTTATGATATTCTGACGGAGCTTGAAGCGCTTGCGGCCCGGGATGCCGCGGCACGCGGATATGGCGCGGAGGATCTGCGGGGCCTGGAAAATAGCATCCGCGATATGGCCAGGGCGCTTGAGGCAGAAGACCGCGAGGCCTGGGCCGCCGCGGATGATGAGTTTCACCGCGAGCTTGTCCGGCTGGGGGGCAACCGGCGTATCGAAGCCATCCAGGCGATGATGGCCGACCAGGTGCGTCGCGCCCGCGCGATGACCCTCTATATCCGGCCGGTGCCGGTCAAATCGCGCGACGATCACGAAGCCGTTCTGGCGGCGATCCGCGCCGGTGACGCCGAAACGGCCGGCCGCGTACATCACGCTCACCGTACCCATGCACGGGACATGCTGATTGGTCTGTTGCGCCGGCACCATCTGCACCAGCTTTAGGCATTGACGTCTGTTTGCGGGGCTGTCGTTTGCACCACAGACATGACAGGATGCCCTGACAACCGCAAAAAGAGACATCCGTTGATGAGTGCCGAGACCCGCCTGCGTGAAACGATCTGCCTGCTGGCAAAGTCGATGTTTGACCGTGGGCTGACCGGCGGAAGCACCGGTAATATCTCTGCGCGTACGGAGGATGGCGGTCTGCTGGTTTCGCCCACGGGTACCAGTTTCGGCCGGCTCGATCCGGCGCGCCTCAGCCGTTTTGACGCCCACGGCAGGCTGACAGAAGGTGATCCGCCGACCAAAGAGATGCCGCTGCACAGCGCCTTTTATGATACCCGCAGCAGCGCGGGGGCTGTGGTGCATCTGCATGCCTGTCATTCGGTGGCGTGGTCAATGATGCCCGGGGTGGATGCGGATAATTTCCTGCCGCCGCTGACCCCTTATGCGATCATGAAGCTGGGCAAAGTGAAGCTGCTGCCGTTTTATCTGCCGGGTGATCCGGCGATGGGCGAGGCGGTGCGCGGGCTTGCAGGAAAGCGCTCAGCGGGAATGCTGGCCAATCACGGACCGGTGGTCGCGGGTAAAGATGTCGAGGCTGCCTGCAATGCCATTGAAGAGCTTGAGGATACCGCGCGGCTGGCAATTCTGATGCGCGGGTTCGACGCGCAGATGCTGACTCCGGAGCAGGTGAGCAATCTGGTGACCCGGTTTGATGTGGAATGGGATACATGACGAAGTTTTCTGCGAACTTAGGTTTTCTGTGGAACGACCGGCCTTTGCCCGATGCGATCCGGGCGGCCGGTGCTGCGGGTTTCGACGCTGTTGAATGTCACTGGCCCTATGCGTTCGATGCCGCCGATGTTGCCGGGGCGCTCCGGGAAACCGGCTTGCAGATGCTGGGGATCAACACGGTGCGCGGCGATGTGGCAGCCGGTGAAAACGGGCTTTCAGCGCTGCCGGGCCGTCAGGATGAAGCACGCGCGGCTATTGATCAGGCGGTGGCCTATGCCGTGGCGATTGATGCCGGTGCGATCCATGTCATGGCCGGCTTCGCGACCGGACCCGAAGCGGAGGCGGTCTTTGTCGAAGCGCTTGAATATGCCTGTGCTGCGGCTGCGCCGCATGGCATCACGATCCTGATCGAACCGCTCAACCCCTATGACGCGCCGGGGTATTTTCTGGCGTCTACCGGCCAGGCCCGGTCATTGATCCGGAAAACCGGTGCTGCAAATCTCAAGCTGATGTTTGACTGCTATCATATTCAGCTGATCGAGGGGGACCTGAGCCACCGGCTGAGCAGCCTTTTGCCGCTCATAGGTCATGTGCAGTTCGCATCGGTCCCTGACCGGGGAACGCCGGATCGCGGAGAGGTGAATTATCATCATATCTTCGAGCATCTGGCGGCCCTGGGATATGACGCGCCCCTGGGCGCAGAGTATAAGTCAACGGCACCCACTGACAGCACGCTTGACTGGATGAAGCGCTTCGCAGGCTGAGTGCTGCTCAGACCACCACAGGTCCGGTCAGATTGCGCAGGGTGCGCACGGCACTCATGGCTGTCAGCGCCGAGGTGCGCGGGTTTGCGGCCAGCGGCCTGCCGCCTGTGATAAAGGTAAAATCAAGCAGCGGACCACTCGCTGCGATTTCATGAGTGTTGCCTTTTGCAGCAGGGTCGGCAACCAACGATACTTTCGTGTCGTCAAATCCGGTCCCGGCCAGTGCCACGGTTGCCACAACATTTGCGTTCTTCGGATACTGCCGTGCGGCCTCGCGCGCTGTGCCGGAAAACAGCACAGTGGGTCCGGTAATGCCCGCCAGATCAAACTGCTCTTCGGCGGGTGATCCGGCCCAGGCCATGGGTGGCTTGCGCCCGGTATAGGTGACCATCGTCAGATTTTCCCGACCCGCTGCCGCAATGGCGTCCGTGCCACCGATCGCACCGGGCAGAACAACCAGTTGCGCGCCACTTCCGGCAGCGGCTTTGCGCAGCGCCCGGTGAAGCTCCTCATCCGCGAGCACCCCAGCCGAGACAATGCCAAGCGATATGCCACGCGCGAGAATTCCGGCACCATAGGCGCGCACCGCTTCGTGCCCTGCACATTCCAGAACAAACCGGGTGTCCGGGTGCAGCGCGTCCACAGAGCTGATCACTCCGATATCATCGCCTGTCTCCTGCCGGATTGCCGCGCAACGGGTCTCCCGGACGAGGACCTGGCGGATCAGCGGCCGGGCGTTAGTGCGCAGCTCTGCATGTACTGCGCGTGCGATTGCGCCGTAGCCGATCAAAGCGATTCTCATGCCTGTCCCTTTCCGTGGATGTCCCCGGGAATGGTCCCGGACAGCGGGTGACCGAAACCTGACACCGGGTTCTGCAATTTGCGAGCACCTTTTTCGTCTGTGTTTATGCGGGTCCGGAAGGCTGCGCTAACTCTCCGGGCCGAAGAACCGAACCGCACGCACCGCGATGTCAGCGTGAAACGCACGGCCGACAGCCAGTATTCCGATGCGCCTGATCTCTGCGGGGTGGAACAGCGCGTCCGTTTTGTGAGGCTCAAACGCGTCAAACCCGATGCGCAGGGTCTGCCATTCCGGCGTCGCAACGAAGGTTGTGCGAAAAGACTGCCATGGGCGGGTCAGCCGGTCCGTGCGCAGGCGGATCTCATATTCCTCGTCATTGCCCCGAACACCGACCTCAATCCCCAACAGGTCCTGTCCGGTAACAGCGGCACGGTTAATGTCCGGGGCCATCTGCAGAAATCCGCCGTTGTTATCGAGCGAAACATCGCCGGTGAGCCGGGCAACCGCGATGCCATCCTCGACATTACGCGTGAGCGCGCCTTGCGAGACACCGCCCATCACGCCATCGGTGACAAGTTCCCATTCAGATGCGGGGGGAATGGCTTCGTGCTGCGCTGTTGTCATGCTTTCTGTGTCTCCGTGAGGGTGCGCCTCGGGTGATGTATCACCGCCGCCCGCAGGCGAATCCACGCGATGAAGGCTCACCGTCTTATTCTGTATCTGCGCCATAAGATGGACCGCCGGGTCGGAATTCCCACCGATAGATGACGGAATACGTGCTCTGGATGCCTTAATTATGAGCAACTGCCGGTAAACAGCCACTCAAACAGGCAGCGCCCCGGTTAATAATGGGTTAGCGGGCGAGAGTTCCGCGACCCGGCCCCGCGACGGAGGCAGAGTATCACGTGCCTGAAAGGGCTGAATGTCACGCGAAGGGCGATCCTGGCAGATACTTCCCCTCGCGCGACGGCAACATCACTGCTGCGGGTCGTATCTACATTCTTTGAACCTCTGGCGAAAGCATAAGCTTAAACGTCATGCGGACCGCAAATAACCGGGGACCACTGAAATGGCTCAAAAACTGAAAACAACATCCTGTGCTGCTGCGGCACTTTTTGCCTCTGCGGCGATTGCCGGCGCGGAATGCGCAGATCCTGTGAAAGTCGGGGTCCTGCACTCGCTGTCGGGTACCATGGCGATCTCTGAAACAACGCTCAAAGACACAATGCTCATGCTGATCGAAAAGCAGAACGAAGCAGGTGGAGTGCTGGGCTGTCAGATCGAGGCCGTGGTTGTCGATCCTGCGTCCGACTGGCCTCTGTTCGCTGAAAAGGCGCGCGAACTGCTGACCGTGCATGAGGTAGATGTGATCTTTGGAAACTGGACGTCGGTGTCGCGCAAATCTGTGCTGCCGGTGATCGAGGAACTGAATGGTCTGCTCTTCTATCCGGTGCAGTACGAGGGTGAAGAGAGCTCCAAAAACGTCTTTTACACCGGCGCGGCACCCAACCAGCAGGCGATCCCTGCCGTGGATTACTTCCTCGAAGAGCTTGGTGTCGAAAAATTCGCGCTGCTGGGGACCGATTACGTGTACCCTCGCACCACGAACAATATTCTTGAGCAGTATCTTCAGGACAATGGCATCGCCGCTGACGATATCTTTGTAAACTACACGCCTTTCGGTCATTCCGACTGGGCCACGATTGTGGCTGATGTCGTGGCTCTTGGTGAGGACGGCAAGCAGGTCGGCGTGATCTCCACGATCAACGGCGATGCGAACATCGGCTTTTACAAAGAGCTGGCAGCCGCCGGCGTCTCGGCGGACGATATCCCCGTTGTGGCGTTCTCTGTAGGTGAAGAAGAGCTTTCGGGTCTGGACACGTCGAACCTCGTGGGCCACCTCGCCGCCTGGAACTATTTCCAGTCCGCTGATACGGATGCAAATGCAGAATTTATTGATGCGTGGAAAGAGTTTGCGGGTGCAGACCGGGTGACCAACGACCCGATGGAAGCTCATTACATCGGCTTCAACATGTGGGTGAACGCGGTTGAGGCCGCAGGGTCCACCGGGGTCGATGCGGTGCGCGACGCAATGTACGGTCAGGAGTTTCCGAACCTGACAGGCGGAACCGCGGTTATGCTGCCGAACCATCACCTGGCCAAGCCGGTGCTGATCGGCGAAATCACGGCAGATGGTCAGTTCGACATCATCAGCAAGACCTCTGAGGTGGATGGTGACGCCTGGACGGATTTCCTGCCGGAATCCGCCAAGCTGACCTCTGACTGGAAAGAGCTCGGTTGCGGTATGTACAACACCGAAACCAAGACCTGCGTCCAGCTGACATCAAACTACTGATGCTCTCCCCGGGGGCGCGGTGCTCAGCCGCTGCGCCCTCACATTAAATATCTGAATACTGAAAGTTCCCTATGCGCCGCCTTTGCTTAGCGCTCTTTGTCCTGCTGTGGCCCGTTGCACCACATGAGGCAGCAGCGCAGGACCTTCAGACCCTTCTGCAACAGAATGCAGACGAAATCACCAAACCGTCGCGCCGTTCCGTCGGTGAGGTGCTGGAAAGGCTGGCAGCCTCCGGAGTGAAGGGCCTGCCGGTGTTTCTGGAACGCTGGTCGGACAAGGGGGTCTGGAAAGGCCCCGATGGTCTCTTTTTCTTTGGTGAGGCGGAAGGCGACGCGCTACAGATCACCGACATAGACACGGGTGCTGTCTCCGGGGCGGATAAAGACGGCTTTACACAGCTCAAACCCAACGGCGGTGTGCGGCGCGTCATCGGCACCACGCTGGTGCAGTTTCAGCTGAGTGATCCGGATCCCGAGAGGCGGCGTTCGGCCGTGGAAGCCATCGGGCGCAGCCCCTCCGCAGAACAGCTGGAACCGTTGCAGGCGTCGATTGATAATGATCCTGACCCGGTGATCCGTGCCCGCAAAGAGCAGCTTGTCGTTTTCCTCTCGGCACAGTTCGCAGACAGCACGGACGAGCGCATTGCCGCAATCCAAAGCCTGTCTGCAGATACATCTGTTGAGGCGCGCTCGGTTCTCAACCGTATTCTGAGTACCCGATCCTTCATCACCGCGGGCGATCCTGAAGGAAACGTGGCAGCGACTGAGGACGCCTCAGAAGACCCTGAAGCCTTTTACGCGCGCCTGGTCGGTGAAGGTCTCGCGCAGGCGCGCGTCTCCGCCGACGATATCCGCGCTGCACTTGAGGCCAACGTCAGTGACGGCCGGGTGGGGACCGTTCCCGTGGCACAACTGGGTACCGATGCTGCGCGAGAGCGTGCGTATACAGGGCTTGCCGATGCCGGCAAAGTGCCGCCTTTCGTCACGACTGCCGCCCGGGATGCAGCGCTCGCCGCGCACAGGTTTTACGACCGGTATGACGAGACCGACAGCGAGGTCACCGATGCCGCCCGCGCCGCCCTGACATCAGTGGAACAGCGCGTAGCCGTCGCGCAAACCGCCGATCTGGCGCTCGATGCGCTTTCACTGGCCTCGATTTACTTTCTGGCGGCCATCGGGCTCGCGATCACCTTCGGCGTGATGGGCGTGATCAACATGGCACATGGCGAATTTATCATGATGGGGGCCTATACGGGCTATGTCGTGCAGCTTTTCATCCCGGATTATACGATCTCGATCCTTGTGGCGCTGCCGCTGGCCTTTGCGCTCACGTTCGGGGCGGGTGTCACCATGGAGCGGCTGGTCATCCGGCATCTCTATCACCGCCCGCTTGAGACCTTGCTCGCCACCTTCGGAATATCCATTGCGCTGCAGCAGCTGGCCAAAAACATCTTCGGCACACAGGCGCGACCGCTGACCTCGCCTGGCTGGCTCGACGGTGCCTGGATTATCTCCGACGTAATTCAGATCAGCTATATCCGCATCGCGATTTTCGTTCTGGCGCTCATCTTTCTGGCGCTGATCCTCTTTGTGCTGAAGAAAACGCGGCTCGGGCTCGAGGTACGTGCCGTCACGCAGAACCCCGGCATGGCCGCCTCTATGGGCATAAACCCCGAACGGATCAACATGCTGACCTTTGGCTTTGGGTCCGGCATCGCGGGCATCGCCGGTGTGGCCATCGGGCTTTACGCCAAGGTGACCTCCGAGATGGGTGCGGACTACATTGTGCAAAGCTTTATGACAGTGGTCGTGGGCGGTGTGGGCAACGTCTGGGGCACGCTGGCGGGTGCGTCGCTCATCGGCTTCCTGCAAAAGGGGATCGAGTGGTTCAACCCGGCCAATACGCTGGCAGCCCAGACCTATATGATCCTCTTCATCATCCTCTTCATTCAGTTCAGGCCACGCGGCATTGTCGCACTCAAGGGCCGGGCAGCGGCGGACTGACCTCATGCGCAAATCCTTCATCGCTGAAAATCCTTCGGTTCTGTGGTTCCTGCTGGCTCTCTCGGGTTTCACCCTTGGCGTGGTGGTGCTTTCCGAGGCCGGCGGCGTTGCCGTACTCTCCACCTCTTTCGTGAAGACGCTGGGCAAGACGCTGTGTCTGTGCCTGATCGCTGTGGCGATGGATGTGGTCTGGGGGTATTGTGGCATCCTCAGTCTCGGCCATTTCGCCTTTTTCGGGATCGGCGGCTATGCCATCGGCATGTGGCTGATGTATGCGCGCACCGAAACAATTGTGCTCGAAAGCCTCGCGTCACAGGTTATCCCGCCGACACCGCAGGAAATCTCGGACGCCATCGGCAACCAGATTTTCGGCGTCGTGGGCAGTTCCGAGTTTCCGGCGATCTGGGCTTTTGCCGACAGCCTCTTTCTGCAGCTTGCGATGGTGGTTCTGGTGCCAGGGCTGCTGGCGCTCGTCTTTGGCTGGCTTGCTTTCCGGAGCAGGGTGACGGGCGTGTATCTGTCGATCCTCACCCAGGCGATGACCCTGGCGCTTGCACTTTATCTCTTTCAGAACGACAGCGGGTTGCGCGGAAACAACGGTCTCTCGGGTCTGCAGAACATCCCCGGTTTTGAGAGGACGCCGCAGGCCACGATCTCCATCGTTTTCTTTCTGGCCTCAGCGTTCGCGCTGGGTGCGGGGTATGTTTTCTTTGCCTGGCTTGTGTCGGGTAAAATGGGCAGCGTGGTCAAAGGCATCCGCGATAACGAGGCGCGCGTGCGGTTCCTTGGCTACAACGTCGAAAGCTACAAACTGCTGATCTTCACCGTCACGGCTATCATTTCGGGCATCGCCGGCGCGCTTTATTATCCGCAGGCTGGCATCATCAACCCCGGCGAAATTGCGCCCATCGCTTCGATCTATCTGGCGGTCTGGGTGGCCATCGGCGGGCGCGGGCGGCTTTACGGTGCAGTGATCGGTGCCGCCGTGGTCTCACTGCTGTCGAGCTGGTTCACCGGGGGCGGTGCGCCCGACATCAATCTGGGCTTTTACACGATCCAGTGGACGGACTGGTGGCTGGTGCTGCTGGGGCTTTCGTTCGTTGCGGTCACGCTCTTTTTCCCCAAAGGCATCGGCGGCCTTTTTGATTATCTGGTGAGGAAGCAGCCATGACGACATTGCTCGAGGTATCCGGCGTTTCCGTCACCTTCGACGGGTTCCGTGCGATCAACAACCTGTCTGTTCAGTTCGCCGAGGCAGAATTGCGCGCCATCATCGGGCCGAACGGGGCGGGTAAGACGACATTCATGGATATCGTGACCGGCAAAACCAGGCCGGATGAGGGCAGAGTGATCTGGGGCGAGCGGAATATCTCTCTGCTTGGTCTGTCGGAAAGCCAGATAGCGCAGGAAGGCATCGGGCGAAAGTTTCAGAAACCGACCGTGTTCGAAGATCAGACAGTGCGCCAGAACCTTGCCATGGCGCTGAAAAATCCGCGCGGACCTTTCGCTGTGATCCTGCATCGCAAGACGGCACAGAACGCGGCCCGCATCGAGGAAATCGCTGAAGAAACCGGTCTGTCCGATCAGCTGACACGCACCGCTGGAGAGCTCAGCCACGGGCAGAAGCAATGGCTTGAGATCGGTATGCTGCTGGCCCAGGATCCGCGCCTGCTGCTGGTCGATGAGCCCGCAGCCGGCATGACGGTCGAGGAGCGTGAGAAGACCACCGATATTCTCAGGCGCGCCGCAGAGACGCGGGCGGTGGTGGTGGTGGAGCATGATATGGAGTTCGTGCGACGACTGAACTGCAAGGTGACTGTGCTGCACGAAGGCTCGGTCCTGGCCGAAGGCAGCCTTGATCATGTGACCAGCGACAAGACGGTGATCGACGTCTATCTCGGGCGGTCCGATGCTTGAGGTAAAAGATCTTTCGCTGAAATACGGGCAGAGCCAGATCCTGCATGACGTGTCGCTGACGGCTGGCCGGGGTGAGGTTACCGCCGTCATGGGCATGAACGGTGTGGGCAAGACCAGTCTGCTCAAAGCCATTTCCGGGCGGCACGGGTATTTCGCCGGCGAGATCCGTGTGGGGGGCGAGGTTCTGAACCATCCGACCGCCTTTGAGGCGGCGCGCGCGGGTGTGGCCTATGTCCCGCAGGGACGCGAGGTCTTCCCGATGATGAGCGTCATGGAGAACCTCGAGACCGGTTTTGCCTGCCTGCCACGCGAGGCGCACGGCGTCCCTGACGAGATTTTCGAGCTTTTCCCGGTGCTGCGAGAGATGGCAGGGCGGCGCGGGGGCGATCTTTCCGGTGGCCAGCAACAGCAGCTCGCGATAGCGCGCGCTCTGATCACCCGACCAAAAGTTCTTTTGCTTGATGAGCCCACCGAGGGCATCCAGCCAAATATTATCCAGCAGATCGGGCACACGATCCGGCACCTGCGCGACAAGGGCGAAATGGCGATTGTACTGGTGGAGCAGAACGCGGATTTTGCCTGGCGGTTTGCCGACCGTTTCGTGCACATCCGCCGGGGCCATGTGACCCGTTCGGTTGAAAAGACGGCCTATTCAAATACCGGGCTGCTGGAGGATCTGGCGCTTTAGACTTGTTATCACGAGCGGCACTGCGCCCAGTCGAGGCCAAATTTTTCAAGGTATTTGCGCAAGCGGTCCGCATCGTTGCGGCTCTTTTTTGCGGCACGCGAGGCTGCGAAAAGCGTGCGCCCCGCGGCACTCAGACTGGCGCTCTGGCGGCAGGTGCGGATGACGGCGGCGAGCTGCACCCGGTCAAAGGCGTCTATGTCCTGCGCCTGCGCTCCCAGATGGTCCCGGAGCAGCTGCATATCCGGATCGGCGCTGGCAACAGCCCATGTGTTTTTCAGCGTGGTAATCTCCTCATCAACCATCCGCATGGTAATGCGCCCGCGCGGCGCAAGCGTACAAAGCCGTTGCACCGAAGCGCCCAGATCGCGGAAGTTCCCCGGCCAGAGCGTGCCGGGGTCAGTCGCAAAGCGCAGATAGCGGGCATGGGCGTCGGCGTTAAATGATATGCGGGTGCCCAGCAGTTTTTCGACACGGTCAAGCTCATGCACGATGTTGGGTTCGATATCTTCGGGCCGGTCGTGCAGCGCCGGCAGGCGGAAGGTCCACAGATTGAGCCGCGCAAAGAGGTCGGCGCGGAACCGGCCCGCCGCCACGCATTCTGCAAGGTCCTGGCCTGAACCCGCAATCAGGTGGAACCGGCTGGTGACCTCATAATCAGAGCCCAGCGGCAGGTATTTCCCGGTCTCGACCGCGTGCAGGATCATCGCCTGCTCATCGAGACCCAGTTCGTCGATCTCATCGAGGAAAAGCACGCCGCCGTCCGCTTCCTGCAAGAGGCCCCGCCGGTCTGACGAACCGCCCGCGCCCGCCTGACGCCGGTGCCCGAAAAGCGTGGACATGGCACGTTCACCGCGCAGGGTCGAGCAGTTGACGTGCACCAGACGCCCCTTGATGCGACGACGTTGAAGTTTCAGCTCGTAGAGCCGGGTCGCCAGATCGGATTTACCGGTGCCGGTGGGACCCATCAGCAACAGCGGCGCGTCGGAACCGGACGTCACCACTTCCATGCGGTCGATCATAGCGTTGAAAGCCTCGTTGCGTGTCTCGACCCCGCCTTTCAGCAATGTGCTGTATTCGCGCGCGACCGTATCAAAGCGCTGCTGGAGCAGGTTGTAGCGCGACAGATCCAGATCGACGATCTGATAGGATCCGGGGCCAGTGTCCTCGCCACGCGGTGGGCTGGTCTGAACCAGTCTGGCCGGAACGTGCCGCGCTTCGGTGAGCAGGAACCAGCAAATCTGTGCGACATGGGTGCCGGTGGTCAGGTGCACGTGATAGTCTTCGCGTTCCTCATCAAAGCCGTACCCGCGCGCGAAATCGAACATCGCGCCGTAAACTTCCTCAAAGTCCCAGGGGTCGCGCACATCAATGCGCTGCAGCAGGACCTCGGTGCCGGGGCTGGCCGCGTTTATGTCTGATTTTATTTTTTCGGCCAGCCCCTGCCACCGGCGGCTGTAGATCAGCTCCAGCTGGTCTATCGGAAAATCCGGGTGCTGACAGATCTGCACAGAGGGTCGCCACCGACGTCTTTTCCCTGCGTCGAGATTCGTCCCGAGAAAGCCCAGCACTACGTTTTTCTTCATGTACGAGAATTTCGGATAAAAACTTATAATAGTAAATAAGAAAAATTGTATCCCATCTGAAAACATGGGAGATTTCTTATTAAATTCAGTCGTTTAGAGAAAATTTATTTTTTCTGTGCCGGAGGGCTTCGGGCTGTCAGAAAGGCTGCACCAGAAGAGAAGGAAGCGAGAAATGGCAAACAAATCCGTGTTTGCATCGATCAAAGGCCGGTTGCTGCCCGCAACTGATACGCTCAACGCTGCGGGAGCGCCGGCCTATTTGCTGACCGATGCACATGCCCTGGCGCAGGTCGCTATGACCGGTACCTTTGGCGAAACATTCTATCAGGATCCGGTGCAGGAACTGACCCGCACGCTTGCGATTGCAAACCGCGTGGACCCGTCTTTCCTTGCGAAAACCGCCGTTTATGTCCGCAAGAACGGGCATATGAAGGATATGCCGGCGTTTCTGCTGGCAGTTCTGGCGGGGCGTGACCCGGTGCTTTTCTGCGCGGCCTTTGGCTCTGTGGTGGACAACGGCAAAATGCTGCGGACCTTTGTGCAGATTATGAGGTCTGGTCAGACCGGGCGTAAATCGCTCGGGTCTGCGCCGAAGCGGATGGTGGCCACATGGCTCAATGAAGCATCCGACCGGGCGCTTTTGCAGGCCGGCGTTGGTAACGATCCTTCGCTGGCGGATGTCATCAGAATGGTGCACCCGAAACCTGCATCAGCGGCGCGCGAAGCGCTCTTTGCCTGGATCATCGGCAAGCCCTGTGATGTGGCCCTTCTGCCGTCTCAGCTGCAGGACTACCTGCGGTTCAAAGACACCGGTAAGGGGGTCGTGCCGGATGTGCCGTTCCAGATGCTAACGCAACTGCCTCTGACGCCGAAACATTGGGCGAAGATCGCGAAAAATGCGTCCTGGCAGATGACCCGGATGAACCTGAACACGTTTCAGCGGCACGGGGTTCTGGAGATGCGCAACATGCGGCGTCTTGTGGCCGCACGGCTGCGGGATCCTGAGCTGATCGCAAAGGCACGGGTGTTCCCGTACCAGCTGATGACCGCGTATCAGGCGTTGTCCCCGGAGATCCCCGGGGAGATCCGCGAGGCTCTGCACGATGCGATGGAGCTGTCGGTTGCCAATGTGCCGGTGCTGCCGGGACAGGTGGTTATCTGTCCTGATGTCTCCGGGTCCATGTCGGGTGCTGTGACCGGTTACCGTAAAGGGGCCACCACAGCGACGCGGTTTGTGGATGTCGCGGCCCTAGTCGCTGCTGCTATCCTGCGCCGGAACCCGTCAGCAACTGTGCTGCCGTTTGAGGTAACGGTCCGCGATACGCGCCTCGAGCCACGGGACACGATCCTGACGAACGCCGCACGGCTGGCGGATGAACGGGGCGGCGGGACGAACTGTGCCGCGCCAATCGACTGGCTGCTGGAGCGCGGGCGCAACCCTGATCTGGTGATCATGGTCTCTGATAACCAGTCCTGGGCGCATGCTCAGGCCGGTAACCAAGGCACTGTGATGATGCAGAAATGGGAAGCGTTGAAGCGACGGAATGCAAAGGCCAGGCTCGTGTGCATCGACATCGCCCCTTACGGGACGACGCAGGCATCCGAACGTGAAGATGTGCTGAACATCGGCGGGTTCTCGGACACCGTCTTTGACCAGATCGCAGATTTTGCCGCGGGAACACTCGGGGCGGCCCATTGGGTCGGCCGGATCAATGAGACGAAACTGTAAGAAGGAGAACGACCCCGGCGAATGCTGGTGGAACTACATTGTTAATGTTGGTGTCGCAGGTTCGAATCCTGCCGTGGGCTGCGCTTCCTGTTGCACCCTGCGTAGCTCAGTCAGGGAGAGCACATATGTTTCACCCCACACTTGTCGCCGGGACACATGATGGAAGGTAGCTCAACCGGCAGAGCACTGGTTTTTGGTATCAGGGGTTGCAGGTTCGAACCCTGCCCTTCCAGCCAGACAAGAAGAAAGGAAAATATCCGGGGGAATGCCCGTGGGATTACATCGCTTGAACCGATCGCCGAAAGGCATCTCACGATCCACTTGTCCCCCGGACCGAGGGGCCTGAAATGCCCGTCAGGATTACAAGGTACACGCCCTCTCTGTGACAGGGAGGGGCATCCCGAAAGGGGTGCCATGCCGGTTCGAATCCGGTCCGGCCCGGGCCGGTGGCGAAAAATCATCCTGGCTCCGCCTTGTTCGGGCCCTGTTTTTAAACTGAAGGTAAAGATTATGACTGAGACACAGATCACATCCGACACACTGAAAGCCTGGGGGCATCTGCCCGGTAAGGCCTTTGGGCAAGCGCTGGAAATGGCACAGGCCGCCGAAGCGGCTGGCGATAACCTGAATGCGATCCGCGAACGGATTGAGCCGCTGAAACCCGCGCCTGTCACACCGTTGCAAAAGGCGGGTGATGTGCCGTTCCATTTCAACATCGAGGCATCGGACGACCCGGATGAGGTGAAAAACCTCGGCCAGGTGCATGAGACGATGATGGCAGTGATGCGCACGCCGACTGTGGTGTCGGCAGCCGTGATGCCGGATGCCTGTCCGGCAGGGCCGGTGGGCACGATCCCGGTGGGCGGCGTGGTCGCCGCGCGCAACGCGATCCATCCGGGCATGCATTCGGCCGACATCTGCTGTTCGGTGATGATGACTGATATGGGCGATGCCGATCCGAAAGCGGTGCTGGATGCTGCCGAACAGGTCACGCATTTCGGTCCCGGCGGGCGGGCGAATGGGCGGCGATATACGTTGTCCCAAAAGCTGATGGATGCGTTTCGGGAGAACCCGTTCCTGAACAATCCGAAAATCCTGCGTATGGCGGTGGAACATCTGGGCACCCAGGGCGACGGAAACCATTTTCTGTTTGTCGGGCGGTCGCGTGCCACAGGGCGCACGGCGATGATCACTCACCACGGCTCACGCGGGCCGGGGGCGGTGCTCTATAAGCTGGGGATGCAGGTGGCCGAGCGGTTCCGCAGAGAACTTTCGCCCGATACGCTGAAGCAAAACGCATGGATACCGGCGGATACGCAGGAGGGCCGGGATTACTGGGCGGCGCTGCAGCTCATCCGCAAGTGGACCAAAGCCAATCACAACGCGCTGCATCAGGCCACGGTGGAAGCGTCAAAGGCCCGGCCGGGAGAGCGGTTCTGGAACGAGCACAACTTCGTCTTTCGCCGCAATGACCTCTGGTTCCACGGCAAGGGCGCGACCCCGGCCTGGGGCGATTATGCGCAGGATGCGACCGGGCTGACGCTTATTCCGCTCAATATGTCGGAGCCGGTCCTCGTCGTACGGGGCCGGGACGCGGACCACGGACTGGGGTTCTCGCCGCACGGGGCAGGGCGCAACTTCTCGCGCTCCGAGCACAAGCGGCGCATGGGCGATGTCACGGCGCAACAGGCGCTGGAGGCGGAAACCGCAGGGCTTGATATCCGCTTTCCTGCCGGTGGTGTCGATGCCTCGGAACTGCCGTCGTCTTATAAGGACGCGGCGTCGGTGGTGGCGCAGATCGAGAAATTCGGTCTGGCGGATATTGAGGATTACATCGACCCTTACGGATGTATGATGGCCGGCGATATCCCGCCATTCTGGATGGAACGCAAGAAAAAGCGCCGCAGATAAACGAGGGTCCGCGCCTTTCAGGTGCGGGCCTTTTTTACGGTCTCAGAGCAGCGCAAGATACCGCAGGGCGGCCATTCCGGGCAGAAAGAAATACTCGCCCCCTGCCATCTGCACGAAGGTCTGAACTTCGATACGCCGGCGCAACGGGTCTTCGGGCAGGGTCATCCAGCCATCGGGTCCGACCAGCGGGTCGACTTCCTCAAAAAGCGTGTGAAAATCCGAATTCAGCAGCCAGGTCTGTTGCACGAATTCGAACTGACGTGCGATGTCCGTGTTCAGGCACATAAAGAGCAACCCGCGGTCCGCGCCGTCATCGGTGCCGGGGTCTGCGAGATTGCTGCCGTATTTACGCGCGCGGCGCAGGATCCGGTGATTATTGGCGGCGCTGAGCAGTGTCTCTTTCATGCTCTCTTCGGGGGCCAGAGAATCGCGGGGATTGGCGCGGCGCACATGACTGCCCAGCGGACAGCCGAACCCGTGCCTGTCTTTGTCAAAAAACAGAAAATCATTGTCCGGCAGGTCGTTCCTGCCCGCCGGGGCAGGGCCGCCGGGGCGCAGCAGGTGGCCCTCTTTGTCGCGGCCCACGACGCGGGCGGCAATCCATTCGGCAGTGATATGTGTGGCGTCCGGGTCTTTGCTCCGGATGATTTCAGAGGCTTTATTCATGGCTTTCCAGAAAGCAGCGACATCCTGATGCAGCTCGCGCACCACCAGATAACTGCCGTTGCGCCCGAAATCATAAAAACCGCGCGCTTCGGTATGTGGCCTGAGACCTGCGCGTTCGGGTCTGCCGCCATCGGGCGCGTCGGGTTCACCCGGCACAACGGGTCCGGGCGGGTGCTCCTGGTGGCCGTTGCTGTACCCCATGAGGAACTCGCCCAGTGGCACGCCGTGCACCGGATCAGGCTCCGTCGCCGTCTCGCCGCCGCGTTCAACTGCACCATCGGCGTCATAGGGCAGCGGTTGCGACAGCCCGTCGGCAAAGCCGAAATGCTCCCGGCTGATCCCTGAGCTTTCCACATCCAGCAGAAGTGGCAACTGATGCACAATCTTCACATCAAGCGGTTCGAGTGCCGCGCGGGCCACTTCCACCAGCGCATCTGCGTCAGCCTCGGTATGCGCATAAAGCAGGATCAGTGCGTGTACCGTGAGGTCTGTGGCGATATGCGAGGACACCTTCTCAGGCCCTACGCTATAGGCCTCAGGCGCATCAATTGTTTCCGGGGCCGAGACATTGCCGCTCCAGCGCGGACCGCCCTTTATCACGGTATCCAGCCATTTGTCTTTGCGCCGGTCGCCCAGCCTGCGCAGCCGGTCTTCCTGAAACATGCCTTCGCGAAACGCGGGCGCGAAAGATGCCAGCGTGGCTTCCGAAAGCCCGATCCGTTCAAGCCCTGAAGCGGTAAAGGCTATCGCGGCGGCGCGATCCAATACCTTACCGCGCCCGGTGCGGGCGGCGTCGGTTACGGGAATTTTTTCGTTCAGCGCCGAAATCCAGGCACCTCCGGCCTCAAGGGGCAGTGCCACAAAAAGGGATCGGCCGGTTTCGAGCCGGCCAAATCCGCTCACCACCAGCGCCTGGGTGTCGGCGGCGACAGGCGCGCTGAGTTTCCAGTTCGGGGACGGGTTTTGCATCACAGATCCCTCATCCAGGTGCGGATATCTCCGGGCGTCATTTCTCTTTTGCGCAGACCCGTGGCGACGCGGTGGTTGCGCTCGACCTGATCGACTGACAGCCCGGGATAGGCGCTGTACCAGAACCTGCTGACACTGCGCGACGCCAGCGCCCAGTTTTTGAAACGGCGTCCGTGGCTGGCGCCGTCGAAAATCAGATAGCGCGTTGGCGGAAAGCCCACGCCGCAGCCCCAGGCGAGGGTCAGGCCCACATGTGCCTTCTCGATGAAATCGTCGAGATAGGAGCCCCAGCTCTGGTCAAAGTTGCTGACAAACAGCAGCTGGCTGTTGTTGTTGAGAAAGGCCCAGTGGGCGAAGTGAACTGTGCGCATGCTGCCCAGATACCCGCTGGTCGCCTTGACCCGCAACAAGAGCCCCAGGCCGCGATGTCCTGTGCGCACGATCAGCGTGCGCAGCACACCCGGGCGGATATTGACGATGGATCCCATGTGGTTCTGCGAAATCCAGTCTTCGCGCCTGGCCATCTGTGCGACCATGTCCGCATCAACCGGTGGTGCGTCCTGCGAGGTATCCCGCCGTTCCAGATAGCGCAGCCACAGGATCGTCGCCGGCACCGTAAAGAGCATGCCGAGCTGTCCCAGCAGCACGGTGCGTGCCACCGGCCATTTCCAGTCTTCAAAACCACCCTCTGCAAGGCCCAGCCCGGCAAGCAGCCCGACAAAGCACAGCGCGAGAATGATCAGGATCACCAGCGGCGGCACGACGATCAGCAGGATCAGCGGCAGGTTGCGCAAAACGAAACGCGCAAGGCTGAAGCCCGTTGTGACCTCGGTGCCGGGGAGCGGGTCAAACTTTCTGACGATGCCGAAAGCGAGCATGACAAAGAGCACGATTACCAGGGTGACGAAGATCTGCGGGTCAAGCCAGGCAGCAATCAGAATCCCCGGCGCGGAAAAGACCGCAATAACGAAAGTCACAAAGAGGAGCAGGCGGATAATATCGGCGACGCGCTGTGTCACAGGCACCCGGGGCGGTGCCGGCTCGTCAAGCCAGGGGTGATCGGGCAACATCGCTTCGCGCAGTCTGCGATGCACCTGCTGCAGGCTCGCGTTGCGATAGGGGGTCGGGCCCTGGTGATCGGGATTGTCGAGTTCTGCCCGCAGTGCACGGAAGAGGCGGGCATCATTGAGGATACGGTCACGCGACAGGCCGCGGTTGCCATGATGAAAAACGCTGGGAGCGCCTGCGCGCGCTTCGAGATAGCGGGTCGCAGGCACGGTTGAGCCTTCTGCTGTGACCTTGTGATACAGCGGGCCGTCCTCATCAAGCGGCGCTTTGCAGCACCTTATGATCTCGCGCAGGGCCTCGCCCATGAGCGCGTCGGCCTGTTTCCAGAAATCGCGGGGCTCCCCGTCGAAGTTTGCTTCAAGGATGAGGGTCGGATCATAGCTGGAATTTGTGAACACGCTGATCGACATGAAGTGCAGACACGGAATACCCTCTCTGAGCCGCGCAAAGTTATCAACCGTTCCGCCGGACGGATGGTCCTCGCGGTCTTTGAGGTCTTCGATGAGTGACGCGACCCGGGCTGCACTTTCGGGGCGCACTTCAAGTGCTACGGAGAATGTGACCTGTTTCATGTCAGGCTGATCTCTGGCCCGGCGACGGCATAAAAACCGGAAGTACAGGCGGGACGGGGACCGGATTGCATGGCAAAATCCTTCCGGCGGGTTGCGTGAAGTATTTCAATACACGTTATCAGAGTACTCTTTCCTGTGAAAAAATCAAACCTGTGGGCAATTCAAAGCCGCGACACAATTCAGCGGGTCTCCCAAACCGATGATGGCTGCGGGTTGTCGCGCGTCATGCGGCGTGCTTGGTTCAGACCCGGACAGGACGGCAATGGGGCTTTGCACGGATCTGTCCGATGGGTGATGCAGGAAAACACACAAAACGTGAGGCGTTTTGCGTATTCCAAACATCTGCTTCCCCGGATAGCCTGCGGCTAATCATTCTCTGAGGCCCGGAGGAAAGTATGACCGATCAGGTCAGGGTGATACGCCTGTTATTTTGCCGTACCGATCAGAGGAACTCTGCCCCGTGAACGTCCGGGCGGCTTACGGCCAGGCATGGGCGGGCAGACGGTTTCTGGTCCCGTTGCTGCTGGGCGTCAGATTGCTGAGCCTCGCGGTGATCGCTCCGCTTCTCGGGCTCGCGGTTCAGTTCGCCACAAAAATCTCCGGCCAGAGTGCGCTGACAGATCAGGACATCGCATGGTTTATTCTGTCGCCTGCCGGGTTTCCGGTATTCCTGCTGGTTGCGGCTCTGATATTGCTGGGCACGGTCATCGGTTTTGCTGTGATCACGATCAGTCTGCGCTATCCGGACAGTGCAGCAACCACAACGGCACTGGCGCAGGCGTTGCGACGGACCGCGCGACGGTTTGCGCATCTGATGCGATATGCTACCGGGCTGATCCTGCGCATCCTGGTTATTTCAGGGCCGTTCGTGATTGCCGGTATGCTTGTCGCCCGGCATCTGATCGGAGCCTATGACATCAACTATTATCTGACCTACCGGCCGTCTGAGTTCATATGGGCGGTTATAACCGGTGGGGCTCTGGCGGCCGTCCTGGTGCCGCTTTTGCTGTCGCGGTTGCTGAGCTGGGCTGTGTCGCTGCACTTTGTTCTGCTGGGACACAGCCGCGCGCGCGAGGCGTTCGTCCAAAGCCGGGAGGACATGCGCACAAAGCGTCGGGGCCTGCTGCGCGATCTTCTGGTGTGGTACGCCATTCGCGCAGGCGCGCATTTCTTTGTCGGGGTCGGTTTCGTGGCCGTGCTGCGACTGATGCTCTCCGTGCCGGAGGGGAACTTTGAACTGCGTCTCGGGCTTGCCGTGCTGATCACCTCGCTCTGGGCGGTTACTGCTTTCGTGATCACGGCGATTTCCCTTGGGGCGCTCGCGCGGATCATTGATGCTCGTTACGAGGGGCCGGTGCAGGCGACGACCGGGGGAGAGGCTCTGACGCCTGCCGGGCTGTCACTGCCCGCCCTGTGCGCTGTAGGGATCGGAGCGGTTGTCGTGATCGGAGGCTTTACCGCCATGACCCTTTTCGAGGGGGTGAAGAGCGATCAGGACGTGCTGGTCATTGCGCACCGGGGGGCTGCCGGGTCGCACCCTGAAAATACGCTTGCCGCTTTGCAGGCGGCGGTCGATGCCGGCGCAGACTGGGTCGAAATCGACGTCCAGGAGACGGCAGAGGGTGACGTCGTCGTCATGCATGACAGCGATTTTATGAAGCTTGCACAGGTCGATCTGAAAATCTGGAACGCAACAGCGGAAGACCTCGATGACATCGACATCGGGTCCTGGTTCGATCCGGCCTACTCAGATCAGCGCGTGCCGCGCCTCTCCGACGCACTCGAAGTCACGCGTGGTAAAGCACGGCTGCTCATCGAGCTGAAATACTACGGTCATGATCAGGCCCTGGAAGAGCGCACAGCGGCCGTGGTCGATGCGGCGGATATGAATGACCAGGTGGCCTTCATGTCACTCAAATATCCTGCCGTCGGCAAAATGGCCGCACTTCGTCCGGACTGGCCTTCCGGTGTTCTGGCGGCAACGGCTGTAGGCGATCTGTCCGGGCTGGACGCAGATTTCATTGCCGTGAATACCGGGCTGGTCACACCACGACTTGTGCGTAATGCGGCTCAACAGGGCAAGAAGGTTTTTGTCTGGACTGTGAATGACCCGCTCGACATGCTGGCGATGGTCTCGCTTGGCGTTGATGGGCTGATCACGGATGAGCCGGCGCTGGCCCGGGCTGCACTGCAACGGCATGCCGGACTGGAAACGCATGAACGGGCGTTTTTGGTGTTTCTGGAGCATTTTGGCCTGACCGACAGCCTGCTGGACGACAGTGAAATGCGCCCCTGAGGGGCGATCCCGATATGCGCCCCTGAGGGGCGACGCTGAAATGCGCCTTTGAAGGGCGACCGCAGCGGGGGGGCATGGCCGTAAAGAACCGGGCAAGGCTGCACGCTTTATGATGCCACCCGGGACCACCGGACGGACGGGCAATCAGGCAGGCGCGAACAGGTCGCTGTAGGTGTCGCGGAGCACGTTTTTCTGCACCTTGCCCATCGTGTTGCGTGGCAACTCATCAATCAGCATGATCGAACGCGGATGCTTGTAGCGCGCGAGCGAGTTTCCGACCGCTTCTGCCAGCGCATCCGTGTCGGGATCTGCACCTTCGCGGGGGACGACAAGCGCCACGGGCGTCTCACCGAAGTCGGGGTGCGGCACGCCGATCACAGCTGATTCCAGCACGCCAGGCTGCGCGTCGAGCAGCACCTCGATTTCCTTCGGGTAAATATTGTAGCCGCCGGAGATGATCAGGTCCTTGCCCCGTCCGACGATCTGCAGATAGCCGTCGGAATCGAAACTGCCCAGATCGCCGGTAATGAAAAAACCGTCTTCGCGCAGTTCGGCTGCGGTTTTCTCTGGCATCTGCCAGTAGCCTTTGAACACATTCGGGCCGCGCACCTCAATCTGTCCGACCTCTCCGGCGGGCAGCGGTTTATCCGTATCGGGGTCGATGATCCTGATTTCAACACCGGGCAGAGCGAACCCCACGGTGCCGGGCCGGCGCTCGCCGTCATAGGGGTTGGAGCTGTTCATGTTGGTTTCGGTCATGCCATACCGTTCAAGGATCCGGTGGCCCGTGCGTTCTTCAAACCGGGTATGGGTTTCTGCCAGCAGAGGGGCACTGCCCGAAATGAAAAGGCGCATGCCTGCAGCGAGTTCGCGCGTCAGACCGCGATCACCAAGCAGCCGGGTATAGAAAGTCGGCACCCCCATCATGACCGTTGCCTCTTTGAGCCGGTCGATCATTGCGACGGTTTCAAACTTTGGCAGAAAGATCATTGAGGCACCCGCCACAAGCGCCGTATTCGTCGCGACGAACAGCCCGTGCGTGTGAAAGATCGGCAGCGCATGCAGCAACACGTCCTCCTGAGTAAACCGCCACAGGTCTTTCAGCGTCAGGGCGTTTGAGAGCAGGTTCTCATGGGTGAGCATCGCGCCCTTGGACCGCCCAGTTGTCCCTGATGTGTACAGAAACGCCGCGAGATCATCCGGTGTACGGGCCACCGTCTCAAAATCACCGCTCTGCTCTTTTGCGGCGGGCATCAAAGACCCCTGACCGTCCGGACCAAGCGTGTGCAGCATTGCGTCATGTTCGCGGGCCAGCGGTGCCAGACGGTCTTCGTCAGAGGGGTCGCAAACGAGAAGCCGCGCGCCGCTGTTGCTGATAAAGTACTCAAGCTCATCCGTTGTGTAGCCGGTGTTGAGCGGCAGAAACACAACGCCTGCCTGCACACAGGCCGCATAGAGCGCCAGGGCTTGCGGTGATTTTTCGACCTGCGCGGCGAGACGGTCACCGGGGACGAGGCCGTCGTCAGTCAGAACCTGCGCGATGCGGGCAGCCGTGTCGAGAAACGCAGAATAACTGAGTGTATCCCCGCCGGGCAGGTGCAGAAACGGGGTATCTTTGCCGGCATGCGGGGCGAAAAGGGCGTCGTAAAGGGTGTTGGTCATCGGCTGCTCCTATGCAATCGCCTTTTCCGCCGCCGAGGCCAGTTTCCGGACATCAGCAGACATCGCGACATTCTGAGAGGCCGCGAAGCGTTCGTGGTTCTGCGAGACGCGGGACGTATCGTAAAGGTAGTTCACCATTGCCCCGAATGACTGCGCCCGGCCCTTGGGCGATGTGTCTGCGCCTGCGTGGATCTGATGCACTGAGGCCCCGTTGCCCAGGTGAAAACGGGCGACCGGATCAAGCGGTTGTCCGTCCGGACGTTTCGCTTCCACCAGATACCGCGCGGCCAGCGCACGCAGCGCATCGTCCTCTTCGGGCGGACCGGGCAGATTCAGCGTCTCTGTCCACCGTGCAAACCCGGGAATGGGCGAGAGCGTCACAAAGGTCGCAAGGTCCGGAAACTCAATCGACAGATCAGCGACAACCTGTTTGATCAGCGAATTACCGAAAGAGATCGAGGCCAGCCCCGCCTGACAGTTTGAGATGGAGTAAAAGACGGCCGTATCGGCGTGTTCTTCACTCAGAACCTCACGGTCTTCTGCCAGCAGGGTCTGAACCGAGCCCGGGATGCCGCGGGTCAGTGCCACCTCGACGAAAATCAGCGGTTCGTCCGGCATCGCGGGGTGAAAGAAGGCAAAACACCGGCGGTCCCGCGGCTCGACCCGGCGCCGCAGATCTGCCCATGAACTGATCGCGTGCACGGCCTCATATGCAATGATCCGGTCGAGAATAAGTGCGGGGCTTTCCCAGTTTATCGGGCGCAGGACCAGAAAACCACGGTTGAACCAGCTGACAAAGAGGTGGCGGAAATCAAGGTCAAGCGCCATGAGTGCATCCTCGTCCTTGCCCAGCCGCAAAAGGTCAGCACGCATCTTGACGAGCGCGCCTGTGGCGCCGGGTATCTGGTTGAGGCGCCGTATCAGTTCCTGACGTCCGGGCTCTGCGGCTGTCATGACGGCGGCGTAACTCTCCTTTGTTTCGCCGGCTTCATAGGTGTCGAGGGCGGCCCGCACGCGTCCGGGATCCAGCGTCAGATCGCTGGCGAGATGCCGGAAAAACGCTAGCTTTTCGTCGTCGGAGAAGCCTGCGTACCGGTCGAGAATGGCACGGGCAACGCTCAGCCCGGTGATCTCCCCCTTGGCACCCATCAGTTCGGCGGTGAGGTCTCTGACCGGTCCTTCGCTGACATCGCTGACACCTGACCGACCATAGCGGCGATCAAAAAGTGTGGAGAGCAGGTCAGCGAGCTTTGTCACAGCGCGGGTCCCATCACGAAGTCGGGCAGCCACAGTGCGATGCCGGGAAAAAGGCACAACAGAAGGATGGCGACGATCATGCAGCCGACATAAGGCAGCGATCCGACGAGGATCGTCTTGAGTTTGATGTCAGGGGCGATGCCGTTGATCACATAGAGATTGAGCCCCACAGGCGGCGAGATCAGTCCGATCTCCATGTTGATCGTCAGCACAACAGCGAACCAGATCGGATCAAAGCCCGCAGTTGTGATGATCGGCAACAGGATGGGGGCGGCCATCAGAATGACCGCAACGGGCGGCAGAAAGAACCCGGCGACCAGCAGGAAAAGATTGATCGCGGCCATCAGGACCCAGCGGTTGGTATCGAGTCCGCCGATCCATTCCGCAATTGACTGGGTGATAAAGAGCGAAGACAGCATGTAGCTGAACACGCCTGCCGCTCCGATGATGAAAAGGATCATCACCGATTCGCGCGTGCTGTCGCGCAGCACTGCCCAGAGCTGGCGCGGGTCCCACAGCCGGTAGATCACCATCGCAATGACCAGACACATCAGAGCGCCCACGGCGGCTGTCTCTGACGGTGTCGCGATCCCCCCGTACAGCGCGGAGAGCACGCCGAGAATGATAGCGAGAAAGGGCAGGACGCGGGGCAGGATCTCGAGTTTCTGCTTCCAGGTATAGGTGGTGGACCGGAGCACGCGCGCATCACCCGAGGCCCATGTGGAATAGAGCGACCACGCCATGAAGAGGCTGACCAGCAACAGCCCTGGCAGGACGCCCGCCAGGAAAAGCCGTCCGATCGATGTCTCCGTGGCGATGCCGTAAACAATCATCGTAACGGACGGCGGGATCAGGATGCCCAGCGTGCCGCCGGCGGCGATGGATCCGGCCGCAACGCTGTCGGGATAGCCGCGTTTGCGCATCTCGGGGATGCCCATTTTGCCGATCGCGGCACAGGTGGCCGGGCTCGAACCACTCATCGCGGAGAAGAGCGCACAGGCGCCAAGGTTCGAGACGACAAGCCCGCCCGGCACGCGGGTCAGCCAGCGTTCGAGTGCCTCGTAGAGGTCCGCGCCCGCCCGGGTGGAAGAAATCGCTGCCCCCATAATGATGAACATCGGGATCGACAGCAGGGCAAAGTTGTCGAGCTTGCCGAAGAAGACCTCGGGCATAAGGCTCAAAGACGACATTCCGTCAAAGAAAATCAGGAAAGCAGCGGCCACAAAGAGCAGCCCTGAGGCCACCGATATGCCGGAGAAAAGAACGATGATCGTTGCGCAGGCGACGATCGCGCCGAGAGACAGCGGATCCATTATTCGGACCTTTCTGCAAGGGCCTCGGTGAGGCTGGCGTCGGGATCAATGCCAAAGGGTGGTTCGACGTCGCGCGCCATGGCCCAGGTGTCTGCGAGAAGCTGCAGCGCATAGAGACCGAATCCCAGCGGCAGTGCGAGATAGGGCACCCAGAGTTTGGGATTCCACGGCGTGTTCGACGTCTCGCCCCAGTCCCAGGCCTCGTGCCAGAAATGATAGCCGTTCCAGAGCATGATGCCGCTGACGGCAAGGGTCATCAGCATAACGATGTAAGCCAGCCCTTTGCGTGCACCCACCGGCAGCATCAGCGGCAGCAGATCAACATTCACATGTCCGCGCAGGTATTGCACATAAGGCAGACCGAGCATTGTTGCTGCAATCATCATGTAGGTGACGCCTTCGGTCTGCCAGACGGTCGAGCCGTTCAGTACAAAGCGGATGAAAATCATCTGGCAGGTCACGCCGACGGAGATCACGATCAGCGCAGCGGAGACAACCCCCGACAGGACACTCAGAAATCCGACAATGCGCAGAAAGATGTTGCCGCCGTGCTGTGCAGGCGCTGTTCCATGGGACGGTCCGGTCATGCGCGGCGTCTCCCGGTGATCAGGGGTTTCGTTAAGGTCCGGGGGCGGCACGTGGCCGCGCCCCGGGGTGTCATATCACTCGACGGCGAGTGCCAGATCCAGCAGTTTCTGGCCGTCGGGCGAGCCTTCCAGGAAGGCCTTATATGCGGTTTCCTGCGCAATCGCGCGCCATGCGTTGAATTGCTCTTCGGTCATGTCGGCAATCTCGACACCATTCTGAGCGAAGGTATCGCGGGCGGCGCCGTCTTCTTTCTTGGCTTCTTCAAGATAGAAGGCTTCGGCTTTTTCAGCGGCCGCCATCAGTGCTTCCTGCTGCTCTGCGCTCAGCCCGTCAAAGACCGATTTGTTCATCAGCATCGGCTGATACATGAACCACAAGGCATACTCGCCCGCGGGCGTGAAGCAGGCGACCTGCTCATAGATGCGGTAGGAGACGAACGACGACGAGGATGTGTTGGCGGCATCCAGAACGCCCGTTTGCATGGCGTTATAGATTTCCGCAGAAGACATCGATGCAATCGACGCCCCGGCACCTGCAAGCATCTGCTCGAACGCCTTGCCGGCGGCCCGCATCTGCTTGCCTGCAACGTCTTCCGGTCCGGTCACGCATTCTTCTTTACCGGCAAAGCCCCCTGCGAGATATCCGTGGACCAGCACCATCACGTCATCTTCGGCGAGAATCTTTTCGATCTCTTCCATGAAAGGCGATTCATTCAGGCGTGCAGCGTGATCGTGGTTTTTCACCAGCCCGGGCATCAGTGTCAGGTTATAGGCATTGCGCAGCCCCCCCGCATAGGAAAGCGGGAACACAATCATATCGACCTGGCCGCGGGACAGCGGCTTGTATTGTTCGCGTGCCTTAAAGAGCGACTGGCTCGGGAAAATCTGCAACTCAAGGCCGACGTCAGCGGCGGCGACCTCATCTGCTACGATTTGGGCGACCTGGTGGCGGACGTCGCCTTCGGACCACTGATGTGACACCCTGAGTTGCTGGGCCTCTGCGCTCAGTGTGAACGCAACAAGTGCGGCCGCGGTGGCCGTGGCTTTGAAAAACATGCTTTTCCTCCCTCTGGTTTGCCCCCCGGAAGGGGCACAGCATGACCGACATTTGCAGCGATTGTCCGTCACGTCAAGTTTTGTATACAATAACAGCCTTATTGTGTGGGGAGCGTATTCGTTGTATGCAGGAGCTATGGGACAAAAGCGTTCAGACGCCATCGCCGATACGCTGGAAGGGCTGATCCTTGATGGCTCCTTTGAGGACGGGCAGCGTCTGGATGAGGTGCAGCTTGCGGAGCGTTTTGAGGTCTCACGCACGCCGCTGCGTGAAGCACTGCAGCGGCTGGCGGTTTCCGGACTGGTCGAACAGATTCCGCGCCGGGGTGTCTTTGTGCGCCAGCCGGGCCCTGTGGAACTGGTTGAGATGTTTGAGGTCATGGCCGAGCTTGAGGCGGTCTGTGCGCGGCTTGCCGCAGAGCGGATTACCGATGAGGCTCTGGAAGAGATGCGCCGTGCCAACGCAAGCTGCCGTAAGGCTCTCGAAGCTCAAAACACCGATGGGTATTACCGCGAGAACGAAGGATTTCACGCAATTCTGTACCGGCAGTCCGGCAACTCCTTTCTTGAACAGGAATGCCGGCGTCTGCACCGTCGTCTGACGCCGTTCCGCCGTTTGCAGCTCAGGCTGCGCGGGCGGATCAGGCAGTCGATGGCTGAACACGAGGCGATCGTCGATGCTCTGGAACACGGTGATGCGACGCTTGCAGCTGATCGGGTGCGGGCACATGTTTCTGTGCAGGGGGAAAAGTTCTTTCACCTGATGCGCAGCCTGAAGACGGCAGCGGAATAGACTTACCGACAGACTCTGTCCAAATGTCGAACTGATCGGGCACTCCTGACCAGGTTTTATAAACAGTCTGCGGGTGAGCACCGGCCATATGGCGCAGTGCGACAGTGGCGTGCGGCCCGCAAGTCGCGCCGTGAGGCTACTTTTGCAATTACGCGTACCGGCAAAACAGCAACGGCGGGGTCAGATTTCCAGAACAGTGCTGCCCGTCGTCTGCCGCGCTTCCAGCGCTTCATGGGCCTTCGCCACATCCTTGAGGGCAAAACGCTGTCCGATGTTGATTTTCACCTCTCCGGCCAGCACCTTGTCCGCAAGATGCTTTGCCATCGCCTGACAGGTTTCATGGTCCCCGATATGTGTAAAGAGCGTCGGACGAGTGATTTTGAGCGATCCCTTTTTGCCAAGGATACCGACATCGAACGGTGGCACCGGTCCGGATGCGTTGCCAAAAGAGATCATCATCCCGAGGGGCTTCAGCGAATCGAGCGACCCTTCAAATGTATCCTTGCCGACGGCATCCATGACGACATCGACACCCTTTCCCCCGGTGAGGCTGCGCACCTCAGCCGCCCAGTCGCCGCTGCGGTAATTCAGGCAATGGGTCGCCCCGTGATCAAGGGCCAGCCGGCATTTTTCGTCGGTCCCCGCTGTGCCGATAAGCGTAATCCCCTCTGACCGCGCCCACTGGCAGGCCAGCAGCCCGACACCGCCGGCGGCGGCATGAAAGAGAACAGTATCGCCGGCGCTCAGGGGCGTCGTGCGGTGAAAAAGGTATTCGACAGTCATGCCCTTGAGCATCATCGCGGCACCTTCCTCAAAGGAAATGCCCTCTGGCAAAGGACAAACCTGTGCGGCGGGCATTACCCGCGTTTCGGCGTAGGCGCCGGGCGGATTGGAGGCATAGGCGGCACGGTCGCCCGCTTTCAGGTGTGTGACGCCTTCACCCACCGCTTCGATCACGCCGGCGGCTTCCATGCCCATCGCATGCGGCAGCTGCAGCGGGTACAGGCCGGTGCGCTGATAGACGTCGATGAAGTTCAGCCCGACGGCTTTGTGAGCGATGCGGATCTCTCCTTTACCCGGCTCGCCGACCTCCTGCTCCACCAGCTTAAACTTTTCCGGACCGCCGTGTTCTTCGATGATTGCTGTAAGTGCCATGTGCTGTTCCTTCGCTTTAAGCGCATGTGAGGCTATTCCGCGGGGGATATCAATCCTCTGTGTGCATACCGGTTCTGACGTTCAGGCAATTGCTGCGCGGGCAGGAGGGCGTTGCCTCTACGACAAAACTGAGGGGGCCGGGGGGGGGCGGTGGCACCTTCGTGCAGACTGCCCACTCTACCTTACCCGTATCCTTTCGAGGGGCGTTTTTCAGGACATGCTGCGCCCGCCGGCATCGAGAAACCAGTCATCGGGATAGGGGTACCACCATTCATGACGTACCGGTTTGTGATCAAGGATCACCATCTTTGACCGGCGGAACGTGTCCAGCCCCATCCGGCTGAGCTCCCGTCCGATCCCGGACGCTTTCCAGCCACCAAAGGGCAGCGCGTCGTTGTCGATCATCGGGTTGTTGATCCAGACCATGCCCGCCTCGAGCCGGTTATGGGCGTCGTGAGCTTCTTCAAGTGAGGTTGTGAAAACGCAGGCGCCGAGGCCGAATTCCGAGGCATTCGCTGCTGTGATGGCGGCGTCGAAATCAGGCACGCGCATGATTGCTGCAACCGGTCCGAAACATTCCTCGTGCAGAAGATCCATGTCCCGGGTGCAACCGGTCAGGATGGTCGGCTCATAAAACCAGCCCGCCGGCTGGTCAGGCGGTCTCCTGCCGCCACAAACGATTGTGGCCCCTTTGGCGACAGCATCTGCGACGAGGCGTTCGACCTTGTCGCGTGCGGCCTCACTGACCATCGGGCCAATTTCGGATTTATCCAGTCCGTTGCCGATGCGCAGGCGAAGGGTTTCTGCTCTGAAGGCATCGACAAAAGCGTCATGCACGCTTTCCACCACATAAAGCCTTTCAGTCGAGGTGCAGACCTGGCCCGTCATGTGAAAGGCACCGGTGACAGCCCCTGCAGCGGCAATATCAAGCGGGGCATGTGCGCTGATGATCATCGGATCCGAGCCGCCGGCTTCGATCACGGCGGGCTTGAGATGCGCCGCGGCGGCCATTGCCACCTGGCGGGCGGCAGAGACCGATCCGGTGAATGCAACCGCATGGGTGTCTTTGCTTGATACCAGTGCTTCGCCGACAGCGGCCCCGCCGGGCAGACAGGCGATCAGACCGTCCGGCAATACGGAAAACACCTTCATGAACTCCAGCGTGCAGAGCGTTGTTGCTTCGGCAGGTTTTATGACACAGCCGTTGCCTGCCGCGAGCGATGCCGCGACCGTCCAGCACATCAGAAGGACCGGAAAATTAAAGGGCATGATGTGTACAGATGTGCCGAGGGGCTCGTATTTCGCAAACTGTAATGAACCCGCCTGGGTAGTGCCCGCGATTTTGCCGGCATCATCCCGGGCCATTTCGGCGAAATACCGGAACACAGGTGCACAGTTTGCAAGCTCTCCGATGGCCTCAGGGTAGGGTTTGCCCATCTCGCGGCTCATCACGACCGCACAGTGGCTCAGGTCGGCGCTTTCGATGTGGCCGGCGAGATCATGAAGATGCTTTGCGCGTGTTTTTGCATCAAGAGCGGCCCATCCTTTCTGAGCGGTTGCCACTGCAATCAGCGCCGCGTCAATCTCATCCCGGGTGACCAGCGCGCGCTGTCCGACCTCCTCCAGCGTGGCGGGGTCCGTCACCGCACAGTTTTTACCGGCGCTGACCGGAAAATCAGGCGAGATGAAGTAGCGGCCGTTCAGGATTTCTGTCATTGGTTCGTCCTTGTGCTCTGCCGGGCCGGTCCGGTGCCACTTCCGTTGATCGCCGCGCGGTTGGCGGGATAACGGGCCGCCCGGCTCATCGGATCATATAGACCTTGCGGATTGTCTCGTGCACGGTGCAGACGCCTTTCCAGTCTTTGGGAAAGAAGGCTGCCGTGTCGGGTCGTATTTCGATCACTTCGCCGCTTTCGTGCACATAGGTGCAGCGCCCTTCGAGAAAGTGGCAGAACTCATCCGAGGTCACGTGACAGTCCCATTTGCCGGGTGTGCAGATCCACATGCCACATTCTGACTGTCCCTCGGGGCCTTTGTGCATCACGACACCGCTGACGCGGGAGGTGCCTTCGATCATCGTGGGAATGACGCCCCAGTCGACTGTCTCGGTGACGGAGCAGGGGTTGCGCAGAACAGGTGTTTTCATCGGATGCGTGCCTCAGGTGAGCATATAGCTGTTGCGGATTGTCTCAAAGATTTCGGCTTCGCCGGTCCAGCCGGCGCGAAAGACCACAGCAGTGCCGGCGGACACATCGACGACTTCGCCATTGTCATGCCGGTACTGCGCGCGGCCCTGCATAAAATAACAGAACTCATCACGCGGCACGGCAATGCGCCACCGGCCGGGCGTGCATACCCAGATGCCGCACTCCGGGCTGTTGCCGGGCCCTTTGAACAGCAGCCGCCCGGTGGAATGCGAGGCCCCCGACAGCGCGTCGGGCTGCGGGCCCCAGTCCGCCAGATCATCATAGCGGGCGGCATCATGGATATGTGGCGCTGTGGCGCTCAGCTCTGTCATTCCACCAGCGCCGACAAAAGCTTTGCAGCTTTCATCGGTCCTTCGCAGGCCTGCATGTGATTGGAAAGATCTGCGAGTTTGCCGGCCATTTCGCTGTCATTCAGGCAGGCTTCGATTTTTTCGATCAGCTCTTCATCGGTCCAGTCGTAGCGGTCTGAGCGGAAACCATATCCGGTTTCCTGAACGCGCATCGCATTGTCATGCCCGTCCCAGACATAGGGCATGATGATCGCGGGTTTGCCGAAATAGAGGCATTCGGTGAAAGAATTGTTGCCCCCATGGTGGATGACAACATCCACCTGCGGAATGACCGAAGGCTGCGGATACCAGCCATCAATGATCACATTGGGCGGGATGTCGGAGTACTCCTCTTTGTAGTCGCCGACATTGACCAGCGCACGGTAGCGCGTCTTGCCGATCAGTGTGATCAGACGCTTGAGAAGATCCGTGTCACCCGCCCCGAGAGAGCCGAAAGAAACGTAAAGCAGCGGACCGTCATTATTGGCCGCAAACCCGGGAACCTCCCAGGGGGCGTCCTCGCGCACGCAGCCCTCAAGATACTGAAAACGCTCAGGATCGAGCGGGTTTGCGCGCGTATATGTCAGCGGCTGCGGGTAGAGCATCAGATTCAGAAAGGGCGAGGGCTCAAAGAACTCTCCGATCTTATATGCCTCTTCCCCGCATTCGGCGAGAAAGGCGTTAAAATCCGCGTGGATCGGCGCGATGACCTCTTCGAATTTCGCCCGGAAGGCGGCGTGCCCTTCGGTGTCGTTCTCTGCCATGCCCGACAGATGCGGCGGGATTGCGGGATCTTCGATTTCATTCTCCGAGCATGAGATGATCCGCACCCAGGGCACGCCATACTGTTTGATTGCCGGAAAAAGAATAACGTTATCCACGGCGATCAGATCCGGTTTGATTTCATCGAGGACGGCGGGCAGATCTTTCTGCGCCCATTTGGCGCTGTCCACGATCGCTTCCCAGCATTCCTTTACATAGTTGTCGATCTGATCGATCGGCGCTTTGCGGAAATTGGGGATATGGCCGTTGATGAAATCCTCCCAGAACTTTGCCATCTGCTCAGGCGGCATCGGCTCGGAGAGTGCCACCGGATGGGCCTCAAAACCGTAGCCTTCGTAGATCTCAGTGAAACCAGGATCAGAGAGAAAGACGACCTTATGGCCCATCTTGCTGAGCGCCTGGGCGATGCCCACAGAATTGAGCGCCGGTCCGAAAGCGGCTTCGGGGAAAAGGGCAAATGTTTTCTGTTCCATGGTGTCTCCTCTGACAGGGTTCATTCGGGGAAAATATGTGTGTCTTTCGCCGACCAGCTGACGGTGATCTGCCGTCCCACAACGGGGGCGTTGCCGTCGACTTCATCTGCGGTCATGCGGGCAATCACCGGTGCGTCGGCGATCGCGGTGCTGATATGCACCAGCAGATCAAGCCCGTGGTAGGCCAGGGCCGTTATCTCTCCGGTCAGGCTGTTGTCACCCGTCCCGCCTGCCCGCAGCCGTTCGGGGCGGATGGCCGCAACGAGCTGCATGCCGGCAGGCGCAGCGGTGCTGCGGGACATTATCTGGCTGCCGTCACGGGCGGCAAATCCATCGGCCGTCCGGCTGACTGGCAGAAAGTTCATTACCCCGATAAAATCTGCGGCAAAGCGGGTGCCGGGGTTCTCATAGATCTCATGCGGTGTGCCGACCTGCAGCAGCGCGCCGTCTTTCATGATCGCAATGCGGTCGGCCATGACGAGCGCTTCTTCCTGATCATGGGTGACGACGATAAAGGTGATGCCGAACTCATGCTGAAGCCGTTTAAGTTCCAGCTGCATCTCGCTGCGCAGTTTTTTGTCGAGCGCGCCGAGCGGTTCATCCAGCAAAAGCACCTTTGGCCGTTTGACCAGTGCGCGGGCCAGTGCCACGCGCTGTCTCTGACCGCCGGAGAGCTGATCTGGTTTACGTTTCGCCAGATGCCCGAGCTGAATCACGTCGAGAATCCCGCTGACACGCGCGGCTGTTTCGGCCTTTGGCAGGCGGTCCATCTCGAGCCCGTAGGCGATGTTCTGCGTGACCGTCATATGCGGAAAAAGCGCGTAAGACTGAAACATCAGATTAAGCGGTCGCCGGTTGGGTGTGAGACCCGCAATGGATGAGCCTTCAAGCAGAATGTCGCCGTCGGTCAGGTCTTCGAAGCCGGCAAGCATCCGTAAAAGCGTTGTCTTGCCGCTCCCGGAAGCGCCGAGCAGCGCAAAAAACTCGTTCTCCGCGATGTCGAGCGACAGATCCGTAACCGCCCGGACACTGCCAAAAGTTTTTGAAACGTTGCGGATGCTGAGAAAGGGGGCTGTCACTGACCGGGAAGCTCCCCTTTGTTCAGCCGCTGTGACAGGGCAAGCGCGACCACCGAAACGGCCATCACCAGCGTTGCAAGAGCGTTAATTTCGGGCGTCACACCAAAGCGGATCATCGCGAAAATCTGCATCGGCAGGGTGATTGATGATCGGCCGGCCCCTGCGGTGAAAAAGGCGATGATGAATTCATCGACCGACAGGGTAAAAGCCAGCAACGCGCCGGCGATAATCGCTGGCATAAGAACCGGCACGACCACGCGTCGCAGGGTGGTAAAGGTCGAGGCGCCAAGATCGCCCGAGGCCTCAACGATCGACCAGTCAAAGTTTTTCAGCCGTGCACGCACCACGGCGCAGACGAATGCAAGATTGAACACCACATGGCTGACAATAATCGTATGCAGCCCCATTTTCACGCCGAGCAGCGAAAAGAACGACAAAAGTGCAATAGCGAGTACAATGTCGGGGATGATCATCGGCGCGAAGATTATGGTTTCCAGCCATTTGCCGTTGCGACGCCGGATCTCGACGCCAATGGCAAGCAGGGTTCCCAGAACTGTAGAAAGTGCGGTCGAAAAGAGCGCTACCACCAGGGTATTGCCGGCAGCTTTCAGAATATCATCATTGGTCAGCAGTGCGCTGTACCACTTGGTGGAAAATCCGGTCCAGGCTGTGGGCAGCCCGCCATCGTTGAAGGACAACCCCACCAGCACCGATATCGGAATATAGAGGAAGGCGAAAACCACCCCGAGGATCAGCAGCATGAGGCGAAATATATGGCGCTCAGCCATCGCGCGCCCCTTTCCCGCCTGAGGCCCGGTCGGCCATCACCGCCTGACCCATCAGAAGGCCCAGCATCACAGCAATAAGAACCATCGACAGAGCCGCGCCGAAGGGCCAGTCATTGGCGGTCAGGAACTGCGCATAGACAAGGTTGCCGATCATCTGAAACTGACCTCCTCCGAGCAGGGCGGGTGTCACGAAGTTGCCGATCGACAGCACAAAAACGAAGACGAAACCGGTTGCGATGCCCGGTACTGTCATGGGCAGCGTCACGCGGCGAAAGGTGGTCCAGGCGGAGGCTCCGAGATCACGCGAGGCTTCGGTTACTTCAGGGTTGAGCCGCGACAGCGGCGCATAGCAGCTAAGGATTACGAACGGCAGATAATTATAGACCAGCCCGATCACGACCGCCTGCTCGGAGTAGAGCATCTGGGGCAGTTCGCCTTCATATCCGACCCAGCGGGCGAGGTTCACGATAAGGCCCTCGCGGTTCAGCAGAACGATCCAGGCATAGGTGCGCACCAGATAGTTCGACCAGAAGGGCAGCACCGCGAAAAAGAGAAGCATCGGCTGGTGTCGGCGCGGCATGGCGGCGATGGCATATGCCGCTGCATAACCGAGCACACAGGCGATCGCGGCAGAAAGCCCGGCAATGCCCGCAGATTTAAGGAAGATCTGAAAATAGAGCGGGTCAAAGACCAGCGCCAGGTTTTCCAGCGTCCAGGTGTATTCGATGCCGCCATAAAGCCCGCGCCGGAAAAACGCGAGCACGAGGATCAGCGCACAGGGCACCACCATGAGCCCGAAGAGCCAGATCATGGCGGGCGTCATCAGGAGCAGCGGGCGTCGGTCAGCGGACATTAAAAAACCTGCGCCGGCACGCGCCGGCAGCGATTGAGGGGAGGGTGGGCTCCGCCTGCACCTGTCTGCAAAGCGGAGCCCGGGAGGATCAGTTTGCTTTGATCTCTGATACCAGGCGCGAATAATCACGCTGTGCGCCGCCGACATCGCGCAGCTGTTCGAATTTAAGCATTTCCTCAGGCGACATGCCCATGTTCGGGAATGTCTCTATGAGCGAGGCATCAACACCTGACATCGCGGGCTCGTTGGGAACTTTGTAGAGGATATTCTCAGCCGCCCAGCGATGGTTGTCGGCGTCGAGGATGTAGTTCACAAAGTCATAGGCGGCCTCTTTGTTCTCGGAGGCTTTGAGGATCACCATCGTATCGACCCAGAGATCGGAGCCTTCGGACGGGATCGTGTATTTAATGTCTGCATTTTCACCGATGCCGTAGTTGCACCAGCCGTCCCATGCCTGCACCAGTTCCGCTTCGCCGGAGACCAGTTTGGCGTAGAATGTAGTGTCGTCATAGGCCAGCAGGGTGCCTTTCGCGTCGATCAGCAGATCGCGTACTTCGGCCATTTTGTCGCTGTCGGTCTCGTTCACGGAATACCCGAGCGCAAGTTGTCCGGCCGCCAGCAGCCACCGGTCTGTCGCCAGCATCGTGGTTTTGCCGGAGACGTCTTCCGCGGGTTTCAGCAGGTCGTTCCAGGACGTCGGCGTGTCGACAAGATCGGAGCGATAGCAAAGCCCGGTCGTGCCCCAAGCGTAGGGAACAGAGAATGCGTTGCCCGGATCATGCGGCAGTTCGGTGGCCTCGGTATAAAGGTTCGCGATGTTGGGGATTTTGTCGTGGTCGAGGTCTTCTGCGAGCCCGAGATTGTGGAGCACTTCGGCAAAGGGCGAGGAGACAAAGACAACGTCGTAGCCGACCCCCTTTGACGCGATCAGCTTGCCCATGATTTCTTCGTTTGTAGCATGCAGCACCAGTTCGGCGGTGTGACCGGTTTCGGCGTTGAAGCTGTCGATGGCATCGGCGGCCATATAGCCGTCCCAGTTCGACACGGTCAGCGGCTCTGCGAGGGCGGGCAGGCCAAAGGCAGTGAGTGTTGCGGTCATCCAGATACTGCAATGCAGGTGGTGGCGTTTCATGGCGGAGATCTCCTTGGAAGGTCTGTTGGACTGTCAGGGATGCAGGCCCTGAAAATTGACTTGCGATTCTATATGACCGCTCTAGGGTCAGTATTAATGATACAAATTATACGTCAATTTGTATTTGTGGTCTTTTTTCGCCGTCGCGGAATGATCGCCGGTACAAGTCGCCGGATTTTTGCAGGGCAGGGTTAAATGATGCCGGTATCGCGCAGTAACACGCGCCAGAACCACTTCAAACTGGCCCGCCAGATTACAGAAATTGTGCTTGAGCGCGGATTTGCCGAGGGAGATCACCTGCCGGAAGCCATGCTCTCGCAGGCCTGCGGTGTGTCGCGTACGCCGGTCAGGTCAGCTTTTAAAATACTGGAAGACAGGAATATAGTGCGTCGTCGTGAGGAGGGCGGGTATGTCCTCAGCCAACCGCCCGAGAAGGTTGCTGCCGACAGCGCAGCGGCACCCGATGACATGGAGGGGTCCCTTGCCGAGCGTATCCTTTCTGACAGAGCGGAGCGCCGGATTGCGGATGTGCATTCTGTGAGCGCGCTTTCGCGACGTTATGGCATCTCGCGTTCATCGGTACTAAATGCGCTAAAAATACTGTCCTCGGACGGAATTGTCACTCAGTTGCCGGGGCGGGCATGGGCTTTTCAACCTATGCTGGATACCCCGAACGCAGTCGATGAGAGCCTTGCCTTCAGGCTGGTACTGGAGCCACAGGCCATTCTGGCGACAGGCTTTCAGGTGGACGGCCAGAAAATCGGTGTCATGCGCCAGCAGACCGAAGAGTTTCTTCAGCGCCCTGATGGCAAACTCAGTTCAGCGACGTTTCTGCATCTGGATTGCGCCTTTCACAGCTTTATTGCGGAGAGCTCTGGCAACCGGTTTGCGCGGGGCGTACTGCTGGCCCACCAGCGGCTGCGCCTGTCAACGCAGAAGGATGTAAGCATCGCCGATTTCCGGCTGCGCCAGTCGCTGCAGGAACATCTGGGTATTCTGGACAGCCTGGAGAGGATGCAGCTGCAGCTTGCGGCCGATCAGATGGTCCTGCATCTGCGGCGCAGTCAGATCCGCAAACCTCAGGCGATCAGCCGTGGCCTTCGGCCTCCCGGTCGGGGAGTTGCCCCGTGAGCAAACCCGTCATAGCACTGTTTCCAGAAGCAAGTTTTGGCTCTGCGCTGAACTGTGTGGGCATTGCACAGCAGCTTCTGCGCGAGGGGGCGGTACCGGTTTTTCTCTGCCATCCGGGCTTTAACGGTGTTTTTGCCGAATACGGGTTCAGAGAATACCAGCTGCCGGCGACAACTGCGCCGGGCCCGCAGACCGATGAGACCTGGCAGGATTTCGTCACCGCCCATGTTGCGCATTTTAACCAGGATCCGATGGCACAGCTTTCCACCTATGTTGCGCCCACCTGGGAGGCGATTGTCGATACCGCGATGCAGGCCGAAGAGGGTCTTGAACGGTTGCTGAAACGCATAAAACCTGCGGGCATTGTGCTGGACAATGTCATTATGTTCCCCGCCATCGCCAATGCCGGCGTGCCCTGGGTGCGGGTCGTGTCCTGCACGGAAACCGAAATACCGGATGAGAATGTGCCGCCCTATCTTTCCGGCATGGCCGCAGATGATCCCGCGCGCGCGGAATTTGAGGCGGCCTATCTGGCGGCGACGCAGGCGGCGCACCGGCGGTACAACGCTTTCCGGCGCGAGTGTGGTCTCGCCGATCTGCCCGAGGGTCAGTTTCTGGAAGCGTCACCCTGTCTCAATCTGCTGCTGGCGCCTTCGGCGATCCGGCATGCGCGACGCAGCCCGTTGCCGGCTGAGCGTTTTGTCTTTCTCGAAGGGTGTGTCCGCAAAGAAGCGCAGTTCGACCCGCCGCCCTTGCCGGTCAATGAAGGCCCGCTGATTTATGTTAGTTTTGGCAGTCTCGGCGCAATTGATACAGATCTGATCTCCCGCATGCTGAGAACATTTGCACAGTACCCTGCGCGATTTTTTGTTAACGTGGGCGCGTTTCTTGAGAGCTACAGCAAGGTGCCGGACAATGTTTTTCTCGGCAGCTGGTTTCCGCAGCCCTCCATTGTGTCGCAGGCGGATCTGTTTATTCATCACGGCGGCAACAACAGTTTCTGCGAAGCAATGTTTTTTGGCGTTCCGTCCCTGATTATGCCCTATTGCTGGGACGGCCATGACAATGCGACACGCGCAGTCCAGACAGGCACCGGTGCGCATATGCATCGCGATGACTGGAGCCCGCAGGAACTGGCCGGCAGGATGACGGCTTTGCTGGCTGATGACGCAATGCTGACCCGTCTGCGGCAGATCTCGGCAAGGATGCAGGCGACGCCGGGCACAGAGCAGGCGGCGCGATCGATTTTGAAGGTTCTGTGACCGCAGCCTGCCGCCAGGGTGTTCCTGTTAAATTCATTTAATTTGGTGTGAATCTGCGCTTGGTCACTGTTTCATGCGGTCAGTACATGGTGGCGCTGGCAAAATGGCTTTTGTCAGGACGCCGTTACGTCAGGCACTGACCGCTGGACCCGTGGAAAACTTACAGTAAGGTCACAGCTCACAACCGTCCGCCGTCAGAGGTTTACCGGGGGCGTGGTCACTGAGGTCAGCGTCGCCGTCGCCAGCAGGATCAGGCCGACGGCCACCGCCTCCACCGCGATGGAACGGCGGAGCCTGCGGGCTGCACCCGGTGCGCCGGATGCAAGATCCGGTACAAGCCGCCACTTATTCCGGGCCGCCAGCAGCATCAGCCCTGCAACAACAACCAGTTTGACCAGCAGGGTCCGGCCATAGGCTGTGGTGAAAAGCGCGCTGACCGAACCGGTCATCAGCCATGCAAAACCCAGTCCTGCAATACCCAGTGCAGCCACAGTGAAAACAGCGATCCTGCCGAAGCGGTGCAGAAGCTCTGCCCCACTCCTGTGACGCGTTGCGACACTCAAAGGCGCCAGTGCCCCGACCCAGAAGGCCGCAGCAAACAGATGACAGGTAAGCAAAAGCGCGAGGCCCCATCGCGGATCACCCAGAGAATGACCGACAAAGGTATAAGACGCAGCGACCAGAAGCGCCCCGATGAGGGCGATATGCCTCCCCGCTGCGGTTTTCAGCGCCAGGGCCAGGATCAGAACCTCGCCTGCAGCGCGCCATGTGGCCGCTGTTCCGAGCGGGCTTTCCCAGACGATCCCAAGCATCATCGGATCGATCGCGCCCGGCACGCCCGCCCCGGATATCCGGGCAGCACGGATGCCGAAGCGCAGAGCGAGAACGATCAGACCGGTAAGGGCAGCGGCAAGAGCGATCTGGCGCGCAAGACGCCGGGCATCTGCCGGCGCCTCCGGGAACACGGCGATAAAAAGCGGCCCGCCCATGGCCAGCAGAGCAGCGCCGTACCCTGCAGCTTTCGCGGCGATTGCGGTGATGACCCAGGCATCGACCGGGGAAAGACCTTCCACGGCGGGATCAGTCAGACAGCGTAAAGCTGAACGTGCCCTGCATCGGATGCCCGTCGGCTGAAAGCCCGCGCCAGTCGACCGTGTAGGTGCCGGCTGGCAGATCACCGGGGGCGCGCGCGCGGAATTCACTGACCGGCTCCATGCCCGTCTCACGGTCAATACCGACCGGCCCCTCAGGCCCGGTCATGGACACGGCGGTGACGCGCATCGGATCGTCAAATGCTATGGCGATTATGTCCACCGCGTCGATACTTGCCGCATCGGCCGGAGTGGTTTTTTCCGCTTTCGAATGCGCGAGTGCCCCGGTCACAGTTACAGCTGACATGATTGCGGCGAGGGTGATCTGTCTCATTGTCTCTTCTCCAGTGCGTCGTGCTGTGCCCTGATTTCCACAGGCCAGGTGGACTTAATGTAACTCAGGACGGCGATGATTTCTTCATCGCTCAGCACATCCTCATAGGCCGGCATACCGGTTGCGAAGTCCGGGTCGCCGATGATTTCTGCCAGCCCGTATTTGGTCAGCCTGAAAAGAGCGTCGCCGTCGTGGTGCCAGGTGTGTCCGGTTGCATCATGCGGCGGCGCCGGGCGCAACCCGTCGTCTCCGGGCACGCGCCAGTCGGGCTGGCCCTGCAGGTCATCGCCGTGACATGCGGCGCATTCAGATGCGTAAACCTGCGCGCCCAAGGCCACGACACCGGCATCCCGATCGCGAAGCACCACGGCTTGCGACAGGTTTTCGGGGTCAGTGGCACCGGCGATGCCCGTCCATCTGGTTGTGAAAATTGCAGTGGCAAGCGCTGTGGCGGTTAACAACGCAAAGGCTGTTGTGGATGTTTTCATCGGATTATCCTCTCAGAGAAAATGCGCAGGGCGTCCTGCCTGCTGCGCTTTCGGTGGTGAACTCGGCCACGCCCGGCGCAGGGCGCGGCATTCATCACACGGAGCGGGGCGGCTGCGGAGGATCTGAGAGATTAATGCCTGTGAGCCGGATGTCACGGCAGACCACCGTGTTGGATGGTGTGGCAGAGAGGCCCGCGCCCGTACCCACCGGCGGCAGAAGGGCCGGCAGAATGTGACAGCTGTGTGCGCTGTCGGCGGTGGTATCACAGCAGGGCGGTATATCGTCAGCCATCTCTGCCAGATGAGTGTGATCTGCCCCGGCGACGGAATGGCCCGCGTCGGGCGTGCCGGAAAACACGGTTGAGACCAGAAGTGTCAGGGTCAGAAGAAGGCGCAGGAGCATCATGGTGCATGTTTACGAACTCTGCAGGCAGCAAGGCAAGCCGGAAAGGTGGTGCATGCCGTCGCAGCGGGTCAGTGCTGGTGTGCGTCTTTTCCGAGGGCCATCGCCAGGTGATGGGCGCGGTGATGATCCTGACTGGCCATCAGGCCGAAAAACCCGAGCCCTTTGATCTGTGCGGTTGTCGCAGGGTCGCCCGAAGTAACGCGCAATGTCACTCCCTCCGCGGCAGTTGTAACCTCAACAGACCACCCAGGGTCGGCCGCAAGCTGCGCTGCATGCGCCGGCACCATACGCTTGATGGAAGCCAGTGTCTCAGCGTCGCCGGTGGCAAACGCGCTTATCCCGCCAGGCAGATCGGTTTCAGTCACAACCGCGCGGGTTACCAGACGGTCCATATCCACCAGATGATCCCGCAGAGCAACGAGACTGACCGTGGACCAGTCAGTCGCCGGATCGGCTTCAAGCAGGCGTACCACTTCTGCGAGGGCGGCAAAAGCACCCTGGCCGGGCTCTGTCAGCGCCGCCTCGCCGGGCGTATGATCAGATGCGGTTTTGCAATGCGCATGATCGCCCGCTCTGGTGCACCCGTGCCCGGAGTGGGTCATCTCCGCTTGGGCGATCGACGCCCCGGCCGTCAGCGCCATCGCAATAATCAATATCCCTTGTCGCACAGCAATTTCTCCCGATCCTGTTTACTTCAGTGTACCGGTCACGTGCTTTATCGCGTATGATATATGTCATGTCGGACTGGCGGATTATTTTCACTGATACAAGGGAACATGCTCTGGCCCGCGGCGCGGTTCTGTTCCGGCGGGACGACCCGGTGCGCTTCATGTATCTGGTGCAGTCGGGATCGGTCGCTCTTGAACGGGCGATGGCTGACGGAACTGCGCTGACACTGCATGTGGCGACGGCGGGCGATGCCCTGGCCGAAGCGTCTCTTTTCGCGGACACCTATCATTGCGATGCCGTCGCACGAACAGACGCCCGGGTCGCCCGGCTGACACGTGCGGATTTTCTGACCCAGCTGCAGCGCATGCCGGGTGCTGCCCTCAGTCTGATCGGGACACATGCAAAGGAAGTGCAGTCACAACGCGCGCGCATCGAAATCCTTCGGCTGCGGCGCGTGTCAGACAGGCTTGACGCTTGGCTGGCATTGAATGGCGCGCCTGAAAAAGGACAATGGGTCAGGGTTGCGGACGACATCGGAGTATCGCAGCCGGCGCTGTACCGCGAACTGGCCCGCCGGCGCGGAAAGCCGGGCGCTTGCTGAATGCCTGATCGATCAGCTGCGCGTGCCGGATGCGCCGGAATGGCAGTCAGTTAAAGGCGAGCGACAAGGCAGGCGAAACGGTGCCTGGCCCTGAAAGGTACAATCAGCAAACGGAGGCCAAGGCAATTCACCTGATCGAACCAGCGCTCCAAAAGCCCGTACTCGCCATGACAAAGCTGTGATTGCAGGTCGCCGCTTACCGGTTCGGAATCCCCGC
>CBDUCB010000002.1:0-58612 GCA_965365545.1 uncultured Roseobacter sp. | reverse complement strand
GATCCGATGGTGCCATTCAAGGGCGTACACGCGAGCCGGGGCAAGGCGGCGCGCGCCGAGCCGGTGGCGGCACTTTATGAGCAGGGACGGGTGAAACACCTGCCCGGGCTGGATGCCCTCGAAGATCAGATGTGCCGGATGACGGTGCGCGGATTTGAGGGGCGCGGATCGCCGGACCGCGTAGATGCGCTCGTCTGGGCGCTGCACGCGCTGATGATCGAGCCGGTTGCGCAGTGGCGTGCGCCTCGGGTGCGCGCGCTCTGATCCGGTTGCAGGACACCCGGGCCGGTGTGACGGCGATACTGAAATCACAAACAATTCAGCCGGCGGGGACGCATCCCCGGACCGGGAAGGGTGCACCGGTATGCGGTCGCAGCCGGCAGGTGTCTGCGCGGCACTGACACACACATGAGGAGCAACAAAATGGTTTTCGACTTTCTGAGGCGACAGGGTCCTGTTGAGGCGCCCGGCCAGAAGGCAAGTGCCACAGGGCCCGTGGTGGCCTATCAGACTTCCGGCCGCGTGGCCTGGAGCCCGCGGGATACAGTTTCGCTGACCCGGACCGGATTTGCCGGAAATCCGGTTGGTTTCCGGTCCGTTAAGCTGATTGCCGAGGCCGCAGCGGCGTTGCCTCTGGTGCTGCAGGACCACGAACAACGTTTTGAGACGCATCCGGTGCTGTCACTGGTTGAGAGCCCCAATCCGATGCAGGGGCGGGCCGAACTGCTTGAGGCGCTTTATGCGCAGCTGCTGCTGACCGGGAACGGCTACGTTGAGGCGGTGGCCTCGGAGACCGGAGAGCCTGCAGAACTGCATGTTCTGCGGTCGGACCGCATGAGTGTTGTGCCGGGATCTGACGGATGGCCCGTTGCTTATGAGTACGCGGTGGGCGGGCGCAAGCACCGGTTCGACGCTTCGGGCACGGCTGTGCCCGTCTGCCACATCCGAAGCTTCCATCCGCAGGATGATCATTACGGGTTCAGCCCGATGCAGGCGGCGGCAATGGCGCTTGACGTGCATAATTCGGCCAGCCGCTGGTCAAAAGCGCTGCTCGACAATGCCGCACGGCCATCGGGCGCCATCGTTTACCGCGGTGCCGAAGGGCAGGGCACGATGAGCACAGATCAGTATGACCGCCTGGTCAGTGAGATGGAAAGCCATCATCAGGGCGCACGAAATGCCGGGCGCCCGATGCTGCTCGAAGGCGGGCTCGACTGGAAACCAATGGGCTTTTCGCCCTCCGACATGGAGTTCCAGAAAACCAAGGAAGCCGCCGCGCGCGAGATCGCGCTGGCCTTTGGCGTGCCGCCGATGTTGCTGGGTATTCAGGGCGATGCGACCTACGCCAACTATCAGGAAGCGCATCGCGCGTTCTACCGCCTGACGGTGCTGCCGCTGGCCACACGGGTCACAGCCGCACTGACCAAATGGATCGCGGGCCATACGGGCGAGCATCTGATGCTAAAACCCGATCTGGATCAGGTGCCGGCGCTCGCCGCCGAACGCGACGCCCAGTGGAACCGGGTGGCCGGCGCGGATTTCCTGACCCAGGCGGAAAAACGGGCATTGCTGGGTCTTCCGGCGGTGAGTTCAGATGAGTGAGCCCGGGCTTGAACGGTTTGAATGCGCCCCGGGCCTTCGGTTGCAGTCCCATGAACGGGTTGCCGAGATTCAGCACAATCACCTGCTCAAGCGTCTCGACCGCGTGGAAGAGATGATGGAGCGTCTCGAAAGACGCCTGTGGCTCACCGTCTACGGGATCGTGGCGATGATCCTCGGCCAGGGGCTGCAGTCGATCATCGCGGCCGTGCCGTGACCCCGGAGCAGAGCACAGACACTTCAAGGAGATTTCCTATGGAATACGAAACCGGGCTGGAGCACAAATTCGCCCGCTTCAGCGATACGCTGGAGGTTGAAGACGGCAGCGTCATCAGCGGCTATGCCAGCCTGTTCGGCGCTGTCGATCAGGGCAATGATATTGTGGTGCCGGGGGCCTATGCGACATCGCTGAAAGCTCTGTCGGAGCGCGGCGCGCGGGTGAAAATGCTATGGCAGCATGACCCGGCACAGCCGATCGGGATCTGGGACGAGGTGCGCGAGGATGCGCGCGGTCTCTGGGTTAAAGGGCGTCTGCTGGTCAGCGTTGAGAAAGGCCGGGAGGCGGCTGCCCTGATCAGAGCAGGCGCACTTGACGGTCTCTCGATCGGGTACCGCACCCGCAAAGCCACAAAGAATACCGGAGGCCAGCGCCTCCTGACCGAACTGGAGCTCTGGGAGGTGTCGCTTGTGACCTTTCCCATGCTGCCCAGTGCACGGGTCGCTGCCAAATCGGACGAGACCGATCCGGATGCCGGCCTGCGCGAACTGGCCGCCGCCTTTGCGGGTGCGCGCGCTGATCTGGCGCGCCGCTGACGCGCAGCAGCCGAACAGGGGCCGCGCATCGGGCGCGGCCGGACCCAAACCATCGAGGAAACTGCCAATGAGCAAGACCGACGCACAGGCGGCGGGTGGAACAGGTATGTCCCCCGCTGAGGATGTCAGACAGGCCGTCACCGGCTTCGTCAGTGATTTCAAAGCTTTCCAAACTGAAATTGATACAAAACTTCAACAAACAGAAGAGCGACTGACCATGCTGGACCGTAAATCAACCTTTTCCCAACGCACACCTCTGGGCGGCGCCGTTGACGCGGGCGCACCGCATCAGAAGGCGTTCAACAGCTATCTGCGCACCGGCGACGACGACGGACTGCGCGGCCTTGAAATGGACGTGAAGTCCCTCTCCACGGCAGTAAATTCCGATGGTGGATACCTTGTCGATCCGCAGACATCAGACACCGTGAAATCCGTACTGAATTCCACTGCATCGATCCGTTCGATTGCGGCAGTGGTTAATGTCGAGGCCACATCCTTTGACGTGCTCGTCGATCACACCGATGTGGGCGCAGGCTGGGCCACCGAGACGTCCGACACGATTGAGACGGATACCCCCCAGGTCGATCGTATCACTATCCCGTTGCATGAACTGAGCGCATTGCCCAAAGCCTCGCAGCGTCTGCTGGATGACAGTGCATTTGACATCGAAAGCTGGCTCGCGGGCCGCATCGCGGACAAGTTTGCCCGGGCCGAAGCCGCAGCCTTCATTAACGGCAACGGCGTGGACAAGCCACGCGGTCTGCTGAACCACTCCTCTGTCGACAATGATGTCTGGACCTGGGGCAATCTCGGCTATGTGCCCACGGGCGACAACGGCAATGTCACGGCAGAATCCGTCGTTGACCTGGTCTATGCACTGGGTGCGCAGTACCGCGCCAATGCGACATTTGTGATGAACTCAAAGACCGCCGGTCTGGTGCGCAAGCTTAAAGACAATGACGGACGCTTCCTCTGGGCTGATGGTCTGGCGGCAGCAGAGCCTGCACGTCTGCTGGGCTATCCGGTGCTGATCGCAGAAGATATGCCCGATGCGACCACAGATGCCACTGCAATCGCCTTCGGTGATTTCGCAGCGGGTTACACCGTCGCTGAACGCCCTGACCTGCGGGTGCTGCGTGACCCCTTCAGCGCCAAGCCGCATGTGCTCTTTTACGCCACCAAACGTGTCGGTGGCGATGTGAGCGATTTTGCCGCGATCAAGCTCCTGAAATTCGCCACTGCCTGAAATCAGGTGTGACGATACCGGGACCGGAGCCTTCGGGCCGCCGGTTCCGGGCCGGGCGCGTGCCGGTGTCGCCTGTGTTGTCTAGCTGCTCCCCTCCGACCGAGCAATGCAGGCAGGCGCGCGTCCGGTTCCTGCGACCGGGGAGAAAAGACTTTGGAGAATTTCCATGATGTTGATCGAAGAGACGACCGTGCCCGATGCGGTGCTGCCTGTCGATGACCTGAAAGCACATCTGCGTCTGGGGACCGGCTTTGGCGAGGATACCACGCAGGACGAAGTGCTCAGCGGATTTCTGCGTGCCGCCGTTTCGGCCATCGAGGCGCGCACCGGCAAGATCCTGATTACCCGCAGGTTCAGCTGGACCCTGTCATTCTGGCGGGACCGTGACGGTCAGGGTCTGCCAGTGTCACTCGGGACAGAACTCTCACGCTTTGCGCTTGTGAACGCGGATGGTGAGGCCCGGGACGTCGACGCCGCAGCCTGGTGGCTCGAACGCGACAGCCTGAACCCGCGCCTGAGGGCACGTGGCGCGGCGCTGCCGGTCATCCCGCATAATGGCACCGCGGTGATAGAATTCGACGCAGGGTTCGGGGCTTCCTGGACGGACGTGCCTGCGGACCTGCAACAGGCCGTAAAGATGCTGGCCGCGCACTATTACGAATACCGTCATGATACCTCGCTGAGCGACGGTTGCATGCCCTTTGGCGTGACCAGCCTGATCCAGCGCTACAAGGTGATGCGTCTTGGCGCCGGGAGCCGGAGATGAGCGTCCCGCGCCTGAACCGGCGGCTGATACTCGAAGAGCCACAGCGCCTGAGCGACGGAGCGGGCGGTTTCAGCACGCAGTGGCAGGCGCTTGGCAGCCTCTTTGCCGATGTTACGGCCCGCACAGGGCGTGAAACCGCGCAGTCGGGCGCGCCGGTCTCAGCGATGAGCTACCGCATTATCGTCCGGGGCGCACCCTGGGGAAATGCCGCGCGGCCCAGGCCGGAGCAGCGATTCCGGGAGGGTGCGCGCATTTTTCTGATCCAGGCAGTCGCAGAAGAAGACGCAGACGGCCGGTTCATTACCTGTTTTGCCCGGGAGGAGACCGCAGTATGAGCTATGCAATGTCCGGCGCGCTTCAGGCGGCCATATACGGGGCGCTCACCGCAGACCCGGTGCTCTCAGCACTTGTGGGAGCAGACATTTACGACGCGGTGCCCACCGGCACAGTGCCTGAAACCTACGTCAGTCTCGGCCGTGAAAGCGCCCGCGATGCCTCCGATCAGACCGGGGCAGGGGCGGTGCACACAATCGAGATATCGGTGATCACCACACAACCGGGCTTTGCCGGCGCGAAAAAGATCGCGGGCGCGGTGTCTGACGTGCTGCATGACGCTGATCTGACGCTTGAGCGCGGCCGGCTGATCTTTCTGCATTTCACCCAGGCGCGCGCGCAGCGGATCGACGCGGCTGCAGGGCGCGAAATCCGGCTCCGGTTCCGGGCACGCGTCTCCGACGAATAACGCAATTCAACATCATCGAGGAGAGATCCTATGGGAGCTCAGAACGGAAAAGATCTTCTGATCAAGGTCGATATGGCGGCGGACGGGCAGTACACCACACTCGCCGGCCTGCGTGCGACCCGGGTCAGTTTCAACGCAGAGACAATCGACGTGACCAGTCTGGAAAGTCAGAACGGCTGGCGCGAACTGCTTTCGGGCGCCGGCGTACGTTCGGTGGCTGTCAGTGGTTCGGGTGTGTTCCGCGACAATGCAACCGACGAGCGTGCCCGGCAGCTTTTCTTTGACGGAGAAGCGCCAGGTTTTCAGATCGTTATCCCGGATTTCGGCATTGTAGAGGGGCCGTTTCAGGTCACCGCAATCGAATACGGCGGAAGCTTTAACGGCGAGGCCACCTATGAGCTCTCGCTTGCGAGTGCCGGCAACCTGACCTTCACGGCGATCTGATTATGACAAATCCCTGGAGGGGCGATGTGTCGCTTGAGATTGACGGCGAGACGTATGTGATGCGCCTGACGCTCGGAGCCCTCGCCGGGCTCGAGGCGGAACTGGGCGCGGGCTCGCTTGTGGGTCTGGTGCAGCGCTTTGAGAGTAGCGAATTCAGCAGCGCGGATGTGCTTGCCCTCCTGAATGCAGGGCTGCAGGGCGGACGCTGCAACGTGCCCGAGGGCGCGCTTTTGCACGCTGAGATCAGAGGCGGGCCAATGGCCGCCGCGCGGGCAGCAGCCGAGCTTCTGGCGCGCGCGTTCGTGACACCCAACACATGACCGGGCTCGACTGGTCCGCACTCCTGCGGGCAGGGGTCCAGGGCCTTGGTCTTAAACCGGCGGAGTTCTGGGACCTGACGCCTGCCGAGCTTCAGCTGATGCTGGGAGACCGGGGTGCGACGGGGCCGCTGCTGAGTGACGGTCTGGAGGCCCTGATGCAGACCTGGCCCGATGATTTAAAAGAGGATCACAGCGATGACGGATGAAAACGGCTTTGAAGAGCTGGAACAGCGCGCAGAGGGGCTGAACGACACTCTCGGGCAGACCAGTTCGCTTGTCACCGGCTTTGACACAGAACTGCAGCGCATGAAAACCTCCCTGCAGGCGACAGGCCGCGACGTGGCCGAGCTCGAACGGGGCCTCAGCCGTGGACTGAAAAAGGCTTTTGATGGTGTGATCTTTGACGGTGTGAGCCTGTCGGATGCACTTGATACGGTCGCCAACAGCATGATCAACGCAACCTACAATGCCGCCGTGCGCCCGGTGACCAATCAGCTGGGCGGATTGCTGGCGCAGGGTGTAAGCGGGCTGGTGAACAACGTGCTGCCCTTTGCGGATGGCGCACCTGTGGCCCAGGGGCGTGTCATGCCCTTTGCCACCGGCGGCATCGTCAGCGGTGCGACACCCTTCGGCATGCGCGGCGGGATGGGGATAATGGGCGAGGCAGGGCCGGAGGCCATCATGCCGCTTGCACGCGGCCCGGACGGCAAGCTCGGAGTGCGCGGGGCCGGCGGCGGCGGACAGACCATTGTCATGAACATCACCACCCCGGATGTCCAGGGGTTCCGCCGGAGCCAGGGCCAGATCGCCGCACAGATGACGCGCGCGCTCGGGCGCGGGCAACGTAATCGCTGAAGTGTAAGGGAGCAGCCAGATGCAGTTTCATGAAGTCAGATTTCCGGTCTCACTGAGCTTTGGCTCTGTTGGCGGCCCCGAACGTCGCACAGACGTGGTGACCATCAGCAACGGTTTTGAGGAGCGCAACGCGCCCTGGGCTCACTCGCGCCGGCGCTATGATGCAGGCGTGGGCATGCGCTCCCTTGATGACGTTGAGACAATGGTTGCTTTTTTCGAGGCGCGATATGGTCAGCTTTATGCCTTCCGCTGGAAGGACTGGTCCGATTACCGTTCGATCAGGCCCTCTCAGGATATCACGCCGCAGGATCAGGTACTTGGAACCGGTGATGGTGAAACGACCGTTTTCCGGCTCTCAAAAACCTACGTTTCCGGCGCGCACAGTTACGAACGCCCGATCAGCAAGCCGGTGGCCGGGACAGTCCGCGTGGCTGTTGCAGGCACTGAACTGACTGGAGACAGCGACTTTATTGTCGATACCACATCCGGGGTCGTGACACTGTCACAGCCACCAGCTGCTGGCGAGACAATCACAACCGGTTTTGAGTTTGACGTGCCTGTACGGTTTGACACCGACAGCATCCGGACAAGTGTGGCCAGTTTTCAGGCGGGTGAGGTGCCGACGGTGCCGATCATTGAGGTGCGGCTCTGATGGCTGATATGAATGCTGACCTGAAAGCCCATCTGGAAAGCGGTCTGACCACCGTCTCACATGCCTGGGCCATCGTACGCAAAGACGGCGTGACGCTGGGCTTCACAGATCACGACAGGGCCCTGAGTTTTGACGGAATTACCTTTCGGGCTGATACCGGGCTGAGTGCGGTGGCGCTCGCGCAGAGCACCGGCTTGTCAGTGGATAATACCGAAGCGCTTGGCGCGCTCAGCGATCTGTCGATCCGCGAAGACGAGATCGAACAGGGTCGCTTTGACGATGCTGAAGTTCGCGCCTGGCTGGTAAACTGGCAGGACGTCAGCCAGCGCTGGCTGCAGTTTCGAGGTACGATCGGCGAGTTGCGCCGTGCGGACGGCGGATTTCAGGCGGAGCTGCGTGGTCTGACCGAAGCGCTGAACCGGCCTTTGGGGCGCGTTTATCAAAAACCCTGCACGGCTGTTCTGGGCGACAAAGGCTGCGGCTTTGATCTCGAAACACCGGGCTACCGGATCGAGCTGCCGGTGGAATCGCAGACCGGATCGCGGGTGTTCAGCTGGGTCGGTTTCGACGCCTTCAGTTCAGGTTGGTTCGCCCGTGGCCGGCTTGAGATCCTTGACGGACCCGCTTCAGCACTCTGGGGCATGATTAAACACGACCGGTTTGAAAACGGTACACGCATAATTGAGCTCTGGGAGCCGGTGCGCAGCGCGCTGAGTGCAGGCACGATGATCCGCCTGACGGCAGGCTGCGACAAACGCAGTGAAACATGCCGTGTGAAATTCAGCAATCTGGCCAACTTTCAGGGCTTTCCGGATGTCCCCGGCGAAGACTGGATCCTCGCAGTGCCGAAATCAACCGGGTCAAATACCGGTGGGAGCCGCAGATGACCGAACTATCAGATTTTGTCGTGCGTGAGGCGCGCAGCTGGGTTGGAACGCCCTATGTGCACCAGTCCTCGCTCAGAGGGGCGGGAACCGATTGTCTTGGCCTGTTGCGCGGTATCTGGCGCGCCCGCTATGGTGCTGAACCTGAAGCGGTGCCGGCGTATTCTCTGGACTGGTCTGAGACCCGGGGCGAAGAGGAGCTTTGGCTTGCCGCTCTCCGGCATCTGGTGCCGAAAGCAATCGGTGACGCGACCCCTGGCGATGTCATGCTGTTCCGGATGCGCACCGGCGCGGTCGCCAAACACCTTGGAATCGCAGGGCGCACAGATGCGAATGCCACCTTTATTCATGCCTATTCGCGCTTTGGCGTAGTTGAAAGCCCGTTCAGCCTGCCCTGGCGCAGGCGCGTTGTGGCGAGATTTAAATTTCCTGAGGAGAACAGCTGATGGCCACCATTGTCCTTTCCGCCGTTGGTGCCGCAGCCGGCGGCGCGCTTGGTGGCACTGTTGCCGGGCTCTCCACCGCCGTGATTGGCCGGGCGCTGGGTGCCACGGTCGGGCGCGTCATTGACCAGAAACTGATGGGCGAGGGCTCGCAGGTGGTCGATACCGGCCGTGTTGACCGGTTTCGTATCTCGAGCGCCAGCGAGGGCGAACCTTTGGCGCAGGTTTACGGTCGTATGCGTTTGGGTGGACAGGTGATCTGGGCCTCCGATTTTTCGGAGACCGTTTCAGTAACAGGTGGCGGTGGCAAAGGGGCGCCGAGCCAGCCGCAGACAAGAAGCTACAGTTACACTGTGAACCTGGCCGTCGCGGTATGTGAAGGTGAAATCATCCGCATCGGGCGGATCTGGGCAGATGGTGAAGAAATCGCGCCAGATGATCTCAACATGCGCATCTACAAAGGACGCAGCGATCAGCTCCCGGATCCGGTCATGGAAGCCGTGGAAGGTGCAGGCATGGTGCCCGCTTATCGCGGTACGGCCTATGTCCTGTTTGAGAACCTCGGCCTTGAGCGTTTTGGCAACCGCGTCCCGCAGTTTTCCTTTGAGGTTGTGCGCCCCGAACAGCCCGATGAACCGGATGCTGCTCAGGCGCTGACCTATGGCATCCGCTCTGTCGCGCTGATGCCGGGCACGGGAGAATATGCGCTGGCAACGACACCGGTCTATTATTCCTCCGGTCCGGGCAGCCGATGGACCGCGAATGTGAATACACCGGCAGAAAAGTCGGACTTCAGCCTTTCGCTTGATGCACTGAACGAAGAGCTGCCAAACTGCGAGGCTGCATCACTGATCGTATCCTGGTTCGGCAACGACCTGCGGTGTGGCGAATGTTCTGTCCGCCCCATGGTGGAGAAAAAGCAGTTTGACGGCAGCAATATGCCATGGACGGTGTCTGGTCTTACGCGAGCCGCAGCGGCACAGATTGCGCGTGAGGACGATCGTCCGGTCTATGGCGGCACACCTGCGGACGCCTCCGTGGTTCAGGCGATCGAAGCGATGCATGCAGCCGGCAAAGAGGTAATGTTCTATCCGTTTATTCTGATGGACCAGCTCACTGACAACGGCCTGCCTGATCCCTACAACCCGGAAGACACGCAACCGCGGCTGCCCTGGCGAGGACGAATAACGCTTTCCGTGGCGCCCGGCGTAGACGGCTCGCCGGATGGTACAGGAGCCGCAGACGGCGAAGTTGCAGCGTTCTTCGGAAATGCGACCGCAGGAGACTTCACGGTTTCCGGTAAGACGGTTGTGTATTCGGGACCAGACGAATGGACACTTTCGCGGTTTGTGCTCCACTATGCGGCACTGTGCAAAGCGGCTGGCGGGGTCGAGGCGTTTTGCATCGGCTCTGAGCTTCGCGGGTTGACATGGATCCGCGGTGCGGGTGGTGAGTTTTCCGCAGTCGCGAAGCTGAAAAACCTTGCAGGTGAAGTTCGTACCCTGCTCGGTCCGCATACAAAGATCAGCTATGCAGCCGACTGGAGTGAATACTTCGGCTACCAGCCGCAGGACGGATCGGGTGATCGTTACTTTCATCTCGATCCGCTCTGGGCGGATGACAATATCGATTTCATCGGAATCGATAACTACATGCCGCTCTCGGACTGGCGCGACGGGGACGACCATCTCGATACGACGGTTTCGGATACAATTTACGACCCGGACTATCTGCGCGCCAATATCGCGGGTGGCGAGGGGTATGACTGGTATTATGCATCGGACGAGGACCGTGCGAACCAGCAGCGCACGCCGATCACGGACGGCGCGCATAATGAGCCATGGATCTTTCGCTACAAGGACCTGCGCGGCTGGTGGGAGAACCTGCATCACGAGCGTATCGACGGCGTTCGATCCGCAATGCCAACGGATTGGGTGCCCGGATCGAAACCTTTCTGGTTCACGGAATACGGGTGCGCAAGTGTCGATAAAGGTACTAACCAGCCCAACAAATTTCTTGATCCGAAGTCATCCGAAAGCGCGCTGCCGCATTTCTCCAACGGGGGACGGGATGATCTGATGCAGGCGCAGTACCTGCGGGCAATGGTATCGTACTGGGATACGCCGGCCAATAACCCGGTCTCAGCCTTGTACGGAGCGCCGATGGTGAACATGGACCGCGGTTTCGTCTGGGCCTGGGACGCGCGTCCCTATCCGTATTTTCCGAACAATCCTGAACAGTGGAGCGACTGCGAAAACTACGCGCGCGGCCATTGGATAAACGGCCGTACGTCGGCGCGATCGCTGGCCTCGGTTGTGACCGAGATCTGCAACAAGGCGGGACTGGCGGCTTTTGATGTGAGCCGCCTTTACGGGAGTGTCCGGGGCTATGTAGTGAGCGATATCAGTGATGCTCGCGCGGCTCTGCAGCCTCTGATGCTGCGTTATTCCTTCGATGCGGTCGAGCGCGACGGGCAGCTTGAGTTCCGGATGCGTAGCGGCAAAAGGGCGGTGCCTCTCACCCGCGAGCGGGTGGCTCTGAGCAGAGATCTTGACGGCGCCATTGAACAGATCCGTGCACCGGAAGCGGAGATGGACGGACGTGTGCGTCTGCGCTTCATTCAGGCAGACGGCGACTTTGATGTCTATGCAGAAGAAGCGGTCATGGCGAACGAGCAGATTCATGCCGTCTCCAGTTCGGAGATTCCTATTGCTCTGACCCGCACTGAAGGACGGCAGACCGCGGAAAGATGGCTGGCTGAAGCGCGTGTCGCGCGTGAGGCTATCCGTTTTGCGCTGCCCCCTTCATGCCTGAGTATGGGCGCGGGCGATGTCATCACGCTTGCCGGAGATCAGAATGAGGGTAATGCGCTCTACAGAATCGACCGGGTGGAGCAGGGGGCCCTGCAGCTTGTCGAGGCTGTGCGCATCCAACCTGATGTTTACAGATCCGCCGAACTTACGGATGAGGTATTGCGACCACGCGCATTTGTGCCACCCGCTCCGGTGTTTCCCCTCTTTCTGGACCTGCCGCTGATCCGTGGCGATGAAACGCCGCACGCGCCACATATTGCTGTCACGGCACAGCCCTGGCCTGGCACAGTGGCCGTTTATCAGTCACCCGGTGCCGGCGATTTCCGGCTGCTGGATGTCATCACTGCCCGGTCGGTTGTGGGCGTGACACAGTCAGTCCTGTCGGCTGCAGTCTGCGGCCGGTATGACTATGGCCCCGGCCTTCGGGTGAAACTGATGAGTGGTAGTCTGAGCTCTGTGGAACAGGCTGCCCTGCTCAGTGGTGCCAACCTTGCTGCGATCGGTGACGGGACGCCCGGAAACTGGGAGGTGTTTCAGTTTGGTTCGGCGAACATCGTCGAAAAGGATACCTATGATCTGTCTCACCGTTTGAGGGGGCAGCTTGGAACCGACGCCGAGATGCCCGGCGTTTGGCCCTCAGGGTCGTGGTTTGTCCTGCTGAACGGGTTTCCGTCTCAGATTGACCTCAGCCGCAATCTGCGCGGCGTGGCTCAGACCTGGCGGATTGGTGCTGCACGGCGTCCGGTGGATGATCCCTCCTATGTCGAGGAGGTAATTGCTTTTGACGGCAACGGTTTGCGTCCTTACGCACCGGTTCATCTGAACAGACATTTGCTTTCTGATGGAGCGATGCATTTCAGCTGGATACGTCGTACGCGCCGGGATGGGGACAGCTGGGATGCGCCTGATGTTCCGCTCGGTGAGGAAACCGAGCGATATGCTTTCCGCATTATCAAGGACGGTGTAACATTACGGGAACTGGCTCTCACGACGCCGGAATATAGCTATAGTGTTGCGGACCAGATCGCGGACGGGCTGACACTGCCATTCAGTATCGAAGTGGCCCAGATTTCGGCGAGCTTCGGGGAAGGGTCAAAAGCGGTTCTGGAAATTGGCCTCTGACCCGCCCATTCTGGCGTCAGGCAGATCTGGCGCTGGTATTGTGGCGGCGTTTGCCGGGTGGCAGTGGAACAAAGTACTGGCAAGCGGCCGATACATCACCGGTCTGAATTCGACCCATCACAGCTTTGCGTTTGGAGATTTGCACCTAAATGGTTTATTGAGACCTGCAAAAGGATAAACGCCATGGCAGAACTTAAAACAAACATCACCCCTGTGGATCCGGCATGGGATCAGATCTGCTCGGAGGCCCGGCAGGCCGCACTGGATGAGCCCTTAATGGGCGGCTTTCTGCACGCCTGCATTCTGCATCATAAGAGCATCGAGAAAGCGCTCTCTTACCGGATTGCCGCCAAACTGGCTTCAAATGAGATGTCGATGGTGGTGGTGCGCGAGATCGTTGAGGAGGCCTATGCGGCCGACCCCGGACTTGTCCGGGCTGCGCGGGCGGATCTTGTTGCGATCTACGAACGTGATCCGGCCTGCCATCGTTTGCTGCAGCCGATCCTTTATTTTAAAGGATATCAGGCGACGCAGGCCTATCGTGTGGGTCACCACCTCTGGGAAGAGGGTCACCGGGATCTGGCCTATTTCGTGCAAATGCGCGTGTCCGAGATCTTTGGTGTCGATATCCATCCGGCAGCGAAAATCGGGCAGGGGATCATGATTGATCACGCCCATTCGATCGTCATCGGAGAGACAGCAGTTGTCGGCGACAACGTTTCAATGCTGCACTCGGTGACGCTTGGCGGGACCGGTAAGGAAGAAGAGGACCGGCATCCGAAGATCGGTGACGGCGTCCTGATCGGTGCCGGTGCAAAGGTTCTGGGCAATATCCGCGTCGGCAACTGTAGCCGGATTGCCGCAGGATCAGTGGTGCTGGAAGAAGTGCCGCCCTGCAAAACCGTAGCGGGCATTCCTGCACGGATCGTGGGAGAAGCCGGGTGCGACCAGCCATCTGTCTCCATGAACCATATGCTTGGTCCGGATCGCGGCTGAGCTTCAAAATTCTGTTAGAAAATAAGGCCGGGGGCAGTTGCCCCCGGCTTTTTTGCGTTTTGACGCGTGTAAGCTGTTGCCTGTCAGGCGAGCATCGTCATCGGATTTTCAAGGTTTTCTTTGATTGCGGTAAGAAGCTGCGCACCAAGTGCACCGTCAATCACCCGGTGATCCACCGAGAGCGTGACCGACATCACGGTTGCAACCCCGAGTTCTCCGTCTTTACCGACAACAGGCTTTTTAACACCTGCGCCGACTGCCAGGATCGCGCCGTGTGGCGGGTTGATTACCGCGTCGAAATTATCGATCCCGAACATCCCCAGATTTGAAATCGCAAAGCTGCCGCCCTGATACTCGTGCGGCGCCAGTTTACGGTCCCGCGCGCGCGCGGCCAGATCCTTCATTTCTGCAGAGAGAGCGGAGAGAGACTTCATTTCGGAATCTTTGAGAACGGGTGTGAACAGGCCGCCGTCGATGGCAACCGCGACCGCCACATCCGAAGGTGTCAGCTTGAGAATGCGGTCACCGGCCCAGACGGCGTTTGCATCCGGCACAGCCTGCAGCGCGAGTGCGCAGGCTTTAATGATAAAGTCATTGACCGAGAGCTTGACGCCACGGCTTTCCAGCTGTCTGTTGAGATCAGCGCGGAATTTCATCAGTGCATCCAGCTCGATATCGCGGCGCAGATAGAAATGCGGGATCGACTGTTTCGCTTCAGTCAGTCGGGCAGCGATAGTTTTACGCATGCCGTTGAGCGTGATTTCTTCGAATTCACGTCCCTCATACATAGCAATAACAGCATCCGCTCCCGGTCCGCTGGCCGGTTTTGCAGCGGGGGCTGCATCTTTCGTCGCCGGTGCGGTCTCTTTTGCGGGAGCGGCGCCGGCTTTGGCGTTTTCCACATCCGATTTAACGATACGGCCATGCGGACCGGAACCCTTGATGGCGCTCAGATCAAGACCTTTGTCGGCGGCGATCCGTCGTGCAAGCGGTGACGCAAAGATCCGGGAGCCATCGGACGCAGCCGGTGCGGAGGATGCCGGCGTGGCATCCGTGGCACCGCGCCCGTGACCTGCGGCAGGCGCCGTGGCGTCGGATGCTTCTGCGGGGGCTGCGTTGGACGAGGCCTCTTCTTTCGGCGCGGATCCGGTCTCACCGATGTCGTCGGCACTTTCGCCATCCTCAAGCAACACGGCGATTGCGGTATTCACTTTAACGCCTTCAGTCCCTTCGCTGATCAGAATTTTCCCGATTTTACCTTCGTCAACGGCTTCGAATTCCATCGTCGCTTTGTCGGTTTCAATCTCGGCCATAATGTCGCCGGACGAGACAGTGTCGCCCTCTTTGACGTGCCATTTGGCAAGCGTGCCTTCCTCCATGGTCGGGCTGAGGGCGGGCATCAGGATTTCAATGGGCATGCTACGCGCTCCTTACCTGTAGGTGACTTTTTTCACGGCTTCGATCACCTCATCGGTGGTTACCAGCGCGTGTTTTTCAAGATTGGCCGCATAGGGCATCGGCACGTCTTTGCCCGTGCAGTTGATCACCGGCGCATCGAGATAATCGAACGCCTCCTGCATGATCACGGAGGTTATGTAATTGCCGACGCAGCCCTGCGGCCAGCCTTCCTCGACCGTAACGCACCGGTTGGTCTTCATCACGGACCGGATGATACTGGCTGTATCCATCGGGCGAAGTGTCCGCAGATCGATCACTTCTGCACTGACACCATCTTCTGCAAGTTTTTCAGCGGCTTGCAGCGCGTACTGCATCCCAATTCCAAAGCTCACGATGGTCACGTCCTCGCCTTCTCGCCAGACCCGGGCTTTGCCAAAGGGCACGGTATAATCGTCCATCTCAGGAACATCGAAAGTGCGCCCATACAGGATCTCGTTTTCGAGGAAGATGACCGGGTTCGGATCGCGGATTGCGGTTTTCATCAGCCCTTTGTAGTCAGAGGCTGAGTAGGGCATCACGACGCGCAGACCCGGAACCTGCATATACCAGGCGGCATAGTCCTGGCTGTGCTGTGCACCGACCCGGGCCGCCGCCCCGTTGGGACCGCGGAAAACCATCGGCGCACCCATCTGACCGCCCGACATATAGAGCGTTTTTGCAGCCGAATTGATAATGTGGTCAATGGCCTGCATCGCGAAGTTGAAAGTCATAAACTCGACGATCGGGCGCAATCCGCCAAAAGCCGCACCGACGCCGATGCCGGCAAAGCCGTGCTCAGTGATCGGCGTGTCGATCACGCGTTTGGCGCCGAACTCATCCAGCATGCCCTGAGAGATCTTGTAGGCGCCCTGGTATTCGGCGACCTCTTCGCCCATCAGAAAAACGGTGTCGTCGCGGCGCATTTCTTCGGCCATGCCGTCGCGCAGCGCTTCACGCACTGTCTGCTGTTTCAGCGTCGTACCTTCGGGCCAGTCGGGGGAGGTGTCCGATTGTGGCACGGCAGGTGCGGACGCCTCAGCGGCCGCCTTCGGGGCCTCTTCGTTGTCCGCGTCGGCTGCGGGTGCAGCCTCCGGTGCCCCTGTGGCGCCTACGTCGATATCATCAGCACTCTCGCCTTCCTCCAGCAGGATGGCGATGGCGGTATTCACTTTAACGCCTTCAGTGCCTTCCTCAACGAGGATCTTGCCGATGGTGCCTTCGTCGACGGCTTCGAATTCCATCGTGGCTTTATCGGTTTCGATCTCGGCCATGATGTCGCCGGAGGAGACGGTGTCCCCCTCCTTGACCAGCCATTTTGCAAGCGTGCCTTCTTCCATAGTCGGCGAGAGCGCGGGCATTAGAATTTCTGTTGCCATGGATCAGGCCTCCTGCGGAACTTCGGTTGCGTAGATATCGGTCCAGAGCTCTTCGAGCGCCGGCTCAGGGCTCTCTTTGGCAAACTCGGCGCTGTTGTTCACAATATCCTTGATCTCTTTGTCGATGGCTTTGAGGTCCTCTTCGGTAGCGTGCTTGCCGGTCAGGAGCATGGAACGCACGGCCTCAATAGGATCGCGCTCATCGCGCATCTTCTGCACTTCTTCCCGGGTCCTGTATTTGGCAGGATCCGACATGGAATGACCGCGATAGCGGTAGGTTTTAACCTCAAGGATGTAGGGGCCGTCGCCCGCACGGCAGACCGCAACGGCTTTCTCGCCGGCCGCTTTCACCGCGAGCACGTCCATGCCGTCAACCTCTTCGCCCTTGATCCCATAGGCCGCTCCGCGCTCCCAGTAAGAGGGGGAGTGGGTTGAGCGTTTGGTTGAAGTGCCCATGGCATACTGATTGTTTTCAATCACAAAAACCACTGGCAGGTTCCAAAGTTCAGCCATGTTATAGGCCTCGTAGACCTGGCCCTGGTTTGCCGCACCATCGCCGAAATAGGTGAAGGTTACCCGGTCGTTCTCAAGATATTTATCCGCAAAGGCCAGACCGGCCCCCAGCGGGACCTGGGCTGCGACGATGCCGTGGCCGCCGTAGAAATGCTTCTCCTTGGAGAACATATGCATGGAGCCGCCCTTGCCCTTGGAATAGCCGCCCTCGCGGCCCGTCAGCTCGGCCATCACGCCGTTGGGGTCCATGCCGCAGGCCAGCATATGGCCGTGGTCACGATAAGAGGTGATGCGTTTGTCGCCTTCTTCTGCCGCTGCCTCAAGACCCACAACGACCGCTTCCTGGCCAATGTAGAGGTGGCAGAAACCGCCGATGAGCCCCATTCCGTAAAGCTGACCCGCTTTTTCCTCAAACCGCCTGATCAGCAACATATCGCGGTAATAGGTTTTCAGCTCTTCGGCTGAAACATTCGGTTTCTTCGCAGCCTTGCGGGTGGCCATACGGGCGATCCTCCATCACAGCACCCGGCGCGCCGGGCAGATAGTTTAGTATTAAACTAATGTTTATCGGATTCGGAACGGAGATGCGAGGGTCATTCTGACGCGCTGCCCGCAAACGAGCTGGCGCGCCTCAGCGGATGACGATTTCGTCGGCGCGGATGCGCCCGAGCACGCGGCGGGCCTGCTCATCCAGCAGATCAAGATCGAGATAATCATCCGACAGCCGGTGCGTGAGATTTTCCATACGCACTACCTCGGCGCTGACCCCGGCAAGCTGGTGGCGCAGCACTTCCGCATCAGCATCAATCTCGGCGCGCCGGAACAATCCGAAATCGCCCTGGACGGCGGCAAAGGTAAAATACGTGCCCAGCCCGAGGGCGAGCGTGAAGAACACGAATGGTCCCAGAGCGGGGCGTGTGGTGCGGGTCATCTGCTGTCTGCCTCGTCGTTGCCTCTTAGCGGGCATGACGAAACTATGACACAGGCAGGCTGTTCTGTGAATCCCTTTTTCAGGAAAATACCGCGAATTCAGAGGTATTACGGCATTATCCTGCCCCTCAGCCGAGTGCGGCAACGCCCGGAAGCGTTTTTCCTTCCATCCACTCCAGAAACGCACCGCCGGCTGTTGAGATATATGTAAAGTCATCCGAAACGCCGGCCTGGTTGAGTGCGGCAACCGTATCGCCGCCACCTGCCACGGAAATCAGCGTGCCCGCTCTGGTGCGCGCAGCGGCATCGGCAGCAGCGGCATTGGTTGCCTGGTCAAAAGGCGGTATCTCAAAGGCGCCCATCGGCCCGTTCCAGATCAGTGTTTTGAGATCCTCAAAGGCTGCGGCCACGGCTTTGACGCTGTCAGGTCCTGCATCAAGCACCATCTGATCATCGTCGAGCACCGTGTCAGGACCCAGCGCCACGACCTCATGATCAGCGCCGGCCTCAAAGGCACGTGCCACAAGCCCGTCTGACGGCAACAGAACACGACAACCGCTCTTTTCGGCCTGCACCATGATCGCACGGGCGGTGTCCATATAGTCGGGCTCCTGCAGGGAGGCGCCGAGTTTTGCGCCCTGTGCGGCGAGGAAGGTATTGGCCATACCGCCACCGATCACCAGCAGATCAAGCCGTCCCACCAGATTTTCGAGCAGGGCGATTTTCGTCGACACCTTAGCCCCCCCCACGACCGCGCCCACCGGGCGTTCGGGGGCGGAAAGAGCGGCCTCAAGCGCCGACAACTCCGCCTGCATCAGGCGTCCTGCACAGGAGGGCAGCAGATGGGCCACACCTTCGGTCGAGGCATGTGCGCGGTGCGCGGCGGAAAATGCATCGTTGCAGTAGATATCGCCGAGACTGGCAAGAAACTGCGCCATGGCCGGGTCATTGGCCTCTTCGCCGGCCGCAAAACGGGTGTTCTCAACCAGGGCCACAGATCCTTCAGGCAGCGCCGCAATGATCGCCGCATCCGGCCGCTCGATAAAGGTAATCTCCTGGCCCAGTGCTTGTTCCAGCGCCGGGACTGTTACACGAAGCGACATTTCAGGGACAAACTGTCCTTTCGGGCGTCCGAAATGCGCCAGCATCACCGGCAGCCCGCCAGCGGCAAGAATGTCGCGGATGGTCGGCACGATCCGGTCGATCCGGGTGGTGTCGGTCACACGGCCGTTCTCAACGGGGACGTTTATATCCACGCGTACCAGCACTTTTTTGCCGCTGAGATCCATGTCGTCGAGCGTCTTCCAGGCCATTTTCCACTCCTTGATACATTCCGCCCGGCGATGTTTTGCGCTTATCCGGGCCCGGGTCAATGCTCCGGCTTGGCATTCCGGGCGTCAGGGCTTAGGTAATCTGCCAGAAGATTTAAGCAGGAGGGCCAGATGGCCGACATAAAAGATCCCGAAAACACCATTCTGATCGAGCTTAAAGGTGGCACCGTGACCGTCCAGCTGTTGCCCGACGTGGCCCCGAAACACACCGAGCGCATGAAAGAACTTGCGCGGGCTGGTCATTATGACAATGTCGCATTCCACCGCGTGATTGAAGGCTTCATGGCCCAGACCGGCGATGTGCAGCACGGCGATATGGAAGACGGGTTCAACCTGCGCATGGCCGGCACCGGCGGGTCTGACCTGCCGAACGTGCCTGCGGAGTTCTCCAAGATCCCGCATGCGCGCGGCTCCATCGGTGCTGCGCGGTCGCAGAACCCCGACAGCGCCAACAGCCAGTTCTTTATCAACTTCAAGGACAACGATTTTCTCAACGGTCAGTACACGGTCTACGGCCAGGTGATTTCGGGCATGGAACATGTCGACGCGATCGCGCGTGGCGAACCGCCTGCAGAGCCCGACCGGATGATCTCGGTGAAGGTGGCTGCGGATGCTTAAGTATATTGCCGGTGCGATGATGATGGCGGGCCCCGCGATGGCGACCGGGCTGGAGATTGATGTGGCCGGTGAGGCCAGCGGGACAATTGTGATCGAGCTGTTTGAGACGGTGGCGCCACAGCATGTGGAGCGGATAACGACGCTGGCCGGGGAGGGCGCCTATAACGATGTGGTCTTCCACCGTGTGATCGAAGGCTTCATGGCGCAGACAGGTGATGTGCAGTACGGCAAACTCGGCGGAGACATGCGCCGGGCGGGCACCGGTGCCTCCGAGGGGCCGGATCTGCCTGCTGAGTTCTCCGAAGTACCTTTTGACCGGGGCGTCGTCGGCATGGCGCGCGCTCAGGATCCCGACAGCGCCAACAGCCAGTTTTTCATCATGTTCGCTGATGGCCACTTTCTTAATGGCCAGTACACGGTTGTGGGCAAGGTGACCGAAGGGCTTGATGTGCTTGATACAATCAAGCGCGGCGAGGGGCCGAACGGTGCCGTAATCGGTGCCCCTGATGTGATGCAGACGGTCCGCGTCACCGAATAGGCCGGCAACCAGAGCAACGGGATGAAGGGGCGCGCTGCCGGGCGCGCCCTTTTTCATTCATATTATCCCGGATGCCCGGGGCGTCAGGGGGGCAGGCGCTCCTTTCCGGACCGGCCTGGATGTGCAGCGTCGCACCAACTTACCCTGCCTGAATTTTTGGCACAGGGCCGGCTGTGCCACCCGCATTGACGGGTCCCGGTACATACGGAATTGTCCGGAGCGAAAGCCGTGCTACTTTTTTCTTATGATCCGTTTTCTCAGTTTTCTGCTGGCACTGATCGCCGCGCCGCTCGCGGCCCAGACACAGCGTGAGGTCGGCCTTGAGCTTGTGTTGCTTGCTGATGCATCCGGCTCCATTGATCCTGACGAACTGGCTTTTCAGCGTCAGGGCTATGCGCTCGCCATCACCGATCCGCGCGTGATCGCAGCCATTCAGACCTCACTCTATGGAAACGTCGCGGTGATCTATGTCGAATGGGCCACCAACACCGCCGTCGTCGTGGACTGGACAATCGTTGACGGGCCCGAAACGGCGCGGGCTTTTGCAGACGCTCTCACCGGTCCTCCGCGCCAGGCCTATGGCAGTAACGCAATCGGCACAGCGCTGCTGGAGGGCAAGCGTCTGATTGAGAGCAACGACATCTATGCGCCGCGTGCTGTAATCGATTTCTCCGGGGACAGCATACGTAACTCGTCCGGGCCAACGATAGAAGACGCGCGCGCAGAGGTTCTGGCCGCAGGGATCACGATCAACGCTCTGCCTATCCTCAGGCCGGAAGACGGGCGCCGTGCCGGTGCGAATCTCGAAGAGGAATATACCAACCGGATCATCGGCGGGCCGGGTGCGTTCATGGTCACCGCTGAAGGGCGGGCGCAGTTTGCCGAAACCGTGCGTCGCAAACTGGTGCTGGAAATCTCCGGCACGGTTCCTGATAGCGATATTCGGATCGCCGCAGATACACCCTGAAAATGCGAGACGCCGCCCCGGGGCGGCGTACTCATACGGTTTCCGATGTGCTCAGGAAGCGGGGTTGGGCTTGGCCGCCGGTGTCGTCTTTGCACCGGGGTTCAGCGGGTCGTCCTGACGTTGCACAGAACCTTCAAAATGCGCGCCACTCTCGATGGCGATTGTCTTGTGGATGATGTCGCCTTCGACCCGTGCGGTAGAGGTCAGACGCACCTTAAGTCCGCGGACGCGCCCGACAATCCGGCCGTTCACAACCACATCATCGGCGACAACCTCGCCCTTGATCGTGGCGGTCTCACCGATGGTCAGCAGATGCGCGCGGATGTCGCCTTCAACGGTGCCTTCGACCTGAATGTCACCATTGGTTTTCATGTTGCCGGTCACGTGCAGATCAGACGACAGCACAGAAGCGGGCGGCTTTGGCTTGGGCGCCGATGCCTTGAACTCGCTGGGCGAAGGCGTCGCCGGCGCTGAAGTCGACGCGGGTTTCGGTGTCTCGGAGTCGCCCTGCTTGGGCCCCGGTTCGTTGATTTTGCTCTTAGAAAACATCTTTTGCAGCCTTGATATAGATCATTGGGTTCACAGCTTTCCCACCTACGCGCACCTCATAGTGCAAATGCACGCCGGTCACCCGTCCGGAAGCACCCATATCACCGATATGATCGCCGCGCGAGACCCTTTGCCCAACTTTGACGCGTATTTTCGACAGATGCGCATATCGCGTCTCAATTCCGAATTCGTGTTGTATCTTCACCAGCCTTCCATATCCGGATTGCCACCCGGCCTGGATGACCACGCCGTCCGCCGTTGCGTGCAGGTCAGTGCCGGCCGGTGCCGCGAAATCCACGCCTTTATGCATCCGCCGGCCCCCTGTTTTCGGGTCGCGTCTGAAGCCGTAATCACTGGTAAACCGGAAGGCGCGTTTGACCGGCAGCGCAAAGGGCGCTTTTTCAGCCGCGATCCGGTAGAGATTAAGTGTATCCATCTGCCCCAGCAGACGGTTTGCCCTGAGAAAATCAGGCGATACCTCTTCGCCGCGGCTTGAGAACGACAGCGGCGTCAGCGGACCGCCCTGTCCGGAATACCCGCGCCGGACCTGATCAAGGATACGATCGGTCGGCAACCCCGCCTCGCGGAACATCTTGTCGAGCGGCTCGACGGATATCGTCATCGCTTCTTCAAGTTTGCGGAAGATCTGGTCGTTGTCTTCTTTCATCAGCGCGATTTCAAAGGCGAGATCATCGGCATGGCGCAGCGCTTCCTGCGCATCGGCTACCACCTGATCGCGCTCTGCTGCGGTGCGTGCGAGGGCATCGGCCAGAAAATCGACGGGCGCGCTGTCTGACGCGGCAGGCGCCGCAGTAAGAACAGTCCCGTCCTCGTCGCCGGCTTTGTCTATCAGATCGGAGAGTGCGCGGCGCGCCTCTTCGCGTTCTTTCATCGTCCCGCGCAGGGCGGTCTGGATGACTTCGATGCCGGTCTCAAGCTCGTGCCGGCGGGTTTCCGATTCCAGCAACTGCGATTGCATGACCGAGATCTGATCTAGGGCGGCATTAAAGCGTTCCTGTGCCGCGAGCGCCTCGGCGGCGCGCCGGTCTCGCTGATCCGACAGATCGTTCAGCCGTGCAAGATAGTTTGTCTGGTCGCGGCGGGCCTGTTCGCGGAAATTACCGGCACCGAGATTGTCCATCAGCAGGATCGCAGTGGCGATGATTGCCCAGGCGACCAGTGCTGCGCCGCCGGCATAGGCCACGAGCTGTGTCTCGGGCTTCAGGCGGATAAAACGGGTGTCCTGGTCAGATTTAAGAAAGACGCGTCGTTCGGGAAAGGCGTGCTCAAGTGCCGCATGAATTCTGATGGCCAGTCGTGTCCGCACGCGGCTCTCCCTGTTCCGTTTCGTTCAGAAAAAGGGTCCCCCGAACCCTTAACGTCTCCGCCGTCGTGCATAGTGAAGCGGGTCTCGCGGAGCAAGCGTCTATGAATATCAGCCCCGCAACCATCCGTTGAAAAGGCGTAAACTGGCAAAAAGCCGCCGATTTTCAGGGCACTGGCCTCAGACTTCTTCTGTCAGCGGCCAGTAAAAATCGGGAGGAATTCCCGCCTCGGCGCGCTTCTCCTCATTAAAGGGCGGCTTCAGAGGTCCGTGGAAGTAGCGGGTGACGAGCGCGTGGAAGCGCTCTTTGGGGTCCTCGTCATGGCGCCCGCAGAGAAAGTGAAACCACTTTGATCCATAGGCCACATGGGAGACCTCTTCAGCATAGATCGTTTCAAGCGCCGCCACTGCAGACGTTGCGCCAGCGCGGCGAAAAACCCCGATCATCCCCGGGGTCACATCAAGGCCGCGCGCTTCAAGCACCATGGGCACGACCGCGAGCCGTCCCATAAAGTCATCGACCGTATCCTCTGCCGCGCGCCACATGCCGGCATGGGCCGGAAGCGCCCCGTAATGGCTGCCTTCTTCTTCAAGGCAGGTGCACATCAGATTGAAATGCTTGGATTCTTCATCCGCAGCTTTCACCCAGTCGTCATAGAAACCCATCGGCATTTTCACATGCGCGAACCGGGCAATAATATCCCAGTGCAGATCAACGGCATTAAGCTCGATATGCGCCACAGCGTGCAGCAGGGCGATGCGACCCTCGGGTGTCCCGGGGCGACGTCTGGGCACGTCACGCGGGCTCAGCAGTTCGGGGGCAGCCGGGCGCGCGGGATGCAGCGGCGGGTCAGCGTGCCCGATCGCCGGTGTTTCGCCGGCACCTCTGGCGGATTGCCAGAGGGCCGCATACTGACGTGACAAGGCCGTTTTTTCGCGCCCGTCAGCGGTGGTCAGCACATCGACCGCCATCTCAGCGAGCGGCTTCACAAGGCGCGCACCGCTTCGAGAACCTCGTCGACATGTCCGGGCACTTTGACCTTGTTCCAGACCCGCGCGACCGTGCCATCGCCGGCGATCAGAAAAGTGGTGCGCTCGATGCCCATGTACTTCTTGCCGTACATGTTCTTCTCTTTCCAAACACCGTAGTCCTCGCAGACCGTTCCGTTCTCATCGGACAAGAGGGGAACGGTGAGTTCACGTTTGGTCGTGAATTTCTCATGGCTGGCCAGGCTGTCTTTGGAAACCCCGAAAACCGATGCTCCCGCCTCTTCAAACTGCGCGCGGGCCTCGGAAAAGCCGATGCTTTCTTTTGTGCAGCCGGGCGTGTCGTCGCGCGGATAAAAAAAGAGCACAACCGGTGATCCCTTCAGATCAGAAAGGGTCACATCGTGGCCGCCGGTCGCGGGCAGGGTAAAATCGGGAGCAGGCTGGGAAATCTCTGGCATAACAATCTCGTGGCTTTTCAGGATGATGTTCGGGTGACATAGTAGAGCGGGGAAGGCACCTGCCAAGCCCTTTCATGCGAACAAGGGCCGGTTACCGGCCATGCCACCACAGGCCGCCAGCGATTTGAAACGTGACACCCGGGATCAGGACGTTCAGCGCCCCCGGCGCCGCAGAGGCCGCCGCAGGTTGTGGGCGCTGGCCGTTCTGTGTCTGCTCGCCGCGGGGGTCGCCGCGAGTACCTTCTGGCTGAGCGGGCGCGAGATGGCAGCCCCTCAATGGCTGCGTTCGGAACTTGAGGACCGGATTGCACAGGCTGTGCCGGACGCTGTCGTCAGCTTCGGCGATATCGTGATGGTGGTGGATGAGGGCTGGCGCCCCAGGGCGTCGGTGCGCAATGTCACCCTGACCACACCGCAGGGCGCCGAAATCGTTACATTCTCCGACCTGCGCGTCAGCGTCGTAATGGAGGAGCTGCTGCGCGGCAGGGTGGCATTACGGTCGGTTGACGCCAGCGGGGTTTTCCTGACGCTTCTGCGCACAGAGGACGGTCGGATTGCACTCTCCGGGGTTTCGCGCGGGGCGACTGCCGACGCCGGCACGGAACCGGTGCGCCGTGAGGCCGGCGATCTGGCACAACTGATCTCGCAGATGGATGAGGTGTTGCTGCGGCCTGTTCTGTCAACGCTGACGCGGGCCGGCATATCCGCAGTTACGCTGCGGTATGTCGATCAGCGCGCCAACCGCGCATGGACCATCGATGGCGGGCGTCTGCGTCTGAACCGTCAGGACGAAAGTGTTCAGATCGCGGTGGATCTGGCCCTTCTCGGGGGCGGATCGGGCGTTGCGACACTGGCTGCAACCTACAGTGGCCGGATCGGCGAGATGGCGTCCGAGTTCGGCGTAACGATCTCAGATCTGGACGCGGGCGATGTGGCCTCTCAGGGCCCCGCCTTTGCCTGGCTTGGCGCGCTGCGGGCACCGATATCCGGGGCGCTGCGCGGCGGGGTCACGGATGCCGGCACCTTCCGTCCGCTGAATGCGACGCTTCAGATCGGGGCGGGTGTGATCCAGCCCACACCGGAATCACGTGCCATTCCGATCGAAGGTGCGCGCAGTTACTTCACCTATCTGCCGCAACAGCAGATCCTGCGCTTTGATGAATTGTCAGTGATCAGCCAGTGGGGCGAGGGGCGGCTGGAAGGACAGGCCGCAATCGGCGTTGGTGAGACAGGACGGATCGGAGACCTCACAGGGCAGTTCCGGCTGAGCGGGCTGAGTGTGAACCCTGCTGATCTTTATCCTGCGCCGGTATCGGTGGCGGCGGCCGAACTGGATTTCCGCCTGCGGCTGAACCCGTTTTCGCTTGATGTGGGCAGGTTGCAGATTGAGGATCAGGGCCGCATTCTGAACGCCAGCGGCCGCGTGGGGGCCGACAGCCGCGGCTGGGATGTGGCGCTTGATGGCGGCCTCGATGAGCTGACCCCCGCACGGCTTCTGGAACTCTGGCCTGAACGCCTCAAACCCAAGAGCCGCCGCTGGATTGCCGAGAATGTCAGAACCGGCGTTATGCAGAATATATCGGGCGCTGTCCGCCTGCGGCCCGGCGCCCGCCCTCAGTCGTTTCTGAGCTTTGATTTCGCCGGTGCAGAGGCCCGGTTTATGCGCACCATGCCCAACCTCAAAGAAGCGCGCGGCCATGCTACCCTGGCCGCTGACCGCTTTGTGGTTGTGGCCGATGAAGGGATGGTCGAGGCCCCGGAGGGCGGGTCCGTTGATGTGACCGGAACAGCCTTTATTATTCCGGATGTGACAATCCGTGAAAGCCCGCCGGGTGTCGTCAGGCTGCGCGCCAGCGGCGCGGTTACGGCGGCCCTCTCTTTGCTGGATCTGCCGCCGCTCAGCGTGATGGAAAAAGCCGGTCGCACCCCGCAGATTGCAAGTGGCAGCGCGCGGGTGGCAGGAACCATTTCGATGCCCCTGAAAAAGGGCGTGCCGGTGGACCTTGTCAGCTTTGATCTGCAGGGCGCGGTCACGGATGTCACATCGGATGCGATTGTACCCGACCGGCTGCTGCGCGCACCGGTGCTTGAGCTTGTGGCCTCAGACGAGGCGGTGTCATTGTCCGGCGCGGGCGATCTGGATGGTTTGCCGTTTGACCTAACCTGGCGCCAGCCCATCGGGGACAAACCACCTGCGCCGGGCCGGGTTGATGGCACCGCAGTGATCACGCCCGCCGTTCTGGAGAGCTTCCGGATCAATCTGCCCGATGGCACGCTCTCGGGCAGAACAGAAGCGACGATCGGCATAGACCTGATGCGCGGAGAGCCTCCGGCGCTGCGGCTGGCCTCCGATCTGCGCGGCATGGCCCTGCGCATCGATCCGGTCAGCTGGTCCAAACCTGCGAATGCCACAGGCAGGTTCGAGCTCAGAGCAGACCTCAGCACGCCGCCGGTGATTGAGCGGCTGACCCTCGAGGCGCCAGGGCTGGAGGCCACCGGCGATCTTCTGATCTCGGAGGGCGGCGCGCTGGACCGGATCCGACTGTCGCGGGTTCGGATCGGAGGCTGGTTTGATGCCCCGGTTGTTATCTCCGGGCGGGGCAAAGGGGTGCCGGTCGGGATCACTGTGAACGGTGGATCGCTCGATCTGCGGCGCGCCGGGTTTGCGAAATCCTCAGGCAATGCGCCCCGGGCGCCGCTGAATGTGCGTCTCGACACGCTGCAGGTCAGCGATGGCATTGCTGTGCGGGACCTGCGCGGCAGCTTTACCACCGGTGGCAGCGGGCTTTCGGGGGATTTCACAGGAACAGTCAACGGGGCGGCAGCTGTTTCTGGCGAGATGATCCCGCGCGGCGGTCGCAGTGCGCCGCGCATAACCGCCGCGGATGCAGGTGCGGTGGTCGCAGCGGCCGGCGTGCTCAAACAGGGGCGCGGCGGCCAGCTTGAGCTTGTGCTCACCCCGGTCGGCACCGGTGGCGCGTTCGACGGCACGCTCAAAGTCACAGACATCAGCGTCGTGGACGCGCCGGCCATGGCGGCTTTGCTGAACGCGGTCAGTATTGTGGGGCTTGTGAATGAAATCGGCGGCGACGGTATTTACTTTTCTCAGGTGGATGCGGATTTCCGGCTGGCCCCGTCCCGCATCACCCTGCGGGAGGCCAGTGCCGTCGGTTCTTCCATCGGCCTCTCAATGGATGGTGTTTTCGTGCCGGACACAGGCCAGATCGCCATGCAGGGAGTGATCTCGCCGGTGTATCTGCTCAACAGTATCGGCAGCGTGTTTACCCGAAAAGGCGAGGGGCTCTTCGGGTTCAACTATTCCATACGGGGTACGACGTCGGCCCCACAGGTCTCTGTCAACCCGCTGACGGCGCTGACGCCTGGCGGCATACGCGATCTTTTCCGCGCACCGAAACCGGATGTGCCGCTGGCCGAAGGAGAGGCACCGCGCCCGGCGCCGGCCCCGCGCGAGCGACCTGTTGTGGTCGAGGGCTCGGATCGGTAAAGCGCCCCGTATGAAGCTGAGTGAATTTGATTTTGACCTGCCTGAAGAGCTGATCGCGACCCGCCCGGCGGTGCCGCGCACCTCTGCGCGCCTGCTGGTGGCGGAGGGTGCGTCGATCACCGACAGGATCGTATCAGATCTGCCGGACCTGCTGCACCCGGGGGACCGGCTTGTGCTCAATGATACGCGGGTGATCCCGGCACGTCTGACCGGCACGCGGGCCAGAACGAGTGCTCAGGGCCGGACAGAGGCCCGCATCGACGCTACTCTGCTGGAGCCGCGCAGCGACGGGACCTGGTCGGCTCTGATCCGGCCGCTGAAAAAACTGCAGGTGGGGGAAAGAGTACGCTTTGGCGCTGACCTTGAGGCGGTGCTTGAAGGGACTGATGAGGGGCAGGGCCATCTGCGTTTCAATCTCGCGGGTGATGATTTCGATGCCGCGCTCAACGCTGCCGGTGCGATGCCCCTGCCGCCCTATATTGCCGCGAGACGGCCCGCTGATGTGCGGGACCACACGGATTACCAGACGGTCTTTGCCCGCAACAGGGGGGCGGTTGCTGCCCCAACGGCCTCCCTGCATTTCGATGAGGATCTGCTGGCACGCATTGCCGCCCGCGGGGTCAGCTTTACCCATGTGACACTGCATGTCGGGGCAGGGACCTTTCTGCCGGTCAAGGTCGACGACGTGACCACCCATAAAATGCACGCCGAACGCGGCCGGGTCAGCGCCGGGGCCGCCGCTGAAATAGCACGGACCAAAGCCGCCGGCGGCCGTGTCATTCCGGTGGGCACAACCGCGCTGCGCCTGATCGAGACCGCGGCGCAGAACGGAGAGATCGCGGCCTGGGAGGGCGATACGGACATCTTCATCTATCCCGGCTTTGAGTTCCGCGTCACCGATGCGCTGATGACGAATTTTCATCTGCCAAAATCAACACTGATGATGCTTGTATCCGCCCTTATGGGGCCACAAACGGTGCGCGAGATCTATGCCCATGCCATCGACCGGAAGTATCGTTTCTTCTCCTATGGCGATTCCTCGCTGCTGATCCCGCAAAAACGCTGATGGCCCAATACGACCTGTTGCGTCGCACACGGGCCTGATCTACGGCGGGCCATGAGGCAGGGTGCACTGAGTCGTACCTCCCACGACTGACGGCGGAGACCGCGGATGCTACAGGTTTTATCCAGCGCTTGGGCGCTCCTCCTCGGGATGTGCCTTCTGATGGTCGGGAACGGCATGCAGGGCACACTGCTCGGCATCCGGGGCGAGATCGAAGGATTTTCCACCCTTGAGATGTCGATTGTCATGTCGGCCTATTTCGCAGGATTCCTCGGCGGCTCGCGCATGGCGCCGGGTATGATCCGGCGGGTGGGGCACGTGCGCGTTTTCGCAGCGCTCGCATCACTCATCTCGGCTGTGATGATTATCTATCCAACGCTCACAGATGTCTGGGTCTGGACACTGGGCCGTGTGCTGATCGGGTTCTGCTTTTCTGCCGTGTATGTGACGGCGGAAAGCTGGCTCAACAACGCCGCCACCAACGCCAACCGCGGCCAGGCGCTCTCGCTTTATATGATAGTGCAGACTGCCGGCATCGTGGTCAGCCAGGCGTTGCTGGTGACGGCGGATCCGTCGGGCTATGTGCTCTTTGTTATTCCGTCGGTGCTGGTATCGGTGGCAATCACGCCCATTTTGTTGTCAATCAGCCCGACGCCCGCGTTCGGCACAACCAAGCCTATGAGCCTGCGCGCGCTTTACGGGTTTTCACCCCTCGGCATGGTCGGCATGTTCATCCTCGGCGGTATCTTTTCGGCACAGTTCGGCATGGCGCCGGTCTATGGCGCAAAGGCCGGGCTGAGCGTGGGTCAGATTTCGACCTTTGTGGCCACGTTTTTTGTGGGATCCATGCTTTTGCAGTATCCGATCGGCTGGATATCAGACCGTATGGATCGCCGCTTTCTGGTTGTCATCACTGCGGCAGTGGGCGTTGCCGGCTCCGCCCTTGGCATGACGCTGGGCGAAGACTTCCGGCTGCTTCTGGTCTCGGCTTTTGTGGTGGGAGGCGTTTCAAACCCGCTTTATTCGCTGCTCATCGCCCATACCAATGATTTTCTTGAGCACGAAGACATGGCTGCCGCGTCGGGTGGTCTGATCTTCATCAACGGGCTGGGCGCGATCTCCGGTCCGCTGATCACTGGCTATATGATCGAGGTTGTCGGGCCGCCGGGGTTCTATCTGTTCACCGGCTGCCTCTTTGCCGCTCTTGTGGCTTATGCAGCCTACCGGTCGACCGTTGCAAGACCGACGCTCTCAGACGAAACGGGTGCGTATGTTCCGATGACACCCGCTTATACCTCGCTGGCGCATGAATATGCACAGGAATACATCATCGAAACGGAACGTGAGAGTGAAAAGACGGAAAATGACACCTGAATATGTCGCACTGACGCAAATCGTGAATAGGTTGGAAAAGTGAAACAGGCATACACTCACCACGGGGATGTGGTGAACGAGGGAGGATTGATGATGAGCCCCGATGAAATACTGCGCTTCTGGCTGGACGAGACAGGCCCGGAGGGCTGGTTCAGGAAATCAGACGCATTTGACGCAGAAATCCGTGACCGCTTTGAGCAGACATGGCAAAGTGCCCGGGAAGGAGCCCATTCACTCTGGCTGACCTATCCCACCGGCGCACTGGCCTACGTTATTCTGACCGATCAGTTTCCGCGCAATATGTTCCGCGGCACGGCAAAATCCTTTGCGACAGACGGCGCGGCACTGGCGGCAGCAAAATCCGCTGTCGAGCGCAACTGGGACATGCGCATCGACGAGCCCGCGCGCAAGATGTTTTACATGCCGCTGATGCACTCGGAGAACCTGTGTGATCAGGATCGTTGTGTGCGACTGATATGCGAGCGCCTTCCGGAGACCGGCGGACCCACTCTGCTTCATGCCCGGGCGCACCGTGCGGTGATCCGGCAGTTTGGCCGTTTTCCCTCGCGTAATCACGCGTTGAACCGGTCCGAAACCGCGCCCGAAGCGGCCTTTACCGCAGATGGCGGCTATGGTGCGACAGTGCGGTCTCTGCAGCCTTCGCAGGCGGCCTGAGCGGCGGGTATCCTGAGTATAAGAGGGTGCGGCAATCTCGCACTTCACCCTGCTGTTGAAGCTCTCCGGGATATAGTTTAACGGTAAACTATACCCCGGAAGTCAACACGCGAGGACAACTCATGGCGGCAAAATCCTTTGATCTTATTGTGATCGGTGCAGGGCCTGGCGGCTATGTTGCAGCCATTCGCGGCGCACAGCTGGGCATGTCGGTTGCTATCATCGAGCGTGAGCATCTGGGGGGCATCTGCCTCAACTGGGGATGCATCCCGACCAAGGCAATGCTGCGCTCGTCCGAGGTTTTCCACCTGATGCACCGGGCCAAAGAATTCGGCCTCAAAGCTGACAATGTCGGGTACGATCTTGACGCGGTGGTCAAGCGTTCGCGTCAGGTCGCGGGCCAGCTTTCGGGCGGCATCGGGCATCTGATGAAAAAGAACAAGGTCACCGTTTTCATGGGTGAGGCGACCATCCCCGCCAGGGGCAAGGTGTCGGTGAAAACCGACAAAGCCACCGAAGAGCTGACGGCAAAGAACATCGTGCTGGCCACCGGGGCGCGCGCCCGCGAACTGCCGGGGCTTGAAGCCGATGGTGATCTGGTGTGGACCTACAAACACGCGCTGCAACCAAAACACATGCCGAAGAAGCTGCTTGTGATCGGCTCCGGTGCCATTGGCATTGAATTTGCGAGCTTTTATAACACGCTGGGCGCTGACACGACGGTTGTCGAAGTGATGGACCGCGTGCTGCCGGTCGAAGACGCAGAGATCTCCGCCTTTGCCAAAAAGTCTTTTGAGAAGCAGGGTATGAAGATCATGCAAAAGGCGATGGTCAAGAAGCTTGATCGCGCCAAAGGCAAAGTAACCGCCCATATCGAGGTTGGCGGCAAGGTCGAGAAACACGAGTTTGACACGGTGATTTCCGCCGTTGGCATTGTCGGCAATACCGAAGGGCTCGGTCTTGAGGACCTCGGCGTCAAAGTCGACCGCACCCACGTTGTGACGGATGAATTCTGCCGCACCGGTGTCGAGGGGCTTTATGCAATCGGCGACATTGCCGGCGCGCCCTGGCTGGCGCACAAAGCCAGCCACGAAGGCGTCATGGTTGCCGATCTGATCGCCGGCAAACATGCGCATCCTGTGAAACCCGAGACCATCGCGGGCTGCACCTATTGCCATCCTCAGGTGGCCTCGGTCGGCTATACCGAAGCGAAAGCCAAAGAACTCGGTTATGAGATTAAGGTCGGGCGCTTTCCGTTCATCGGCAATGGCAAGGCCATCGCTCTGGGCGAGCAGGAAGGCATGATCAAGACCATCTTTGATGCGAAAACCGGCGAGTTGCTGGGTGCTCACATGGTCGGTGCGGAAGTCACCGAACTCATCCAGGGCTATGTGGTTGGTCGCCAGCTTGAAACCACCGAAGAGGACCTGATGAACACGGTCTTCCCGCACCCGACGCTGAGCGAAATGATGCATGAAAGCGTGCTGGACGCCTACGACCGGGTCATCCACATGTAAGCGACGGACCTTGTGGCTGCTTCACACCCCGGACATACAAGATGCCGTGGCTGACCGCCGCGGCATTTTTCGCAATGGCCCGGCCATGCGGCGCTGACGGGTATCAGCCGGCAGACCCCACCAGGCCTTTGATACGCGTGGGGAGTTTCCGGCATCAGCATCGACCGGGTGGTGCGGCACAACCTTGCCGTCCGGAACGGTCCAACTCCCTCAGCCTTACTGCCGGTTCTCTCTTTGCATCGCCGAAGGAGGTGCGATACTCCGGACCAGCGCCTTGTTAATCAGGTACTTTGGGTGGGAAATTGCACATGACCGAACTGATGTCGCTGCACGGGGTCGAGGCCATCGGCTGGCTCGCGTCAGCGCTTACCGTCGCGACATATGCGATGAATACGATGATGCCACTGCGTATTCTGGCCATCGCGTCGTCTGTGTGTTTCGCCGCTTACGCAGCCATTCTGCAACTCTGGCCATTGCTCGCGATGGAACTGCTGCTGCTGCCGATCAATATCTATCGGTTCTGGCAGATCCTGTCTTTGCGCGGCAGACTTAAAAAAGGCGCGCTGAGCGAACTTCCGGATTTTTCGGTCATCAAACGATACGGCAAAGCACGCAAAGTCCCCGCCGGTACGATTGTGTTCCGTCGTGGTGATCCGGTGGATGCGCTTTACTTTCTGGGTGCCGGCCGGGTTCAGATCGAAGAGGTGGGGGTTGAACTCGCTGCTGGTGAAATCTTTGGTGAGATTGCCTTTTTTACAGACGAGGCCGTACGGACGGCTACCGTTCGGTGCACCGAGGAGTCCGAGCTTTACGAAATTGACGAAAGGCGCTTTATGCGGTTGCAGTTCGAAGACCCGAGCTTTGGTATGTCGGTGATGCGGGTGATTACCCGGCGACTGATGGAAAACGGCGTCGCCGGCACTGCGAAACCGCAGCCGGTCACGCAGGAAGGCGCCCGGTTCCCTGCGCAGGATCCGGCGTAGCTCCCGGGATAAGACTGATCCTTGTGATTGCCCGCACCCGCGCGCTCTGTCACTAAGCGCCTGAGGGAGGCTCAGGCCATGCAGAAAACAGACTGGGGGCTGGTCTTTGCGCTCTGGGGGGCAGGGCTGGGGGCCGCCGCACAATACGGAAAGTTCAGCGCCACCTTTGATCAGCTTCCGGCGATTTATCCGCAGGCCGGCAATGCGATCGGGCTGATTGTCTCCTGCGTTGGTATTCTTGGTATTTTCTGTGGTGTCATCGCGGGCCTTCTGGTGGCGCGGGTGCGGTACCGTCGGGCGCTGCTCTGGGGTCTGTGGACGGGGGCCGCGCTCTCAGCGTTTCCAGCGAAACTACCGCCGTTGCCCTGGATGCTTGCCAGTCGCGCGCTTGAGGGTCTGTCTCATCTGGCCCTCGTTGTCGCGGCCCCTACGCTGATTGCTCAGGTTTGTGCTCCGGGCGACCGTGGTCTCGCGATGACCCTCTGGGGCACGTTTTTTGGCGTCGCCTTTGCGATCCTGGCCTGGGCCGGTCTGCCGCTGGTGGCAATTGGCGGGCTTCCGGCGCTGCTTGTTGCCCATGCGCTCTATCTGTCGGTCTTTGCGCTTTATCTCGGGCGTCGGTTGCGGGCACTGAATATCGACAGCCCGCCGGTGGCGCTCTCGCCGGGCCGTATCCTGCGCGAACATGTTGCGATCTACACCTCTCCGGCGATCTCGGCACCCGCGCTTGGGTGGCTGTTCTATACCTTCTGTTTTGTCTCCATCCTGACCGTCCTGCCGCCTTACATCCCTCAGGAGACCCGGGCCTTTGTGATGGGCGCGATGCCGCTCGTCAGCATCGGTGCCTCTATGACGCTGGGTGTGCTGTTACTCAGGGTCATGCCGGCGGTTGGCGTGATCATCACCGGGTTTACGGGCAGCGCGCTCTCGATGTTCTGGCTCTGGGCTGATCCCGGTGGCTCTGTTCCGGCACTGGTGCTGGCGGGTTTCATGGGCCTCATTCAGGGCGCGAGCTTTGCCGCCGTGCCGCAGCTGAACAACCGCCCCGAAACCCAGGCCCAGGCAAACGGCGCCATGGCGCAGATGGGGAATGTCGGCAATACCCTCGGCACGCCCGTGATGGCGATTACCGCCGGCGCCATGGGCTACGCCGGCCTGCCGGTGCTGGCGGGCGCTGCGTTTCTCCTTGGCGCCTGCGTCCATCTGGTGCTGAGCCTGCGCCGCAATGCCGTTGCCGCACCTGTCTGAACGACACCTCACAGCGGATAACTGACCGCGATTATTGCAGCCGGTTGCGGCACAGTCGCTGCAAAGCGTATGTTCCTGCTATGTTCACTTTTTTTCATTGGAGAATCCCGGCCATGCGCCTATGTCTGACAGGTACACCAGGGGGTGCCGGATGGCTGAGCTGAAAAACATTGAAGTGCGTGGCGCGCGCGAGCACAATCTCAAGAACATCGACGTGGATATTCCGCGCGACCAGCTTGTTGTGATTACAGGGCTTTCCGGGTCCGGCAAGTCGAGCCTGGCGTTCGATACGATTTATGCCGAGGGCCAGCGCCGCTATGTCGAATCGCTGTCGGCCTATGCGCGGCAGTTCCTCGATATGATGCAGAAACCGGATGTGGATCACATTTCCGGCCTCAGCCCGGCGATTTCGATCGAACAGAAAACCACATCGAAAAACCCGCGCTCCACCGTTGGCACAGTCACCGAAATTTACGACTATATGCGGCTGCTCTTTGCCCGTGTCGGCACGCCCTATTCGCCTGCCACCGGCAAGCCGATCGAGGCGCAGCAGGTGCAGGATATGGTTGACCGGATCATGATGATGGAAGAGGGGACCCGCGCCTATCTGCTCGCCCCGATCATCCGTGACCGCAAAGGCGAATACCGCAAGGAATTTCTGGAACTGCGGAAACAGGGTTTTCAGCGGGTCAAGGTGGACGGCGAATTCTACGAGCTCGATGAGCCACCCACACTCGACAAGAAATTCCGTCACGATATCGATGTCGTGGTCGACCGCATCGTGGTCCGCGAGGGGCTGGAGACGCGGCTTGCCGACAGCTTGCGCACGGCGCTTGATCTGGCCGACGGTATCGCAATTCTGGAGACAGCACCCGCCGGGGGCGAGCCCGAACGCAGCACCTTTTCCGAGAAATTCGCCTGTCCGGTCAGCGGTTTTACGATCCCCGAGATCGAGCCGCGCCTGTTCTCGTTCAACGCGCCGTTCGGGGCTTGTCCTGATTGTGACGGTCTGGGTGTCGAGCTCTTTTTTGACGAGCGCCTCGTGGTGCCTGATCAGAACCTCAAAATCGCCGATGGTGCGCTGGCCCCCTGGCGCAAAGGGAAATCCCCCTATTTCCTGCAGACCATCGAAGCGATTGCAAAGCATTATAAATTCAAACAGTCGACCAAATGGAAAGACCTGCCTGAGAAGGTGCAGCAGGTTTTTCTCTATGGTTCCGGCAAGGAAGAGATCGCCTTTCGCTATGATGAAGGCGGGCGCGTTTATCAGGTGACGCGGGTATTCGAGGGTGTGATACCCAATATGGAACGCCGCTACCGTGAAACCGACAGCAACTGGATCCGCGAAGAGTTCGAGCGCTATCAGAACAACCGTCCCTGCGGGACCTGCGCCGGATACCGTCTGCGCGAAGAGGCGCTGGCCGTTAAAATAGGGCCGGTAAAAGGCCCCGAAGATCAGCGGCTGCATGTGGGGCAGGTGGTGCAGATGTCCATCCGTGAGGCTTTTGACTGGTGTGAGACGGTGCCGGACAACTTGACGGTGCAGAAAAATGAGATTGCCCGGGCGATTCTGAAGGAGATCCGCGAACGGCTGGGTTTTCTGAATAACGTGGGCCTGGAATACCTGACGCTGAGCCGCAACGCCGGCACGCTGTCCGGCGGTGAAAGCCAGCGCATCCGGCTGGCGAGCCAGATCGGATCCGGGCTTACAGGGGTTCTCTATGTGCTTGATGAGCCCTCAATCGGCCTGCACCAGCGCGATAACGACCGGCTGCTGCTTACGCTCAAGAACCTGCGCGACCAGGGCAATACGGTGATTGTGGTCGAGCACGATGAAGAAGCCATCCGCGAAGCCGATTATGTCTTTGATATCGGTCCGGGCGCCGGTGTACATGGCGGTCAGGTGGTGAGCCACGGGACGCCTGCCGTCATCGCCGCCGACAAAAACTCCATTACCGGGCAGTATCTTACCGGCGTACGTGAAATCCCGGTGCCAACAGAGCGCCGCAAGGGCAACCGCAAAAAAGTGCAGGTGGTCAAAGCCACAGGTAACAACCTCAGAAACGTGACGGTGGACTATCCGCTGGGCAAATTCGTCTGCGTGACGGGCGTATCAGGTGGCGGTAAATCCACGCTGACGATCGAGACGCTGTTCAAAACCGCCTCGATGCAGCTCAACGGCGCGCGCCAGACGCCCGCACCCTGTGAGACGATCAAGGGTCTCGAATATCTCGACAAGGTGATCGATATTGACCAGCGTCCCATCGGACGCACGCCGCGCTCTAACCCCGCGACCTACACCGGGGCCTTCACGCCGATCCGTGACTGGTTCGCCGGTCTGCCGGAGGCCAAGGCGCGCGGCTACAAACCCGGGCGGTTCTCTTTCAACGTCAAAGGCGGGCGCTGCGAGGCCTGTCAGGGCGACGGGGTGATCAAGATTGAGATGCATTTCCTGCCGGATGTTTACGTCGAATGTGAGACCTGTAAGGGCAAGCGTTACAACCGCGAGACACTGGAAATTAAGTTCAAGGGCAAGAGTATAGCCGACGTTCTTGATATGACAGTTGAAGACGCTCAGACATTTTTTCAGGCCGTGCCGTCGATTCGTGAAAAGATGGACGCGCTGATGCGGGTAGGCCTTGGATATATCAAGGTTGGCCAGCAGGCGACGACCCTGTCCGGCGGCGAGGCGCAGCGGGTGAAGCTCTCAAAAGAACTCAGCAAGCGTTCGACGGGACGCACGCTTTATATTCTGGATGAGCCGACGACGGGTCTGCATTTCGAAGATGTGCGCAAGCTTCTGGAAGTGCTGCATGAGCTTGTCGATCAGGGCAATTCGGTGATCGTGATCGAGCATAACCTCGACGTGGTCAAAACTGCAGATCACATTATTGATATCGGCCCTGAGGGCGGCGATGGCGGCGGCGAAATCGTTGCGACAGGCACGCCCGAAGAAGTGGCGGAGGTCGCCGCAAGTTACACGGGTAAATACCTCAAGCCCATGCTCACCGCTCAGCGCCGCGTGGCTGCGGAATAAGCCCGGGCGTTAACCCGCTTTTAAGAGGGTGAGGTCTAGAAGGATCGCGGTAGCTCTCCAAATAAAAACCCGCCACGGTTTGCTCAGAAACCTGGCGGGTTTTGCATTGGGGCTTAATTCAGCAGGGCAGCCGCGGCGCCTATGAAATCCAGCACTTCGCGCGTTTGCCGGTCCACCCGGAAAACATAACCATCGCTGTTGTAATAGGTGCCCGCGCGGTCCAGCCCGTAGCGGTCCGGATTGCGGATCACGATATAATCGCCACTGATCACGTCACCCCGGCGATATGGCGCGGTATTCTGATAATTACCTTTCTTGGCCTGACCCGGCGGCACGCAGGACGGTGATTTCTTGGCAAGTCCCGGCGGACACCCTTTGGGCGCTGCATCGGCAGGAACAGGGGTGATGAGCGCCGCGGCGGCCATCAGGGCAGGGATCATTATTCGCATTTCAGTACTCCGGTTTCTTTGCCTGTATAACGCCGGAATATGGCAAAAGTTGCACCGGATTTACGAAACGGCGGAAACCGGCGCATCGGCGCGGGTCAGAACCAGATCTCTGAGCCGTGCGAATTCGGGCACGTCGAGGTGATCAAATCTGCCGCAAAGCGTTTCCAGCTCATCTGCGCGCGCCCGCCCCATAACCGGATCGGCAAAGAGGTGAAATTTGTTGGAAATCTCGCTGTCGCTCAGCGGAATGTCCGTGTCACCACGCGGGGTGCGCGGTGCTGTGCTCAGCTCCTGACCGTCGGTGGTTCGGATTGAAACGCCTGCCCAGCGTTTGCCCACGCTGATCGCCGTAAAGTGTTCATCATCAATCAGTTCCGTGGCGCGGCTGATGCGCAGGATATCCGGATCTTTCAGCGTTTCAGCCGCCAGTTCAGCGACCCCGATCTCACCCCGGACAATCATCGTGGCCACCGGAAACGCGATTGAATAGGCAAATTCATCCGGGCTGGCCGGGGTGTGACCGGCAAGCCGGGTCGCGTTGTGAAAGGTGCGAATTTTCACCGATGCCACATCCCTGTGGTGCAGCCCGTTCGCGCGCATAATATCCGCGGCCGCGTCAATGGCAGGATGGGCCCAGCGGCAACATGGATAGGGTTTGTAATGCGTGTCCCCGACAAGGCGCCAGGCCGAGCCGAGATCGTCCCAGAAGGCCGGCGCCTGCTCGCAGGTCAGCGCCGGGGCCCCGGTGAAACCAGCCAGCGCCAGCCATGCCGCCGTGACACCGGAAGGCGCCCCCCAGCCTACGCCGTCCCGCAGCATAGTAGGGTGGTCGATGCAGCGCATCATCTGGCTGCGCGGACCATGATACTCGCCGATACCTGCTGCATGCCTGATCTGACCGGCTGTGCCCCCGAGAGCGCGCGCGCAGGCGGTGGCCACACCGGTCGCCGTCCAGGCGCCGGATGTATGATAGTCGGCGCAGGTGGCGTGTTGCGCAAGGCCGGCGCGGTAGCTGATCTCATAGGCAATGGCCAGAAGGACCGCAAAGTCAGATCCCTGCATGTCGTTCCTGACGTCCGCAACGGCCAGCAGCGCAGGAAAGACCGCAGAGCCTGCGTGACCCTTGCACGGGGATGTTCCGTCATGGGCGTCAACACTGTCGATCGTCATTGCGCCGGCCATGGCCGCACCCGCAGGGCTCACCCGGTCGCCGTGCATCAGGATGCGCGACGCGCCTGCTGAACCCGGGCCGAACAGGGACAGAGCCGCCGTCCGCGCGATGCCTGCCATGTCAGACCGCGAAGCCACCGCAGCCACCCCCATCGTGTCCAGAAAAGAGCGCCGCAACACGCGCAACACATCGTCGGGCAGATCGTCATACTTCAGGCCGGCGGCGAATTCATGAAAAGGACGGGGCATGCGGGGCTCCTTGATGCAACGTTTCTCAGGATACGCCGCGCAACGCGGGGCAGACCGTTCAGATGCGACCTCAGGACGACCGGCCGCGCGCCTCGAAACGCGGCAGCATGGCCGAGAAATCCTTGCCCTTTCCGTCTTCATTTTCGACAAACTGACGGTAAAGGGCCAAAGCCAGAGCGCCCATTGGCGTGTCGGCGTCCACGGCCTCAGCAGCCTGCTGAGAGAGCCCCAGGTCCTTGACCATCAGCTCTGATGCAAAACCGGGCGTATAGCCGTTGTCAGCCGGGCTCTGCGGCCCGATGCCAGGGGCGGGACAATAGGCGTTCATGCTCCAGCTGTAACCTGATGAGGTGCTGACCACGTCAAACATTCTCGCGCGGTCCAGCCCGAGTTTGTCCGCCAGCGCGAATGCTTCGCAGGTTGCGATCATCGTGGCCCCGAGGATCATATTGTTGCAGATTTTTGCTGCCTGGCCCGCGCCCGCCTCACCGCAATGCACGGCCTTCTGGCCCATCACGTCGAAAAGCGGGCTGGCGGCCCGGAACGCGGCCTCCGTGCCGCCTGCCATAAAGGTCAGTGTACCAGCAGAGGCGCCGCCGATCCCGCCGGACACCGGGGCATCGGCAAAGAGCACGCCGGCATCTTCCGCCGCCGCCGCAACCGCACGCGCGGCCTCCACATCAACTGTCGAGCAATCCAGCAGCAAAGCGCCATTCTTCATGGCCGGGAGAACCTCATCCGCGACCTGGCGCAGAATGGCCCCGTTGGGCAGCATGCAGATCACCACATCGGCGTCTGTCGCAACAGCGGCGGCGGTCTGCGCCACACTGACGCCTTCTGCGGTGGTGCCGGCGGTATCAAAGCCTGCCACCTCATGCCCGGCCCGTGCCAGATTGGCGGCCATCGGGGCGCCCATATTCCCGAGCCCGATAAAGCCGATCTTTGCCTTCTTCATTGTTGTCTCCTCCTCCAGCTTCAGGGGATTGTCCCTGACCGGCATCAGCATTTTGCTCACCACAGCGGACGGCACAGAACGGCCCGCATGCTGCCAGACAGGTTTGCGGTCTTTGTCGATAATCGCCGCCCGGATACCTTCCATAAGGTCGCCATGCTCCAGCGCCCGGCTGGTAAAGCGGTATTCAAGATCGAGCGCTTTTGCCAGGGTCAGCGAAGGGCCGCGAAGGCGGTGAATGACTTCCACTGTACAGGCCATCGACAGCGGGCTGTTGCGCGAGAGCGCCGTTAGGGTGTCGCGGGCGAAATCACTGTGATCATGGGAAAGGGAGGTCAGAATATCCCCAACGGTCTCACCGCCGAAGTGCCGGTCAATCTGCGCCATATGCGCCTCAAGCGGTGCTGCGCCGGGGTCGGCGGCTGCCGTCTCGAGGATCGCCGCATCCGCGCCTGTCTCCAGCGCCTCAATCAGGCCGGGCCAGGCGGCCTCGTCAATCATCAGATCGGCGAACCCTGCGAGGATCGCGTCAGCGGCCGTCATGCGGGTGGCCGTCGTCCCGAGGTATTCGCCCAGACGCCCCGGTGCCAGCGCCAGCATCAGCGTGCCGCCCACATCCGGGATGAGCCCGATGCCGCATTCGGGCATCGCAATCCGGCTGCTTTCCCCCACGATGCGGTGAGAGCCGTGGCAGCCGATGCCGACACCGCCGCCCATGGTAAAACCCTGCAGAAACGAAATGACCGGCTTGGGATAGCTGAATATTTTCGCATTCATCCGGTATTCATCTGCCCAGAAACGCCGGCCATAGTCGAAATCGCCTGCGATGCCTCTGGCGTAGAGCTCCGCGATATCACCGCCTGCGCAGAAGGCCCGTTCGCCCACTGCATCGATCACGATATGCGCGATGTTGTCGTCGTCGCGCCACCGGTCGAGCGCCGCTTCGATGGCAAGGCACATGTCATAGGTCAGGGCATTCAGGGCGTCCGGCCGCATCAGCGTGATGCGCCCGGCGGGCCCGGTCTGACGGATGCTGATATCGCTCATAGTGACGGATTTCCCCTGCTGCCTCCGCCCATATTAAAAGGGCCGCACCGAAGTGCGACCCTTAATTGTCATTCCATCACAGGGATCGAGAATTCGCCACCTTCTTTGATACCGGACGGCCAGCGCGCCGTCACGGTTTTGGTGCGGGTGTAGAATTTGAACGCATCCGGTCCGTGCTGATTGAGATCGCCAAAGACCGATTTCTTCCAGCCCCCGAAGGTATGATAGGCCAGCGGCACAGGGATCGGCACATTGACACCGATCATGCCAACATTCACCCGGTTCGCGAAGTCACGGGCCGCGTCACCGTCGCGGGTAAAGATTGCGGTGCCGTTGCCGTATTCATGGTCCATCGCGAGCCCCAGCGCTTCCTCATAGGACTGTGCCCTGACAGTCGACAGCACCGGGCCGAAGATTTCGTATTTATAGATATCCATGTCTTTGGTCACGTTGTCAAAAAGGTGCGGACCTACAAAAAAGCCATCCTCATAGCCCTGCAGTTTGAAATCGCGACCGTCGACCACAAGGGTCGCGCCCTGGTCGATACCGGTCTGAACAAGGCGTTCGATATTGGCCTTGGCAGCGGCCGTCACGACGGGGCCGTAATCGACGTCATTGCCGGCGGTGTAGGGTCCGACTTTCAGCTTTTCGATGCGCGGCACCAGCTTTTCGATCAGGCGGTCGGCGGTCTCATCACCCACCGGCACAGCAACTGAGATCGCCATGCAGCGCTCGCCTGCAGCGCCATAGCCTGCACCGATCAGTGCATCCGCGGCCTGATCCATATCTGCGTCCGGCATGATGATCATGTGGTTTTTTGCACCGCCGAAACACTGCACCCGTTTGCCGTTGGCGCAGCCGGTGCCATAGATGTATTCGGCGATCGGTGTGGAACCGACAAAGCCCACGGACTGGATCACATCGTGATGCAGGATCGCATCGACGGCCTCTTTGTCACCATTCACCACCTGCAGGATGCCTTTGGGCAGACCCGCTTCTTCCATCAGTTCGGCAAGCATCAGCGGTACGGAAGGATCGCGCTCGGAGGGTTTGAGGATGAAGGCGTTGCCGCAGGCGATCGCCGGCGCAAACATCCACATCGGGATCATCGCCGGAAAATTGAAGGGCGTGATGCCCGCTGTCACGCCAAGCGCCTGGCGCATCGAATACATATCGATGCCGCGCCCGGCACTGTCGGTATATTCACCTTTCAGCAGATGCGGCGCACCGATGCAGTATTCCACCACCTCTAACCCACGCTGCACATCGCCGGCGGCGTCGGGCAGGGTTTTGCCATGCTCGCGGCTCAGTGCCTCTGCAAGCTTGTCCATATCGCGGTTCAGCAGATCGACAAATTTCATCAGAACGCGCGCGCGGCGCTGCGGGTTCGTAGCGGCCCATGACGGTTGCGCGGCCGCGGCGTATTCCACCGCCTGGCCCATCTCTTCGGTCGAGGCGAGCGGGACTTTTGCCTGCACTTCGCCGGTGGCGGGATTCATCACATCGGCAAACCGCCCGGACGTACCCTTGACGTGTGCGCCGTTGATATAGTGTGTAAGTTCCTGCATGGCAGCCTCCCTGGTGCAGCGCCGGCGAAGCCCTGGCCCCGCAAACGATATGGATTAGTTCGTGATCAGTTACGGGTATAGTCTTGCAAAAACGAGCCTTAAAGAGGAAAGATAGCAAATCAGTTTTGCATTTTTGCAAAACCTGTGGGAGTGAAACGCCGTGCAGACCAACTGGGACGATCTGCGGCTTTTCCTCGCGGTGGCACGCGAAGAGAGCCTGTCAGGGGCCGGTAAACGGCTGCGGCTGGATCCCGCTACCGTCGGGCGGCGTATGGCGCGGCTGGAAACGGCGCTGCAGGCGGCGTTGTTTGTCAAATCACCTCAGGGGTACACTCTGACCGACGCGGGTGCAGCACTTCTGGCGCGTTCTGAGGCCGCAGAGCAGGCGATGCGCGTGGCAGTTGCGGGCCTTCCGGCGCAGGGTGAACAACTGCACGGACAGATCCGCATCGGCGCGCCGGACGGCTGCGCCAATTATCTGCTGCCTCAGGTCTGCGCTGCCATTGCCGATGATAATCCAGAGCTTGATATTCAGATTGTTGCTCTGCCACGCGTCTTTAATCTTTCGCGGCGGGAAGCAGACATGGCGATCGCGGTGAGCGCGCCGGGAGCGGGGCGGCTGGTCGTGCAGAAAATCACCGATTATCGTCTGCATCTGGCCGCAGGAGAACGCTATCTGGCCGAACACGGTCCGGTGAAAACGCTGGACGATCTTCAGGGGCTTCGGCTGGTCGGCTATATCCCCGATATGATTTTTGACCGCGAACTGGATTATCTTGCTGACATCGGAATGGCCCGGGTGCCGCTGGCGTCCAATTCGGCCTCCGTTCAGGTCAATCTGATCCGGCAGGGCGGCGGGATCGGTGTGGCGCACGACTTTTCTCTGCCCGCCACGCCTGGCGTGCGCCGCGTTCTGACAGACGTGGTGAGCCTGACACGGTCCTTCTGGCTGATCCGTCACGCCGATGATCAGCGCAACGCGCGACTGACCCGTTTTGCCGAAAGCCTGAGCGCGGGTCTGCGCGCAGAAGTTGCCCGTCTGGAAGCGCAAGCTTGACAGAAAGCCGGTTTGCGGTGACGCTGAAACACATCACAGATACGTCAGAACGAGGTGTGGCATGCTTGTTTCCCAGATCCTGAAAACCAAGTCTTCAGAAGGTGTTGTCACTGTACCGCCAACGACGCTGGTCTCCGAGGCCGCGAAGATGCTGTCGGAAAAACGCATCGGTACGGTGATCGTTTCACGCGACGGATCCTCCGCAGACGGGATTCTGTCCGAGCGGGACATCGTGCGCGAAATCGGGGCGCGCGGTGCAGGTTGTCTGACCAATACCGTGGATACGCTGATGACCTCCAAACTGGTGACCTGTTCGGGGGATGACGTCGCTGATGTGATCCTCAAAAAGATGACCGAGGGACGTTTTCGCCATATGCCGGTCATTGAAAACGGCGAACTGAAAGGCCTGATTTCCCTCGGTGACGTTGTTAAGGCGCGTCTGATGGAACTGGCCATGGAAAAAGACGCCCTCGAAGGCATGATCATGGGCCACTGAGCCCGCCAGTGTCCTGCACCCTGAAAGCCGCCCGCGTGAAGCGCTTGCAATCTGCGTGCTGAAATGATCGGTTGAGCCCGCAGAAGAAGACAGGAGCGTCGCCATGCGTGTCGGCCTTTACCCCGGAACCTTTGACCCCGTGACGCTCGGACATCTGGACATCATCCGGCGCACCTCTGTGCTGCTTGACCGGCTGGTCATCGGTGTCGCAATCAACCGCGACAAAGGCCCGCTTTTCGACCTCGAAGAACGCGTGGCCATGGTCGGGGCCGAGTGCGCCAGGCTTTCAGAACAGACCGGCATGGAAATCGTCGTGCATCCGTTTGAGAACCTGCTGATTGACTGTGCACGCGATGTCGGCGCGCAGGTCATCGTCCGCGGGCTGCGTGCTGTGGCTGATTTTGAATACGAATATCAGATGGTTGGCATGAACCGTCAGCTTGATGACGGCATCGAAACCGTATTTCTGATGGCCGAGGCGGAACATCAGGCGATTGCAAGTAAGCTTGTTAAAGAGATTGCGCGTCTCGGCGGAGACGTCAGCAAATTCGTGACCCCGCTGGTGCGCGAAAAGCTTCTGGCGCGGATTGAGGAACGCTGACGCCGCAGCTCAGCTGCTTGCGGCCACGACGCGCACCATATCGCGCAACCGGCAGGAAAACCCCCATTCGTTGTCATACCAGGCAAGGACCCGCACCAGAGTGCCACTTTGAACCCGGGTCTGATCGGTCGCAACGATCGCGCTGTGCGGGTCGCGCAGCAGATCACGCGAGACCAGCTTGTCGGATGTCACTCCGATGATCCCGTGCATGCTCCCGGCGGCGGCCTCGACAAACACCGCATTGACCTCATCGGGTGTCACAGGCCGCGCCACCTCGACGGTCAGATCGATACAGGACACATCCGCCACCGGCACCCGGATCGCCTGACCCGTGATGCGCCCTGCAAGCTCCGGCAGCACGAGCCCGAGCGTTTCAGCAGCACCCGTTGAGGTGGGTACCATCGACAATGCAGCCCCGCGCGCGCGGTAAAGATCATCGTGCGGGCCGTCATGCACACCCTGCGAGGTTGTATAGCAATGTACCGTGGTCATCATGCCGCGGCGAACCCCGAACGCCCCTTGCAGGACAAGTGCTACGGGTGCGAGGCAGTTGGTTGTGCAGGAACCGTTTGAGATCAGCCTGTCCCCGGCAGCAATGCTGTGATGGTTCACGCCATAGACCACGGTGGGGCCGTCGCCTTTGGCCGGTGCCGAGAGGAGAACGCGCCCCGATCCGTTCCGGAAATGGCGTTCCGCATCTGCCGTGCGGGTGAAATGACCGCTGCATTCCAGCGCGATATCCACGTCGCCCCAGGGCAGGTCCGCCGGATCGCTCAGTGCCGTGAGCCTCACAGGCCCGCGTCCGAAATCGATATGCTCATCGTGAAGACGAACGGGGCAGGGAAAGCGACCGTGAATGGAATCAAAGGCCAGCAGATGTGCCAGCGTCTCCGCCGGTGCCGGATCATTGATCGCCACCACTTCAATGTCATCAGTGCCCTGTTCAGCCAGCACACGCAGCAGTGTCCGCCCGATGCGGCCAAACCCGTTGATACCGATCCTGATGCCCATGATATACTTTCTGCGCAGGCCCGCGTCCCGCGCCCTTACCGCCAGAAGGCGAGCCAGTCGATCAGATCCAGCATCCGGCGGCCCGTAAACACGACGCCGGCAGCCGAAAAAAAGAGCACGTCCAAAAGGATAAGCGCGATGAGTACGGCGCCCAGAACGATGGCGATCCTGTTTGTCACTGACGGTCTCTCCGCATGTCACGGGCCGCCGCAGCGCGGCAACCTCTTTGCGGTGATATGCCAGCCCGGCTCAACCGGGGCAAGCCTCAGTCGTCGAGACGGCCCATCGTCGCCGCAACATCCGCCATGCGCGCGGAAAAGCCCCATTCGTTGTCATACCACGCAAGTACCCGGACGGTGCGTCCGCCGACCACTTTGGTCTGCTCAGGCGCGATAATACAGCTTTGTTCGGTGTGGTTAAAATCCACGGAGACCTTGGGCGCGGGGTCATAGGACATGACCCGTGACATCGCCCCGGAGGCCGCAGCCTCGAAAGCGGCATTAACCTCATCGACTGTTACATCCCGCGGCGACTCAAAGGTCAGATCCACGGCCGATACATTCGGGGTGGGTACCCGCATCGCGGTGCCGTCAAGTTTTCCCGCCAGACGCGGCATCACCTCACCCAGAGCTTTGGCCGCACCAGTGGAGGTCGGGATAATCGCCATGGCCGCGGCGCGCGCACGGTAAAGATCGTCGTGGCGGCGGTCCAGGGTCGGCTGATCACCTGTATAGGAATGGATAGTCGTCATGATGCCGCGTTCGATGCCGATCGCTTCATCCATGACCATGGCCATCGGCGCGAGGCAATTGGTGGTGCAGGACCCGTTTGATATCATTCTGTCCGAGGCAAGCAGGTCGCGATGGTTCACACCAAAAACCACGGTGCGGTCCACATTCTTTGCCGGCGCTGAGATCAGCACCCGCCGGGCGCCGCGTGCAACATGGGTTTGTGCAGCCTCGCCGTCGTTGAACTGCCCGGTACATTCCAGAACAACGTCCACGCCTTCCCAGTCCAGTTCGTTCAGATCGTAGCTCGACATCATCCGGATCGGACCGCGCCCCAGATCCATGGTATTGGCGCTGGTGACGATCTCGCCGGGAAACCGTCCATGAACAGAATCGTAACGCATCAGATGTGCTGCGGTCTCCAGCGGCCCGGTTGCATTTACGGCGACGACGCTGATGTCGTTGCGCCCTGAGCCGATGATATGACCCAGCGTGCAGCGCCCGATCCGTCCGAAACCATTGATACCCACTCTGACCGTCATAATCTGTACTCCGTAAAACCCCTTGGGGACGATATAGGGGGCTGGGTGCGTCAGCGAAATGGCAAAAACAGCGTGAAATCTGTATGTTAGCGTTAAACCAATGGTCGGGCAGGGAACCTGTGGCGCTAGTTTGGTGTTGTTATCGTTAACTGTCTCCGTGCACGATGCGCGGGGCTGTGGCATATGCGGTCACGTAACCTCGAAGGGAATCGGTGTAATGAGCGGTCTTCTGGCACTTCTTGATGACGTGGCGGCCATCGCCAAAGTAGCTGCAGCATCGGTGGATGACGTGGTAGGTCAGGCCGCGAAAGCCGGATCAAAAGTGGCAGGTGTCGTGATTGACGATGCTGCCGTCACACCAAAATATGTTACCGGATTTGAGCCAAAACGCGAACTGCCGATCATCTGGAAAATCACCCGCGGATCGCTTTTCAACAAGATGGTCGTGCTGTTGCCGGCGCTGCTGATGCTCAATGCCTTCGCGCCGTGGATCATCACGCCGCTTCTGATGCTCGGTGGGGCGTACTTATGCTTTGAAGGGGCGGAAAAGGTCTTTCACTGGCTCTTTCCGCACGGGGATAAACACGTCGAAAAAGATATGTCGGTGGGTGACCCGCTCCACCTTGAAGAAACGCGGGTGAAGGGGGCGATCAAAACTGATTTCATCCTGTCTGCCGAGATCATGACGATCATTCTGTCCAATATAGAAGCCCCGAATTTCTGGTTCGAAGCCGCGACGCTGGCCTTTGCCGGGATCGCCGTGACGGTCCTCGTTTACGGTTCCGTCGCGCTGATTGTAAAGATGGATGACATCGGGGTCTGGCTGGCGGCGAACGGGATGACCGGGATCAGCCGGTCCCTCGGTACCGGTCTTGTCAAAGGCATGCCGGTGCTGCTCAAACTGCTTACAGTTGTTGGCACGGCGGCCATGCTCTGGGTCGGCGGCTCGATTATCATCCACGGGCTGGATGTGCTGGGCTTCCCATGGCTCTATGACACCATCCATGACATCGCTGTGGCCGTGGCCAGCGGAGCAGGTGAGGCGGCAGGCACGATCGAATGGAGCGTCACGGCACTGCTTGACGGGATCTTCGGAATAGCGCTGGGGATGTTGCTGATCCCTGTGGTGACACGGGTGATCGGGCCGCTTTCAGAAAAAGTCACCGGCCAGAAAGCTGCGGATCACTGACACGCCGGGCTGCTGGCACGACGCAAAAGGGGCGCGACAAAGGTCGCGCCCCGTTTTCATACAGATGCTGAAGGTCAGGTGCGCGGATCAGGCTGCCATTTTCCGTCGAGAAGATCGCGGACCTTCTGCGCGGCAGCTTCTGCGGTGATCCCGAACTCCTCATAAAGCGTGCCCGCCGGCGCTGAGGCGCCGAAGTCATGCATGCCGATGAAACCCGATTTCTCCCGCTTGCCACGCTCGCCAAAGAGCCAGCGGTCCCAGCCAAAGCGCATACCGGCCTCCAGTGCCACACGCACCGGACCACCGGGCAGCACCCGCTTGCGGTAGGCTTCTTCCTGTTCCTCAAAAAGCTCCCAGCAGGGCATAGAGACAACCCGCGTGCCGATACCTTCGGCCTGCAGGATATCCCGGGCCGCCATGGCGATCTCGACCTCAGAGCCTGTGGCGATCAGGATCGCACGGCGCCGGCCTTCGGCATCGGCCAGTACGTAAGCGCCCTGGGCTGTGAGGTTCTTGTTCTTGTGCTCGGTCCGCACGGTTTTCAGACCCTGGCGTGTCAGCGACAGCACCGAGGGCGTCTTTTTACTCGTCAGTGCCAGTTCCCAGGCCTCGGCGGTCTCAATTGTATCCGCAGGGCGGAAAACATATGTGTTCGGTGTCGCCCGGCTGATCGCCAGATGCTCGACAGGCTGGTGCGTCGGGCCATCCTCGCCCAGACCGATACTGTCATGCGTCATAACAAAGACCGTCGGGATCTTCATCAGGGCCGCAAGCCGCATCGCCGGACGGGCATAGTCGGTGAAACACATGAACGTACCACCATAAGGGCGCATACCGCCATGCAGTGCCATACCGTTCATCGCAGACGCCATGCCATGCTCACGGATACCCCAGTAAACATAGCGACCCGCCCGGTTGTCGGTGTCAAACACACCCAGATCACCGGTTTTGGTGTTGTTGGAACCGGTCAGATCCGCTGAGCCGCCGACGGTTTCCGGCATGACAGGGTTCACCACCTCAAGCACCTTTTCAGAGCTTGCCCGCGTGGCAATTTTTGGTGCGGACTCCGACATCTGTTTTTTGAAAGCTTTGATTGTGGCGCTGAGACGTTTCGGCGCGTCCAGCGCGTAAGCACGATTAAATGTCTCGCGTTTGGTGCGTGACATTTTATCGAAACGCTCTTCCCATGCGCGGCGCTCTTCTGCACCGCGTGCCCCGGTGGCTTCCCAGTGGCTTTTGATGTCGGCGGGCACCTCGAACGGGCCTGCCGTCCAGCCCCAGATCGCTTTGGCCTCGACGTTCTGCTCGGCATTGGTCAGCGCGCCATGCCCTTTGGAGGTATCCTGTGCAGCGTGCCCCAGAGCGATATGCGTTTTGCAGGCGATCATCGTTGGCTGATCGCTTTTCTTTGCCGCTGTCAGGGCCGCGTCGACTTCATCGGGGTTATGCCCGTCAACTTCGATCACTTCCCAGCCTGCGGACTGAAAGCGGCCGACCTGATCGGTGCGGTCCGAGAGCGATACCGGCCCGTCGATGGTTATGTTGTTATTGTCCCAGAGCACGATCAGACGGCTGAGCTGGTGCCGCCCGGCGAGCGTGATCGCTTCCTGGCTCACACCTTCCATCAGGCAGCCATCGCCGGCGATGACATAGGTATAGTGATCCACGACCTTATTGCCGTAGGTGGCGCGCTGGATTTCTTCGGCCATGGCAAAGCCGACCGAATTGGCGATGCCCTGACCCAGAGGGCCGGTGGTGGTCTCGATGCCGCTGGCATGCCCGTACTCGGGATGACCGGCCGTAATCGCGCCCCACTGGCGGAAGTTTTTGATCTGCTCAAGCGTCATGTCTTCATAGCCGGTAAGATGCAGAAGCGCATAAAGCAGCATCGAGCCGTGACCTGCGGACAGGATAAAGCGGTCGCGATCCGGCCAGTCGGGCGCGGAGGCGTCAAATTTCAGGTGCTTTTCAAACAACACAGTGGCTGCATCTGCCATGCCGATCGGCATGCCGGAGTGGCCGGAGTTTGCCTCTGCAACCGCATCAAGCGCGAGCGCCCGGATGGCAGTGGCGCGGGACCAGTGTTCGGGATTGGCGGCGGCAAGTGCTTTGACATCCACGGAGCAGTCTTCCTTTGTCGGCTGGGCGGCCCCGCAGGAGGCCGCGTTCGGTTTCCACGCCGGGCTTCGGGCCGGACGCAGGCAGATGCATAGCAGTCTGCCCGCAAGGTTCAAGTGGCGGTAACACGCGTAGCGGTTGCAGAACGTGAAGAAGTCCGCGCAAGGCACTGATCATATTGCATGGCCTGTTTGTTGTGAGGTGCGGATAGAGTTACGCTCGGACGTATACAGGGCGATTCGGTGGCGCATCCGGCGGCCACGGCGGGACGCCAGGGCATTTTGAGGTGGGCATGAGCGAAATAGATGAACTGCAAAGCCGGATTCTCGCGGCCATGGACCGCGTGGCTCAGGGTGTCGATGCACTGGCCGCGCCGGACACATCGCAGACGGATGATCTGCGCCAGGCGCTGGAGGACGAAAAAGCCAGCAACGCGGCGCTGAGCGAAAAGGTGGAGACCCTGACCCGTCAGCAACAGGAAAACGAGGATGCTGTCGCAGCGCAGGTGAGCGAAAAGGTCGCATCTCTCGACACACAGCTGCAAAAGCTGCGCCGCGCTAACGCACAGCTGACCGAGGCCTGCGATGCGCTGCGCCGTGCCAATGCCGAGGGCGTGGGCGAGCCGCATCTGATCAACAAATCAATGATGGCCGAACTCGAAGCGATCAAGGCCATGCGCAACGCGGAGATGGCCGAGGCCGATGAGATCATCGCCGCTCTGACGCCGCTGCTGGAAAGCGCGGCCGGTTCTGACCTGGAAGGAACAGCCTGATGCCCGAGGTTTCAATCGCCATTGGCGGACGCACGTTTGAGGTCGCCTGTCAGGAGGGTGAGGAGCATTACCTTCAGACCGCGGCGCGCATGCTTGATGACGAAGCCCAGGTGCTCTCTGATCAGGTGGGACGGATGCCAGAGGCGCGGATGCTGTTGATGGCCGGCCTGATGCTGGCGGATAAAACGGCGAGCGTCGAGGACCGCGTGGCCGAAGTGCAGGCACAGCTTAACGAACGCGAAGCCGAAATTGCTGATCTGCGCAGTGCCGCCGCCGCTGCTGAGCCGGAACGCGTCGAAGTGCCGGTCGTGCCGCAAAGTGTCACCGATACGCTGGCTGAACTTGCCGCGCGGGCCGAAGCCCTTGCTGCGTCGGTTGAGGAAAAGACAAAGGCCTGAGCCGGCAGCTCAGGCCCCTTTTATCTGTTAACCGAACTGGCCAGAAAGATCAGCCGTTGGCTTCACGGATCTTGTCGGCTGCTTCCTTATCAAAGGTCACACCGTTCTCTTCAAAAAGCGTGTCGAGCTCGCCCGAAAGCGTCATCTCTGTGATAATGTCACAGCCGCCCACGAACTCGCCTTTGACATAAAGTTGCGGGATCGTCGGCCAGTCGGAGAAATCCTTGATCCCCTGACGGATGGCTTCATCAGCCAGCACATTCACGTCGGAGTAGGGCACGCCCATGTAATTCAGCACACCGGCCACGCGGCTTGAGAAGCCGCACTGCGGCATCTCTTTGGTACCTTTCATAAAAAGCACCACATCGCTGGCGGAAATCGTCTCTTTGATCTGGCTCGTTGCATCGGTCATATCAGAATCCTCGTGGTTCGGCCGCGCCGGTCGGCGGGCGCAGGTAAATCAGTCAGGCGCTCACTCAGGCGCCCGGGTGGTCAGGGCCAGCGCATGAAGTTCACCCTGTGCGCCGTCCATTTTGCCTTTGAGCGCGGCATAGACCGCACGCTGTTGCTGAACCCGGTTTTTGCCGCGGAAACTCTCATCCACGACCATGGCTGACATATGGACACCGTCGTCTCCCTCAACACGGATTTCCGCGTCGGGAAAGGTCTGGCGCAGCAGATCTTCAATTTCCTGGGCCTGCATGGGCATAATGGCGCTCCGGTCTCAGTTCTGCCCAAGATGTAATGGGCCTGGTGCCGGGGGACAAGGTGCGAAATTGTGCAGCGGCGCGCGGCCCTCTGTGGCGGGTGCGCGGCGCATTTTCGGGCAGACATCTGACAATGCAGCAGGCATAATCGACAACGGGAGGTCCGCCATGGAAGTATTTGAAAACGCGCCCGAGCTGGCGCTGGAGTGGCACCGGGCCGGGCGTGGTGCGGTGCTGGCGACAGTGGTTGCGACCTGGGGGTCTGCACCGCGGCGCACCGGCGCGCAGATGGTGATCGCGGGCGACGGGGAGATGCAGGGCTCCGTTTCCGGCGGCTGCGTGGAGGGCGCGGTGGCCCTGGAGGCTGCAGAGGCGCTGGAGAAGGGCGAACAGAAGCTTCTGGAATATGGTGTCAGTGATGGCGATGCCTTTGCCGTGGGCCTGGCCTGTGGCGGCACAATCCGCATTCTGGTGGAGCCGGTGGGCAATGTGCTCGCCGAGGACCTGCTTTCTGAGCTGGTGGCGGCGCGGGCGGCCCGGGAACCTGTGGCCTATGAAGTAAGTCTGAACGCCGGCACGCGGCGTCTGCTGCGTGACGGATATCCGGAGCGGTTCGCGATGGACCGGTCCGGGTATGAGCAGGACGAGGACGTTTTCGTTGCCATTCACAACCCGCCCCTGAAACTGATCGTGGTGGGCGCGGTGCATATTGCCCAGGCCCTCGTGCCGATGGCGCGCCTTGCCGGGTATGACCCGGTGATCATCGACCCGCGCGGAGCGTTCGGATCAGAAGCGCGTTTCCCGGGTGAGACACTGATCGCGGACTGGCCCGATGAGGCGATGGAGACCGCCGGACTGCACAGTCGCACCGCTGTTGTTTTGCTGACACATGATCCCAAGCTGGACGATCCCGCTCTGCATATCGCCCTGCGGTCTGATTGCTTTTACATCGGTGCGCTGGGGTCAAAGCGCACCCATGCGGCGAGGGTTTCCCGGTTGCAGGAGGCAGGGTTCTCAGACGCGGACATTGCGAGGATTCACGGCCCCGTCGGGCTTGATATCGGTGCTTCAGGGCCGCCGGAGATTGCGGTTTCCGTGCTGGCCGAGATGACACGCGTTCTGCGGCGCGGCGCATGAAATTCGGGCCCCTTCCTACGGCACAGGCCGAGGGTGCCGTGCTCGCACATTCAGTAGCGCTGGAGGGCCGCGCCCGGCTGCGCAAGGGCCGGGTGCTCGGACAGGATGACATCGCAGCCCTCCACGAGGCCGGGGTCGGGGAAATCACGGTTGCTGTGCTGGAGCCGGGTGATGTGGACGAAAACACTGCCGCGCGCGCGCTGGCGGAGGCTCTTGTGCCGGACGGAGAGGCGCAGCACCTAAGTCTGACAAAGGCTTTCACCGGGCGGGTCAATCTGCTGGCACGCGGGCCCGGCGTCGCGGTTCTGAACGTGGCAGCGCTTGAAGCGGTGAACCTGGTGCATCCGATGATCACACTTGCCACAGTGCCGCCCTTTCAGCAGATGCAGGATGGCGGCATGGTGGCGACAATAAAAATTATCTCTTACGCGGTGCCGGAAGCGGCCCTGCAGGAGGCTTGCACCAGCGCCCGGGCGGGGCTCAGGCTGGCACCGCCCGAAATTGCTTCCGTGGGCCTTATTATCACACAGACTGCTGCCGGCGCCGGTGACAAAGGGCTTGAGGCGATCGCCGGGCGCGTTGCCGCCTTCGGGCTTGATCTGGAGCAGGTGGTGCGCGTGCCGCACGAAACCGCCGCCCTGACCGGTGCGCTGCGCAGGATGGAAACCGGGCTGACCCTGATCCTGACCGGATCCGCGACCTCTGATCCCGACGATGTGGGCCCGCGCGCTCTGCGCGATGCGGGCGGCAGAGTTGAACGCTTCGGTATGCCGGTTGATCCGGGGAACCTGCTTTTTACCGGCACGCTCGATCAGCGCCCGGTCATCGGCTTGCCGGGATGCGCGCGTTCACCGGCGCTGAACGGGGCGGACTGGGTCATGGCGCGGGTGATCTGTGGCATCCCGGTGCGCGATGCTGACATCGCTGGGATGGGCGTGGGAGGATTGCTGAAAGAAATCCCGACCCGGCCGCAGCCGCGCGCGGGACGCGATACAGGCTGAGGCCGCTGTCAAACCGGCAGGTTGCCGCAGCCCGTGTATTTTCCCGAATTTTAGCGGTTCTCATGTTCCCGCTGCCGTGCTTAAATCGCGGCAATTACAAACGCTTTCAGGGAGGAAGCCATGGTTCAGGTCTCAATGACTGTAAATGGTCGCGCATCATCGGGAGAGGTCGAAGGGCGCACATTGCTGTCGTCATTTCTGCGCGATGACCTGTCGCTGACAGGCACACATGTGGGCTGCGATACCAGCCAGTGTGGTGCCTGTGTGGTGCACGTCAACGGCGAGGCGATCAAAGCCTGCACGATGCTTGCCGCCGAGGCCGATGGTGCCGAAGTGACCACCATCGAGGGCATGGCCAATGCCGACGGATCGCTCAACGTCATCCAGCAGGCATTTCAGGATCATCACGGGCTGCAGTGCGGGTTTTGCACGCCGGGCATGGTGATGTCTGCCGCCGCCCTGCTTAAGGAAAATCCCAAACCCTCCGAAGCAGAGGTCCGGGATTATCTCGAGGGCAATCTGTGCCGCTGCACCGGCTATCATAACATTGTCAAAGCGATCATGGCGGCATCCGGACAGGACGTCAGCAGCATCGCCGCAGAATAAATTCACTTAAACGCGCGGAGTGCAGGACCCTGATGTTCTGATGCTGCCGTGCACGGGGGAGTGGCCCGCGAGGCGCCTCCGTTTTAACGGGAGGACGATCATGCCGAAAGACAGTGGCATTGGCGCAAGCACAAAGCGCCGCGAGGACGTCCGGTTTCTGACCGGAGCCGGCAATTACACCGACGACATCAACATCCGCGGACAGGCGCATGTGTACTTTCTGCGCTCTGATGTGGCTCATGGCACGCTCGATAATGTCGATACGTCTGCCGCAGAAGGAATGCCGGGGGTCGTGAAGATCTTTACCGGCGCGGATTTCGAAGCGGTGGGTGGGATGCCCTGCGGCTGGCAGGTGACGGACAAGCACGGGGAGCCGATGCAGGAGCCTAAACACCCTGTTCTGGCCCATGGCAAAGTGCGCCATGTCGGAGAGCCGATCGCGGCCGTTGTTGCCGATACGCTGGAGCAGGCGCGCGACGCCGCGGAAGCGATCGTGGTCGATATCTCAGATCTGCCGGCAGTCATCGACATGAAGGCGGCAGTTTCGGACGGGGCCACGAAGGTACATGATGATCTGACGTCAAACCTTTGTTATGACTGGGGATTTGTCGAGGAGAATAAGGCGGCGACAGATGAAGCCTTTGACAAGGCGGCGCATGTGACCACACTGGAGCTGGTGAACAACCGGCTGGTGGCCAACCCGATGGAGCCGCGCGTGGCGGTGGGCGATTATGCCCGTGGGACCGGGGATCACACGCTTTACACCACCAGCCAGAACCCGCATGTCATCCGGCTTTTGATGGGGGCGTTCGTGCTGGGCATCCCTGAGCACAAGCTGCGAGTTGTGGCACCCGATGTGGGTGGCGGTTTCGGCACGAAGATCTTCCATTATCAGGAAGAAGCCTTCTGCACCTTTGCTGCGAAGGCCTGTAACCGGCCGGTGAAATGGACCTCCAGCCGGACGGAAGCCTTCATGTCGGATGCACATGGTCGCGACCACGTCACGAAGATCGAACTGGCGCTTGATGCGGATAACAATTTTACCGCGCTGCGCACCGAGACCTACGCCAATATGGGCGCTTATCTGAGCACTTTTGCGCCCTCGGTGCCCACATGGCTGCATGGCACGCTGATGGCGGGCAATTACAAAACGCCGCTGATTTATGTGAACGTGAAGGCGGTCTTTACCAACACGGTGCCGGTCGATGCCTATCGGGGCGCCGGTCGTCCGGAGGCTACGTTCCAGCTTGAGCGGGTGATCGACAAGGCCGCGCGCGAGCTGAAAGTCGACCCCATCGCGCTGCGCCGGCAGAATTTTGTCACGGAGTTCCCCTATGCCACGCCGGTCGCCGTAGAATACGACACCGGTGATTATGTGGCCACGATGGACAAGCTTGAAGAGATGGCGGATCTCAGCGGCTTTGACGCGCGGCGCAAGGCCTCCGAAGCGAGGGGCATGCTGCGCGGTCTTGGTGTGAACTGTTACATTGAGGCCTGCGGCATCGCGCCATCGAACCTGGTGGGGCAGTTGGGTGCGCGTGCGGGGCTTTATGAAAGTGCCACGGTGCGTGTGAATGCCACCGGTGGTCTGGTCGTGATGACCGGCAGCCACAGCCACGGGCAGGGGCATGAGACCGCCTTTCCCCAGGTGATCGCCGATATGATCGGCATCGATGAGAGCATGATCGAAGTGGTGCACGGGGATACGGCCAACACGCCGATGGGCATGGGCACCTACGGGTCGCGCTCGCTGGCCGTTGGCGGCTCCGCCATGGTGCGGGCAACCGAGAAAATCATCGCCAAGGCGAAAAAGATCGCGGGCCATATTCTCGAGGCCTCAGACGAAGACATCGAGCTGAAAGACGGGACATTCTCTGTCGCGGGCACGGACAAGTCGCTGGCCTGGGGGGATGTGACGCTGGCGGCTTACGTGCCGCACAACTATCCGCTCGAAGACCTTGAACCGGGGCTGGAGGAGACGGCATTTTACGATCCGTCGAACTTCACCTATCCCGCGGGCGCCTATGCCTGTGAGGTTGAGGTGGACCCGGAGACCGGCAAGGTCACCATCGAGGCCTTCACGGCGGTGGATGACTTCGGCAATGTCGTCAATCCGATGATTGTGACCGGTCAGGTGCATGGCGGGCTTGCCCAGGGGATCGGCCAGGCGCTGCTGGAAAACTGTGCCTATGACGAGAACGGCCAGCTTCTCAGTGCATCCTATATGGATTACGCGATGCCAAGGGCCGATGATCTGCCGTTCTATCAGGTAGACCACTCCTGCCAGACGCCCTGCACGCATAACCCGCTTGGCGTGAAAGGCTGTGGTGAGGCCGGTGCGATCGGCTCTCCGCCCTCGGTGGTGAATGCGGTTGTGGACGCGCTGCAGTCGGCTGGCAAGGACGTCACACATATCGACATGCCGCTGTCGCCCGCGCGCGTCTGGGCAGCGATGCAGTGATCTGAGACGGCGGTTCGGGGGCCGGCCCCCGGACCCCCGGGATATTTTCGAGCCAGAGAGGCGCAGGCCTTTTGTCTGATGAGAGGAAAGAGAAATGTACAATTTTGATGTGGAACGGCCCGGAACGGTCGCGGACGCAGCAGCGGCCATGGGGCGCGAGGATGCACAGGCGCTCGGAGGCGGTCAGACGCTGATCCCGACCCTTAAGCAGCGTCTGGCGAGCCC
>CBDUCB010000001.1:0-74151 GCA_965365545.1 uncultured Roseobacter sp. | reverse complement strand
GAATACGGTGCCGATGCGGTGCGCTTTACGCTGACGGCGATGGCCGCCATGGGACGCGACCTGAAGCTCTCGACCCAGCGCATCGCGGGTTATCGCAATTTTGGCACCAAACTCTGGAACGCCTGCCGGTTTGCGGAAATGAACGGCGTATTTGAGGCCCGGACCGGGGCAGACGGGTTCAGCGCCGCGCCATCGCAGCCCACGCAGCCGGTCAATAAATGGATCATCGGCGAGACTGCGCGCGTCCGCGAAGAGATCGACGCAGCGCTCGGAAACTACCGGTTCAATGACGCGGCAAATGCGGCCTATGCCTTTGTCTGGGGCAAGGTCTGCGACTGGTATGTGGAGCTCAGCAAACCGCTGCTGCAGGACGAGGACAACGCCGAATTCGCGCAAGAGACCCGCGAAACGATGGCCTGGGTGCTGGATCAGTGCATGATCCTGCTGCACCCTGTGATGCCCTTCATCACTGAAGAACTCTGGGCCGCGACGGGCACCCGCGACAAGATGCTGGTGCACGCCGACTGGCCTGAATACAAGGCCACGGATCTGGTGGATGTGGACGCTGACCGGGAACTCACCTGGGTGATCAGCCTGATCGAGGCGATCCGCTCTGCGCGCGCGCAGATGCATGTGCCCGCGGGGCTTTTTGTGCCGCTTGTCGTCACCGAAATCGACGCTGCGGGAGAGACCGCCTGGGCACGTAATGAGGTGATGATCAAAAGGCTCGCCCGGGTTGACGATCTGAGCCGCGCAGACGCCTTTCCCAAAGGGACCGTGTCGCTAGCGGTGCCGGGCGCTTCCTTCGGGCTGCCGCTCGCGGATATCATCGATATCGCAGAGGAAAAGGCGCGGCTCGAGAAATCCATGGGCAAACTCGCCAAAGAGCTAGGCGGTCTGCGCGGGCGGTTGAACAACCCGAAATTCGCAGCCTCTGCCCCGGAAGAAGTGGTCGAGGAAACCCGTGCAAATCTGGCGCTGCGTGAAGAGGAAGAAACTCAGCTGAAAGAAGCGCTTGCGCGGCTGTCCGAACTGGGCTGAACACGCACCGGATGCCTGCGGCCCGCGCGACGCCTGCCGGTCAGGTCCCGCGTTGGCTCATTTGAAAACCGGCTCCCGCTTGCCGAACTGCGCGGCCACCACTTCCATCTGCTCAGGTGTGCCCAGCAGGCCGGCCTGAGCCTCCGCCTCAGCCATCAGGACATCCTGCGCTGCGGCGGTTTCAGCGGTTTCCATGAGCGCTTTGGCCGCCCGTATCGCCTTCGGGCTTTTCCCTGTGATGTCAGCAGCTAATGCCATGGCGGCCTCAAGCGGATCCGCTGCAATCTCCGTCACCAGCCCCCAGCGCTCCGCCTGCTCCGCAGGAACCGGGGCGGCTGTGTATACGAGCCGCCGCATCACGTCCGAGCGCACGAGACGCGGCAGCAACACCATGCCGCCCATGTCCGGCACGATGCCCCACTTCATCTCCATTACCGCCAGCATAGTGTCAGGTGCCGCGATACGAATATCCGCACCAAGAGCGAGCTGCATACCCGCACCAAAAACCTGCCCGTGCAGAGCGGCGATCACCGGCACCGGGAGCCGGTGCCAGGCCATCGCAACCTCCTGCCACTGGTTCGTCGTACCCCCGCCATGGGTGCGCGGCATGATCAGCGCCTGCATGTCCTGTCCGATCATCGCTCCAAGGCCCGCCAGATCGATGCCCGCGCAAAAGGCACTGCCCTGCCCGCTCAGCACAACAACACGCGCCTCAGACGTCGCGATCTGCCCGGCTGCGGCAATCAACGCATCGATCATCTCCTGATCCATTGCGTTTTTCTTGTCCGGACGGGTCAGCGTGACACGGGCAATGTGATCTTCGGTCAGAACCTCGACGCGCGCCATGGGCGGTCTCCCTTGTTATGGTGAAGCCACAGAACCGCAAACGGGTGTCGCGGGCCAGTAAAACGTGACGGCACCCCTGCCCTTGCCCCCGTGACCTGGGTGCACTTAAGTGGCGCTATGACGCATTTCCGACTGACCCCGCTGGCCGCCTCCCTGCCTGACACCGTGCCTTTCGTCGGCCCCGAAACCCGGGAACGCCAGAAGGGGCAGGGATTCCGCGCAAGGCTCGGCGCAAATGAGAACGTGTTCGGTCCCTCGCCGGAAGCGGTGCGTGCAATGGCGGAAACCCCGTTATGGATGTATGGCGACCCGGAAAGCTATGATCTGCGCGAGGCGCTCGCCCGACACCTCGGGACACCCGCCGGGACAATCATGGTTGGTGAAGGCATTGACGGGCTGCTGGGCTATATTGCCCGGCTGATGGTGGCGCCGGGGGATGCGGTTGTGACGTCGGACGGTGCTTATCCCACGTTTAACTATCATGTTGCTGGCTATGGCGCGGAGCTGCACAAAGTGCCGTATGACGGTGATTATGAAGACCTCAGAGGCCTTTTTACAAAGGCTGCGGAAACCGGTGCCAAACTGGTCTATCTGTCGAACCCCGACAATCCGATGGGCAGCTTTCACACCGGCGATCAGATTGCGGCGGCGATGGATGATCTGCCGGCGGGTACACTTCTGATCCTGGACGAGGCTTATATCGAATGCGCGCCGGAGACTGCACAGGTGCCCCTGCCCTGGGATGACCCGCGCCTCATTCGCCTGCGCACCTTTTCCAAAGCTTACGGTCTCGCCGGTGCGCGTGTGGGTTATGCCATCGGCGCGCCGGATCTGATTGCCGCCTTCAACAAAGTACGCAACCACTTCGGGATGAACCGGGCAGCCCAGGCGGGTGCGCTCGCCGCGCTTCAGGACGATGTCTGGCTGCGGTCGGTGCTGGCGCGCATCGTCTCTGCGCGATTGCAGATTTCCGAGATCGCCGGCGCTTGTGGCCTCCGACCGCTGGCCTCAGCTGCTAATTTTGTGACGATCGACTGTGGCAAAGACGCAGATTTTGCAAAACGTGTGCTCACGGAACTGGATGCGCGGGGCGTATTTGTGCGCATGCCCTTCGTGGCACCGCAAAACCGCTGCATCCGGATCAGTTGCGGCACCCCTGCTCAGCTGGAAATTCTGGCAGAAGTCCTGCCCGACGCGGTAAAAACCGCAGAAAACTGCTGACGGATCGCTGCGCAGGGCTATAGTTTTCGTCAGGAGCCAACCTGTGAGGCAACGATGGAAAATCACAAACTGGGTCGTGCACCGGACTTTACCAATGCCTGCATCGTGATGTTCGGCGTGAACCTGGGCTGGGTGCTGCTGTTTCTTTTCGCGATCTACGGCCTCGTCGCGGCGGTATTCATCTGCCTCGTCGTCAATCACTGGCTCAACTGGGTTGCGGTCAGGCGCCGGCAGGCCGATCAGCTTTATGCCGGCAAAACGGCCGGCTGATCAGCCCCCTGCAATGATTTCAGATGCGGCATCCAGCGCGCCACTGCCGTGCTCAAGACCAAGAGCCGTCATGCCAGACTGAATCCCCCCGAGCAGACCCATGATCATGTGACCGTTGAGGTGGCCCATATGCCCCAGACGGAAATATCCATGCCACGCCGGATCACCGGCAGGCGCCATGCCGAGACCGATGCCCAGCGTCAGGCCCAGATGCGCTTCGGTCCACTCGCGCAATGCCGTCGCCTGCGGGCTTTCCAGCTGCAACCCGGTGACAGCATGGCTGCGGCAGGCCGGGTCACGGACGGTCATGCGCAGACTGCCACGCTGTGCCCACGCATCGCAGGCGGCCCAGATGGCGCGGGCAAAAACCTCATGACGCGCCCAGATGTTTTCAATGCCCTCGGCGTGGATCATATCGAGGGCCGTGCGCAGGCCATAGACGTGATGCGTGGGCGCCGTGCCGTGCCAGTACTGCATGAACATCCCAGGGTTGGCCCGCGGCGTCCAGTCCCAGTAGCGGCTCACCCGGGTCATCTCTGAGCGCACGGCAGCCGCTTTGTCATTGAAGAAGACAAAGCTCATGCCCGGGGGCACCATCAGGCCCTTCTGGCTGCCGGTGACCATTACATCGACACCCCAGCCGTCCATCTCAAAGACATCGCAGGCCAGCGAGGCGATACAGTCCACCATCAGAAGCGCGGGATGACCGGAGGCATCCATTGCCGCCCTTAGGGCTGCAATGTCGTTGCGCAGCGACGTCGAGGTATCCACATGCACTGCCAGCACAGCTTTGATCCGCTGCGCGCCGTCATCCGCCAGCGCCTGAGTGATCCGCGCCATATCCATCGGCTGGCCCAGCGGGGTATCCACGTTGACCACCTCGCCGCCGAGACCCTCAGCGGTATCGCCCCAGCCCCAGGAGAAATGTCCCGTGCGCGGCACCAGCACCTGATCACCCGGTTCGATCACATTGGCCAGTGCGGCCTCCCAGGCAGCGTGCCCGTTACCGATATAGATGGCCACATCATGCCCGGTGCGCGCGACCTTTTTAAGATCTGCCATGATCCCCGGCATCATATCGGGCAGTTCACCCGAATAGATATTTGGCGCAGGCCTGTGCATGGCATTCAGCACGGCCTCAGGGATTACCGAAGGCCCGGGAATCGCAAGATAACCGCGTCCCGCGGCGGGGTTTGGTTTGCCGGCCATGAAATCCATCCTTTTGCTTTGGCGCAACACTAGCCCCCGGGGTATCCGCGTCAATCGCCACCTGCCTTGCTTTGACCCTGTGAGAGGCCTACACCCGGAGTTCACCGGACAGGTACGGCGGTCCGGCGCAGCAAAAAGGCCTTAAATGCGCGATAACGATCAAGCTTCTGCCCATCTGATGAAATGGTTGTGGCGCGGGTATCTGAACCGCCACCTGGGCACGCTTGCCGTCGCTGTTTTCTTTATGATCATCGAAGGATCGATGCTGGGCGCACTCGCCTGGCTGATGCAGCCGATGTTCGATCAGGTCTTTGTGGCCGGTCAGAGCTCGATGCTGGCGGTGGTCGGCGCGGTGCTCATCGGCATTTTCCTGATGCGTGCGGTGTCCGGTGTCATGCAGAAAGTCCTGCTGACCCGCATCGCGGAGAAATCCGCGGCAAGCCTGCGCAATGACCTGCTGGGCCGGATGATGCAGCAGGACGGCACCTTTCATCAGTCCCACCCGCCGGGGTTCCTGATCCAGCGTGTGCAATCCGACGTGAACGCCGTGAATGACGTGTGGCGCGCTATCGTTACCGGCGCCGGGCGTGATTTTATCGGTTTGTTTGTGCTGCTCGGCGTGGCGATCAGTGTTGACCCGGTCTGGGCGCTGCTGGCCTGTATCGGCATCCCGGTACTGGTGATGCCCGCAGCCCTGGCGCAGCGCTTCGTGCGCAAACGCGCCCGTGAGGCCCGCGATCTGGGCGCGTCGCTGTCCAACAGGCTGGATGAGATTTTCCACGGCATCGTTCAGATCAAGCTTAACGGTGCCGAAGAATACCAGGCCCGCCAGTACCGCAACCTGACCGACCAGTATGTGCGCACCCAGGTCCGCACGATTTTTGGCTCCGCCGCAATCCCGGCGATGATCGATATCATTTCGGGCTTCGGCTTTCTGGCGGTGATCATCTATGGCGGCTCGGAGATTATCGCAGGTGAAAAAACCATCGGTCAGTTCATGAGCTTTTTCACCGCCATGGGGTTTGCCTTTGATCCGATGCGGCGTCTGGGCGCGATCAGCGGGTTGTGGCAGACCGCTGCCGCATCCATCGAACGGATCAAGGAACTGATGGACGCCCCGATCCGGCTGACCTCGCCTGTTTCTCCGGCTGCGGCCCCCACCGGCACGCCGGATATCCGCCTTGAAGACGTGTCGCTCAGCTATGGCGAGGCGCGTATTCTGGAAAACCTGAATCTGATCGCAGAGGCGGGGCAAACCACGGCGCTTGTCGGCGCCTCAGGAGCCGGCAAATCGACGATATTCAACCTGCTGACCCGACTGGTGGACCCCGATGACGGAAAAATCCTGATCGGTGGCGTCGCAACCGACGCGGTTTCGCTCGCCGATTTGCGTGGACTGTACTCGGTCGTGACCCAGGAAGCGTTGCTCTTTGACGAGACACTGCGCGAAAATATCCTGATGGGGCGTGAGGATGTCTCGGATGAAGACCTTGTGCCCGTGCTTGATGCCGCACATGTCACCAGCTTTCTGGCCAAACTGCCGGCAGGGCTCGATACGCGGGTGGGCCCGCGCGGCTCTGCCCTCTCCGGTGGCCAGCGCCAGCGGGTGGTGATCGCCCGCGCGCTGCTGCGCGACACCCCCGTTCTGCTGCTGGACGAAGCGACCTCAGCACTGGATGCCCAGTCCGAAAAGGTGGTTCAGGAAGCACTCGATACCCTTGCCGAGGGGCGCACGACGCTGGTCATCGCGCACCGGCTCTCAACGGTGCGTGGCGCCGACAAAATTGTTGTGATGGACCGCGGGCGTGTGGTGGACGAGGGCGCGCATGACGAACTCCTGGAGCGGGGCGGCATTTACGCCGATCTCTACCGTCTGCAGTTTCAGGACGGAAAGACCGTTACCGACAACCGCGCGAGGGGCCCTGCTGCCCGCCATGATCCTGCAGTGCCCGCCACGTCGGGTCTTCTGCAGAAGCTAAGCTCGATTATCTTTCGCTAACGCCGGTAGCTTTCGGCGAGCCGCGCCGGCGATACACCGCAGAAATACCGGGTGAGTGTCCAGAGGTTGCGCGCACCACGTCGCAGCCAGCCCTGTTGCATGTAGCGTGCCGGTGAGGTCTGCGCGACAGCATCAATCATCGTCAGACGGCCTGACAGCGCCCGCGCCAGAGCAACATCCTCCATCAGCGGCTGATCAGGATACCCCCCCACACTGCGGTAGAGGGCGGCCGGAACAAGCAACCCCTGATCGCCGTAGGGCAGGCCAAAGCGGCTGCGCAGATTAGCCCATGCCGCGACCAGCCGACCGGCAATACCACGGGTGCCAAATGCAAGACGGAACCAGCCCGCATTATCCGTTTTCATGTGACGAATGACAGGCCCGACCCATCCGGGTTGCAGCACTGTATCGGCATGCAGCACCATCAGCCACCTGCCCTGTGCGGCATCACATCCGCGCGCCAGTTGTCCGCCGCGCGACGCCGGGCCGGAAACGATTTCCGCCCCCCAGGCCCGGGCCACGGCAACGGTATCGTCGTCAGAACCACCGTCCGTCACAATAAGCTCACGGATCAACCCGGCCTCAAGACCGGGCATGAGCGAGCCGAGGCAGTCGCCCAGACGCGTTTCAGCATTCAGTGTCGGCACGATAACCGATATCGGTGCGCGCATAATTCGCCGCCTCTTCCCCTTGGCAGTTGTAACCTTATATGGCACCCAAAGGCCTGTGAGGAGCCCCCTATGTCCAAACGTCGCACCCTGAAACTGACCGGCCGTGATGTGGATGACTTTCTGCAGGGGCTGATCACCAACGATATCGCCGGACTTGAAAACGGTCTGGTTTATGCCGCGCTGCTGACGCCGCAGGGCAAATACATTGCTGATTTCTTTCTGCTGCGCCGGGGTGATGCTGTGCTGCTGGATGTGGCTTGTCCGCTGGCTGATATGCTGATGGCAAGGCTGAATATGTACAAGTTGCGTGCCGATGTTACGATTACCCCCGTCGACCTGCATGTCCACCGGGGCACAGGTGAGAGACCCGGGGACGGCTTTGCCGACCCGCGCCACGAGGCCCTGGGATGGCGCGCTTACCGCGACACGCCGCAGGCGCAGGACGACACGGACTGGACAGCGCTGCGCGTGGCGCATCTCATCCCGCAAAGCGGTGTCGAACTCACCCCTGATACATTCATACTCGAGGCCGGGTTCGAGCGGCTGAATGGCGTAGATTTCCGCAAGGGTTGCTATGTCGGACAGGAAGTCACTGCCCGCATGAAACACAAAACCGAGTTGCGTAAAGGGCTGGCACGGGTCTCGGTCACAGGACCGGCAGACCCCGGGGCAGAAATCACCGTTTCCGGCAAACCGGCAGGTACCCTGCTGTCCCGCAGCGGCGATGCCGCCATCGCGTACCTGCGGTATGACCGGGCGACAGGACCGATGCAGGCGGGCGAGGCCCGCGTCCTGCGGACGGACGCATAACAGCCGCAACACAAAAAAGCCCCCGCAATAACGGGAGCTTTGCCGTCTGCAATCTGTTACGCAGGTCAGGCGCGTTCGGAATATTCCATCGTCTCGGTGTTCACGACGATGTCCTCATCCTGACCCACGAAGGGCGGGACCATGACTTTCACGCCATTGTCCAGCACGGCAGGTTTGAACGAATTCGCAGCCGTCTGACCTTTGACCACCGGCTCGGTTTCGACGATCTTGCAGACGACCTTTTGCGGCAGCGTCGCGTTAAGCGCCTCGTCATCATAGAATTCCACGACAAGCGTCATGCCGTCCTGCAGAAACGGGCGACGTTCGCCCAGAAGCTCGGCAGGCAACTGGACCTGTTCGTACGTTTCGGTATCCATGACAACGAGCATACCTGCGTCTTCATACAGAAACTGCTGGTCTTTCTGCTCCAGACGCACCCTCTCGACCTTGTCGGCGCTGCGGAAGCGTTCGTTGAGCTTGGAACCATTGCGCAGGTTGCGGAGTTCAACCTGTGCGAACGCGCCGCCTTTACCGGGTTTTACATGATCAACTTTGACAGCCGCCCACAGACCACCGTTGTGATCCAGAACGTTTCCGGGGCGAATTTCGTTTCCGTTAATTTTTGGCATGGATCCGGCCTGTGGCAAAAGGTTGTTGAATTGTCAGGCCACCCTATATCTGCAGGACTGAGGGGTGACAAGGCAACCATACCTTATGATGCACGTGCAAAAAGCCATGCAAATTTTGCATATGGGGCATGCAATTACAGGGTATCCGAATCGACCGAAACCCGCCATAAGGGACGTCACGCCGGAAAGACAAGAGCAAGAATAATGGAAAGGACGACGAGATGAAAGATTTCGTTGACGGCACAGCCTTCAATAACGAGCAAGGCAACCGTGCACGCAAACTTTTTGCAGCTGTGGTACTGGCTGCACTGGACGACGCCATCGCCGACGACAAGAAGTACGGCAATGGTCCTGAGCAGATCGCCCGCTGGGCGCGGTCCCGTGATGGCCGCGAAGTACTGAGCTGTGCAGGCATTGACCCCAACGAGCGTGTGGTCTCTGGCCTTATGGATTTCGTGGGCAAGGGTGTGCGAACATCTGTTGCTCTGTCACGCGAGGAATCGGAGCGCCGCAACGCCGCGCAGCAAGCCGAAGCCGCGTAACAAATAACTGAATTCATTACACAAAAGCGCGCCCCACTTCGGGCGCGCTTTTGTGCGTTTTCAGGCCATGTCAAAGATGAAAAGCCATTGGCGCACAACCCAGAGTTCTGCCGCAAGCAGAACCAGAACCAGCACAGAGAGCCCCGGGCCTAACCTGCGTCGCCACAGCACGAGGGCCGCAACCACAGCGACAAAAGCCTCCAGCGGCGCGACCAGATGCGCCCCCTGCCCCCTGTCCCAGTAGCTGTAGGGGCTTTCGTATATCCATCCGGAGAGCGGCCAGAAATGCGCCCGTCCGTCGTCATGATGCAACGGAAAGTCGAGGCACAAATGCAACAGCGCGGCCCCCGTCAGGGCAGTCGCCCACGCGCTGCGGTACCAGAGTGCCAGCATGGCCAGGCCCCCCCAGACAATAAATGAATTGTCGATCGCAAAAACCGTCTGCCAGCTTTGGGAAAAGTAAAGCTCATCGAAAACCACGCGCGGCGGGATGGCAAAGAAATAAAGCGCCCCGCCGGCCATGAGATAAAGCGACAGGTCGGGCAGCAATGCTCCCGCCAGCGCAGCAAGAATGATCCGGCGATCACCACTGCGCGCCATCGCGGCAGCCCCTAAAAGCAGATGCGCAGGCGTGTTCATCAGGACGTTCCTCTGAGATCCGCCGTCAGTCTGCGCAAAACGCGAAGCGCCTGAAAGCCCTCAATTGTCCGGGGCGATACATCCGCTAACTGGGATACACAGGTGCGACTTGTTCAGGTCTGCTCAGTCGAGATCGCGCGCCGCGAGGGCACGCATTATCTCACGGTGTACCAGCCGGCGCACATTCCGCGTGATGCGCTCGCCCAGTTCGCCCTGCAGCTCAGACCGGACAATATCGCCGACCAGAAGGCGCAGCGCTTCTTCGTCGATGATCTGATCCTCTTCCGCCCAGGGCACATCTGCCTCGTCATCGACAGTCGCGACCGGCTGTATCGGATCGTCATCGGACAAAGGTACCCCTTTGCCGTCAAAAGAAACACCGTCCCGCCACTCCATCGACGGCGCGCGGGTCCCGGCATAAGCATCGCGACCATTGCCATCCGGCTCCCACTGATCCGCCGTGCGAGCGATGGCGGTTTCCAGTGCTGCGATTTTTTCGGAAAGATGTGATCTGGCTTCGGCTTCTGATGCACGGGAGAGCACCGACACATCCAGCGGCCCTTCGTCGGCATCCGCCCCGGTCACTTGCGGAGCACGGGCGTAAGATGCCGGGGCGTGCCGCCGGCTAAATACAAATCCGCCATCGCCATCCGTTTTCTGTACAGCAGACTGGTCAGGCAGGGGTTCTTCAGTGCTGTCAATGCCTTCGAGGGCATCATCCGCCATCTCGGGCGATAACTGCAGCGGCGCGTCACAAGAGGAATCGTCCGGTATATTCTCATGAGAAACCTGGCTGCGGAGATCTCCCGTGTCGGGCGCTGCACCTGCCGGCGCGCCGTCTGTATCTGCGATTTCTGCCTGCGGTTCAGAGCCATCTTCGGAAACACGAAGCTGTGGTGTGAGAACAAGTTTATCCTGCACCGGCAGAACACCCGCGGAAGCACTGTTTTTTTTGTTGTCGCTTACAAGCCTCCGGATGGACGACAGCACGTCCTCCACCTGCGAATTCGTCACTGGTTTCGACATCTCAATACCACTCTTACCCACTCATATTGTAGTGCTCAGGACGTGTTCGCACAATGGGTAGATTAAAATGTCAGTTTTTTTGCAGAGAGCGCAGAACCCGGTCAAGCTGTTGACCTTGCGGTGAACGCGCGACGGGGGCGTCTTTTACGAGATTGTAATAGGCGGCGGGGTCATAGAGCTGCACGTCAAGATTGAGGTCACGCGCAGTCAGTCTCCCTGTTGCCTGCAAAACAGCATATGCAGCGACATAGAGATTGGCCTGAGCCGACACCCGTGATGTGCGCGCATCCAGCAGTTCCTGTTCTGCGTCGAGCACATCAAGTGTGGTTCGCGCGCCCAGCTGCGCCTCTTCCCGCACCCCGTTGAAGGCAATATCAGCCGCCCGGATCCGTTCATCCGTTGACTCAAGGCTCGCGCGCTGCGCTGAGAGCTGCGCATAAGCCACGCCTACGTCCTGCGAGATCTGTTTGCGCACTTCCAGAAGGTTGCCCCGCTGCGCATCACGCGCGGCAATCGCACGACGGATCGAGGAATCGATGGCGCCGCCCTGATAGATCGGACCGGACAATGTAATGCCGATGCTGCCTGAGTTTGTGTAGTCGCTGCTGCTCAGATCATCCTGAACCGACAGTGAACCGCTGGCGCGCAGCGACGGTTTCACGGCCGCCCGCGCGCGCAGAATGTTCAGCTCAGCCGCGGCAACTGCATATTGTGCAGCCAGCAGATCCGGATGTACGCGTACGGCAAGTGCCCGGGCCGCTTCCACATCGGACTGGAGCGCCGGCAGCGCGGGCGGTGGCCGCAGATTGTCAGGCGTGCGCCCGACCACATTGCGGTATTCCTCGATGGCCGTCAGCAGATCGCCCTGCGCCGTTGCAAGACCGCTGCGGGCACCTGCCAGCTGTGCTTCGGCCTGTGCCACGTCGGTCCGTGTGACCTCGCCCACCTCGAAACGGTCCTGTGCGGCGCGCAGTTCCTGTGTCAGCAGCCGCAGGTTGTTCTGCCGCAGTGACACAAATTCTCGCGTGGCCAGAACGCTGAGATAGGCTGAAACGGCGCGCAGCAGGACATTCTGCTCGATGCTGATCAGCTGCTGACGGGTCGCCAGCACGGTTTCCTTAGCAGCTTCGACCCCCAGCTGCGTCGCGCCGAAGTCGTAGAGCAACAATTCTGCGACGAGGCCGGCGCTCAGGTTGGAAGAGCTCAGTGAGCTGGTCGACACGAGACCAAAGGGAGACGTGCTGCGCACATCTCCGAAATTTCGCTGGACGGAGGCCGTATAGTTCAGAATGGGTTTCAGAGCAGCAGCAGCGGTTGCGACGTCTTCATCTGCCGCCCTGAGCAGGGCACGGTTCTGATCGAGCAGGCCGCTGTTGTTATAGGCGCCAACCAGCGCATCAGCGAGCGTCTCCGCGCGCAAAGGCCCGGCAATGGTGCCTGCAAGAACACAAATACCAAGAGCGAGCCCCCGAAACGTTCTGCCGCGCGGCGCCGTAACTCTCTGCTTTACCATTTTTCTCTGCCCCGGTTTTCGTGAGCCCCTGTCCCGCTCATTCTGCGCCATCGCCCGCATCACAGTTCAAATGCCGGCGCGCGCGCAAAGCCCGGCAAAACCGGCGCAGAAGCATTAAAAGCCATTCGCCACGAGATTTGTCCGTTCTGTTTGCGCCCGATACGAACTTCTCCGAGGGCATTTTCCATAAACAAAGCCGCAATGCGTCCGCCGTCTTTGACCTGCTCCGAAATAGACGCCGGAAGCTCGGAAATACCGCCCTGGATCAGGACCACGTCATAGGGTCCGTGCTGTGCGGCACCCTCCTTCAGCGGCCCGGTGTGAAGGATCACATTATCCGCGCCCGCCTCGGTCAGTGCATCCTGGGCATCGCGTGCAAAGTCTTCATCTTCTTCCACAGCCACCACCGCTTCCGCCATCCGCGCGATCACGGCGGAAGAATATCCGAGCCCCGCGCCGATATCGAGCACCAGCTCGCCGTTCGCGATATCAAGCGAGTCCAGCATCTTGGCCAGCGTTCTGGGCTCAAGGATCACCCGGTTTTTATCAAGCGGAAGGTTCTCCCCCATATACGCAGCTTCACGTTTCCCGGACGGGACAAAGTCTTCCCGGCGCACGGTGAGCATTGCGTCAATGATAGGAAATTTTGTCACATCGGAAGGCCGGACCTGTGTGTCGACCATCATTGTACGGCGGGCTGCGAAGTCAGTCATGTGTCTAAACTCATCCGTTCAGATAACGTTATTTCAGGTGTCGCACAGTTGTGCGCCTGCGGCAACGCCTCAGCCCCCGAAATTTGATATTCCACGCCACTTGCGGCAGGAAGTTTAATCGGCTACCTCCTTGCGAGCACCACCGGCGGCGAGTTGGCGGAGTGGTTACGCAGCGGATTGCAAATCCGTGTACAGGAGTTCGATTCTCCTACTCGCCTCCATTTAATCAGAGCCTCTCAAAGCGAGGAGCCTTAATTCTGCCCGTAAAGCCCTGCCGTTTTCGCCCGCAGTTTGGTCAGCGCCAGCAGCGTGTCGATTACGGGAGTGTCGGTATCAGTAATCCGGCCGAGCTCCTGAACGGAGCCAAGCAGCGCATCGATTTCCATCGGACGACCTGCATCAAGATCCTGTAGCATAGAGGTCCGGTGTGCACCCACCGCAGCGCCGCCATCAATGCGACGGTCCACGTCGATCGGGAACTTCACCCCCAGTTTTTCAGCGATCTGCTGTGCTTCGGTCATCATGTCCCGCGCAACAGCCCGCGTCCCCGGATCAGTGCACAGCACATCCAGCGTCGCATGGGTCAGTGCCGAGATCGGATTGAAAGACAGATTGCCCCAGAGTTTGACCCAGATTTCATCGCGCAGGCGCGGACGCACCGGTGCCTTGAGACCTGCGGACGAGAGCGCCTCCGAAAGTGCCTTTGCGCGATCCGAACGGCTGCCATCGGGTTCGCCAAGACTGAAACGATTGCCCTCGATATGGCGCACAACACCCGGCTCGGACACCTCTGCGGCGGGATAGACCACACAGCCCAGCACTCGGTCCGGCCCAAAGCCATCCCACTGGGCGTTGCCCGGATCGACCGTCTCAAGCCGCGTACCTTCAAGCGGTCCGCCGAGTTTATGGAAATACCACCACGGCACACCGTTTACGCCGCTGACGATCGTTGTCTGCGGCCCGATCAATGGCTGCATCTTTGGCACGACCGGAGGGACGGAATGCGCTTTCAGCGTGACAATCACATAGTCCTGCACGCCCAGATCAGCCGGATCATCGCTTGCGTTCACCTCAACGGTGGTTTTTTCGCCTTCTTCGATCAGGCTGAGCCCGTTGGCTTTCATCGCCGCCAGATGCGGGCCGCGCGCAACAAGGCTGACGTCGGCGCCGGCCTGAGCCAGTTTGACACCCATGTAACCGCCGATGGCCCCGGCCCCGAAAATACAAATCTTCATTGTCACCCTCTTTGTCTGCCCGCGCACTGCACCGTTTTAAACGGCCAATCAACTCTGTGCCGGGTCGACGAGCCCCAGCTTTTCCGCAAGACCGATGCGCTGCATCTTTCCTGTTGCCCCTTTGGGGATCTCATCCATGATGATGATCCGGCGCGGCACTTTAAAATCGGCTATGCGCTCTGCGGCGAAAGCACGGATATCCTTTTCGGTCGCGTCCGATCCTTCTGACAGAACGACCGCCGCGGCGACATCCTCGCCAAGCTTGGGATGGGGCAGCGCAAATGTAACGACCTGAGCCACGTCCGGGTGATCGAGTAGTACATCATCTACCTCAAGCGGGCTGATCTTCTCCCCGCCGCGGTTGATGATTTCTTTCAGCCGGCCGGTTAGCCGCAGATACCCCTCATCGTCAAAGGCTCCCTGATCCCCGGTCCGGAACCAGCGCGCGCCCTCGGCGCTGAAAAAACTTTTCTCGTTGGCGTCCGGGTTGCCCTCATACCCGGGCGTCACATTGGGACCGGAGATCACAATCTCCCCTGTCCCGCCGGTGATCCGGTCTTCGGTCTCATGGGCGATGCGCACCTTCGGACCAGCCTCAAGGCCTACGGCGCCCGGGCGCTGTCTGCCTTTGCCAAGCGGATTTGACGCCATCTGGTGGGCGGCTTCCGTCATGCCATATCCCTCAATAACGGGCGCGCCGAAAGTTTCCTCGAGCTTTCGCATCACACTGGCCGGCAGCGAGGCCGAAGAAGACCGCAAAAACCGCAGCGGTGTTTCGGCGATGGTTTCCGCGTTGCGGCCCGCCCGGCTCAGGATGGCCTGATGCATGGTCGGCACAGCGGTGTACCACGTCGGCTTTGAATCCTTCATCCAGCCGAAGAATTTGAGCGCATCAAAGCCCGGCGCGCACCAGACTGATCCCCCGGCCGCAAGGCTGGCCGCGACAGCCGCAATCAGCCCGTGAATATGAAAAAGCGGCATGACATTCATGCACCGGTCGTCCTGCGTCAACTCCAGCGAGGCTCGGATATGAATGGCCGATGCGGCAACATTGGCCTGCAGAAGCGGCACAATCTTCGGGCGGGATGTCGTGCCGGAGGTGTGCAGGATCAGCGCGATATCCTCAACGCCGGGCGCGCTTTCATCCGCGCGGTCCTCGCGGTCAGAGCTGAGCTCGAAAAAGCCCGCAGGCGCCCCCTCAGGCACCGAGAGCCGGATCACCGCCATGTCGGCCTTGCGCGCAGCGGCCAGCGCAGGGCCGTCGTATCCCGCTATAACCACCAGCGCCTTCGCTTTAAGGTCAGACAGATAAAAATCGTATTCCTCTTCGCGGTACGCCGGGTTGAGCGGAGCTGTCGTTGCGACCTGGGCGATGGTGACAAATGCCGCTGCCATTTCCGGCCCGTTCGGCAGAACGATGGCAACCCGGTCGCCGCGTCCGATCCCCATGCCGTGCAGGGACGCGGTGACGCTGCTCGCAAGCCCGCGCAGACCGCCATAACTCAGCCAGTCCCGGTCCGGAGCACCAAAGGCCGGAAGATCCTCGGCATGTGCCTCAATTAACGTCGCTAACGTCTCGCTCATCGTAAATTCTCCGTGTGAGAAGGGGGTCGGCTCATTTATATAGCGCGGGCCGCGCGCACTTCGACAGGCGAAGTCATCCGGGACACTTCAGACGTCTTCAAACAGCCTGGCGGACACTGATTTGATATGGGTGCGCATTGCCTCGTAGGCAGCGGCGGGTTCGCGCTGGTCAATGGCCCGGATAATTTCTTCATGCTGCTCAAAACTGCGGTGACCATCCGGGGGCCGGTCAGTGCCGCGCACCACGATGTTCAGCGCGATGCTGCGCCGGACGCTGTTCAGCTCATCAAAGAGCGCGACGAGCAGAATATTGTCACTGGCCTGCGCCACGGCACGATGAAAGTTATCGTCCTGCACCTCGTATTCGTCCCAGGAGTCAGCTGCCCGGGCACGTTCCTGAATGAGCTTCATGCGCACAATCGCCTCACCGGAGGCATTAATCGCGGCCTCCCGGGCAATCGCAGGCTCAATGGCAAGCCGTGCCCGCATCATCTTGATCGGCGTCAGCTGGTGGCTGATTTCGTTCAGCCCACGGTCGCCGATCTTACCATCGGCCTCCGCGATGAACGTACCCTTGCCAACGTGACGCCAAAGCACCCCTTCACGCTCAAGCGCATCGAGTGCCTTGCGCAGGGTCGCCCGTGACATACTGAGGCTTTCGATCAGATCCCGTTCGGACGGCAGCCGGTCACCGGGGGTATATCCGCCCTGTGTGATGAATGTCCGCAGCGCGGCCAGCGCGGCATCTCTGTCGGTCTGAACAGGCTTTATCAGCACTTTCACCTCTAATTGGTAGATCATTCATATCAGATACCGGCGTTTATAGGGCAGATACAGCCGTACAGGCAAGCGTTTCCATAAAATTAAAAAATTGGTTGCGATTGGTTTAACCTGCGCTATTGTGCTGTTGCAACCGAATGTCTGGAGACCCAATGACTGATTTCGTGATCGACACCCCCCCCGTTGTGGCACTTGAAGTTGCCGGCACTGATGCAAAATTCCCGGTGCGGCGCGTCTATTGTATCGGCCGCAATTATGCGGCGCACGCCATTGAAATGGGTCATGACCCGGATCGCGAGGCACCGTTCTTTTTCCAGAAAAATCCGAACAATCTGGATGGCAGCGGCGAATTTCCCTATCCGCCCCACACGTCCGATGTGCATCATGAGGCAGAGCTTTCGGTAATGCTGAAATCCGGCGGCAAAAATATCCCCGTCGAAAACGCGCTTGATCATGTCTATGGATATGCGCTCTCGCTCGACATGACCCGTCGTGATCTGCAGGGTGAGATGAAGAAAGCCGGCCGCCCCTGGGAAATCGGCAAGGCCTTTGAGCGCTCCGCCCCGGTTGGTCCGATCCACACGGTCGAGGCCATCGGCAACCCCGACGAGGGGGCCATTACACTGAAAGTAAACGGCGAGTTGCGTCAGGAAGGCGACCTGAACCAGCTCATCTGGAAGGTGCCGGAGATGATCTCTTACCTCTCTGAATACTTTGAACTTGCCGCAGGTGACGTCATTATGTCCGGCACACCCTCCGGTGTGGGCCCGGTCGTCAAGGGCGATGAAATGGAGATCGCCGTCGAAGGCCTCGGCAGCATGACGGTAAAGGTGGTTTAAACAATGCACCGGCCGGTCCGTGTCCCAGCAAAGTGTCGGGTCGGGGGCGTATGACAGCGCCCGCCGCCCGCACGCATCCGGCCACGCCCGGTGACACGCTGAAGCTGAGCTTTGCGACATGGGATCACGACCGGGTCATGGCGCTGCACGACGGGCGCGTGAGCCTGCCGGGGGTCAGTCTGCAATCCGTTATCGAGCCCACCGCCAGCCTGTTTCCCAAAGCCGTTGGCGACGCGCCCTATGACATTACCGAGATGTCCGTTTCCAGTTACATTCTGCAGATTTCACGGGGCGAAGGCGAATACATCGCCCTGCCCGCATTCATCAGCCGCGCCTTCCGGCACTCAGGTTTCATGACCCGCGAAGGTTCAGGTATCACCTCGCTCGCGGATTTCGCCGGCAAAAAGATCGGCGTGCCGGAATACCAGATGACTGCGGCGCTGTGGATGCGCGGCATTCTGCAGGACGAAGCAGGTGTCGGCGCGCAGGATATTCACTGGCACACCGGTGCGCTGGATCAGGGCGTGCGCCGTGAACGCCTGGAACTGGCGTTGCCCGACGATATGAAACTTACGCCCATAAACGACGGCGAGACACTGCAGCAGCTCTTGCTCGACGGCCGGATCGACGGGGTTCTCGCCCCGAAGCCGCCCGTGGCCTTTCTTGATGGCAACCCGCAGATCAGGCGCATCTTCCCGGATTTTCAGCGAGAAGAGCAGGCCTGGCATGCCAGAACCGGCTTTTTCCCGATTATGCACCTTATCGGCGTGCGCAGATCCCTTTGCGACGAACACCCCTGGCTGCCGTCCGTGCTCTATGACGGTCTGGTTGCCGCGCGCGATATAGCGCTGACGCGTCTGCGCGATGTCTGGCTGGGCAACGCAAACCGCCTGTCTCTGCCCTGGCTCGGCGCCGGACTTGAAAGCACCATCGCGGCAATGGGCACCGATTACTGGCGTTACGGCGTCAGTGCCAACAGGTCTGAGCTTGACGCCGTATGCCGCTATTCAGATCAGCAGTTTCTGTCCGCCCGGCGGGTCAGCCCGGATGAGATGTTTCACCCCTCGGTGATGACCACATGACCTGGGATGTCCTGCACGGCGGGCTGGGGATGCCGGTGGCGTTGACGCTGACGGCGATCAGTTTTGCCAGTTCAATGATCACCGCCGGCCTTGGCATCGGCGGCGGTGCTGTCATGCTGGCAGCGATGGCGACGCTGTTGCCCGCCCCTGCAATCATTCCGCTGCACGGTCTGGTTCAGCTTGGCTCCAACACCGGCCGGGCCGCGCTGTTCTTCCGGGATCTGCAGACCGGTGTGGTGCTCCCCTTTTTGCTAGGCTCCCTGATCGGCATCGCCATCGGTGGCGCCTTCGTCGTGCAGCTTGATCCCGGCGTCATCCAGATCGGTCTGGGACTTTTCATTCTGTGGACAATCGTTTCACGTCCACCAGCCTTCATGCGTCGTTCGCCGGCAGTGACGGGAAGCTTTTCCAGCTTTCTGACGATGTTTGTCGGCGGCACCGGCCCCTTCGTGGCGGCCTATGTGAAAGCGCTTGAGCTTGGCCGTGTACAGTACGTGGCTACCCATGCCACACTGATGACAATACAGCATCTTCTCAAGACAATTGCTTTCGGGCTGCTCGGTTTTGCCTTTTCACAGTGGTTTGGTCTGATCGTGCTTCTGATCGTTTTTGGTTTTCTGGGGACGGTCGCCGGACGCCACATCCTTCTGAGAATTGATGAGGCACGGTTCAAAATCGCCCTGAATACTATTCTGACGTTGCTGGCTCTGCGTCTGATCTATGCGGGAGGCATGGATCTGTGGCGCGGCAAGGAGCTGGCCGGAGGGTAATCTGACAAAACCCCTGACCGCCGGACCTGCGCACGACCGACGGCAGCATCACAAATAAAGCGCACGCAAAAGTGGAGGAAAGAATGACTAAAGGACATACAATCAACCGCAGAAATTTTCTGAGAACCGGAACAGCCGTGGGCGGCATCGCCCTTGCGGCCCCGACCCTTCTCAGAGCCAGCAGCTATCCTGAGCGCAACATCAACGTCGTCATCCCGACGCGTGAAGGAGGCGGCGCTGACCGGAATTTCCGGGCTTTCACCAGCATCTGGAAAGAAAAGCTGGGCACCGATTTTGAGCCGGGCTTTTTCCCAGGTGCCTCGGGCCGGGTCGGCTATGAGATCTACATGGGCAAGAACGAGCCCGATGCCTACAATCTGATCTTTGGCAACATGGGTCCTGAGGTCCTGAACTGGGCCATGCAGGAGCCAAGCTTTGACATCGACGACTATCTCTACTTCGGGCGGGTCGATACCGATCCGGGCGCACTTTTTGTAGGTGCGGAAAGCCCGCTGCAGACGCTTGATGATGTCATCGCCGAAGGTAAAAAACGTCGCCTGAATGTCGGGACAAGCCGGATGGCGCACCCTGCCTCGATCGGGCTGCTGTCGCTTGGCGAGGCAACAGGCGCGGATTTCAATCTGATCCCGCTCTCGGGCGGCAAAAACACCGTTGCGGGTGCTGTCACCGGTGAAGTTGATTTCTCGGTACTGACCTCCGGGTCGGTCATCGCCGCCGGCGATTCCGTGAAAACGCTGCTGGTTTTTGGTGAAAACCGTGTCGGTGAAGCGCTGGATAACGCGCCGAGCATCAATGACGCCTTTGATCTTGATCTGCCGGAAATGCTCTCCTCGCGGGCCTTCGGGATCCATCAGAAAGCGGTCGATGACTATCCTGATCGTTTTGAGGTGCTCACCAGCACTTTCAAGGAAACCTTTGAGGATGAGCGTTTGCTCACCGCCTATGTCGAAGGGCGCGGCACGCCGGAATACCTCAACTACGGCGGCATTGAGGAGTGTGCGGAATTCAAAGCCGCGATGCTTGAGCTTGGCGCGCGCTTCAAACCGCTGCTGACCGGCGCATAATTCCGTCACTGCCGGCGCGGGCCCGCCCCGCGCCGGTCCTTTCCTGAGATATCTGATCCGAGAAGGAGGGCGTGGAATGCGACCTGACTATGATAAATCACCCCGTCCGATCGGCGGCGAGCTGGTTATTCCGATCGTGGCTGTTGCCTTCACGCTCTATTTTTTCTCCTCGATCTGGAACTCACCCTGGACCGCCCAGGTCAGCGGGTTTCTCGTCGGCGGCATATTGTTGCTGGTTTGCGGGATATTTTTTGTCCGCTGCATCTCACAGCTGATGTCCGGCCGGGCATCTCTGGGCTTTGGAACGCTCTTTTCCATGCAGGACATCACTTCAGGGCGCATCGGCCTGCTGGTAACTACCGTGGGCTACTGTCTGCTGATCGACCGGCTGGGCTTTACCCTGACCACATTCCTCTTTCTCTCACTCAGCATGCTGATCCTGAGCCACGGCAAACGCCCCGGGCTGATTATCGCCATTTCCGCCGCAATGTCTCTGGGCGGCTGGGCCGTATTCATCTGGGCGTTTGAAACCCGGTTCCCGAGCGGCTGGTTTGAGACCACAATGAAGGCAGTGCTGGCAAATGGGTGAAACAGGAACCATTCTCGTCGAGGTATTCTTTCAGACCATCAGCTACTGGTGGGTGATCATTCCCACCATATTCCTCGGCCTGATCGTAGGCGGTGTCCCAGGCTTCAGCGCTGCGAACACCATCATCATCCTCATGCCTCTGACGCTGGCGATGGATCTGGAGACTGGTCTGATCTTCATGGTGTCACTCTATTGTGCTGCTCGTATGGGGGCCGGCATTCCGGCCATCCTTGTGAATATCCCCGGCACTGCGGGTGCTGCCGCCACACCGCTTGACGGCTATCCGATGACCAAACAGGGCCGCGGCCAGCAGGCGCTGGCAATGACCTTTGTGGCCTCATCGCTGGGGGGGCTTCTGACCACGGTGATTGCCCTTGCGACCATGCCAATTCTGGCGCGCGTCGGGTTCTACATGCATTCCGTCGAGATGATCGTGGTCATGCTCTTTGGCATCTCGCTGATCGCGTCGATTGCGGCACAGGATATGGTCAAGGGCCTGATCGCGGGCTTTCTGGGGCTGATGATCGGCTCTATCGGCACCGATGTCGTCTATGCCACACCGCGCGCGACCTTCGGGTTTCTGGAGCTTTATGACGGCATCCCGCTCATACCTGCACTGGTCGGTCTCTTTGCCGTGTCCGAGGCTTTCGTGATTATCGAAAAACGGCTGATCATTACGGATGATGCCCGCAAAGCCATGGCAACCCCAAGCTGGCACGCCACGTTTGAGGGGGCCTCGATCGCGCTGAAACGCTGGTGGCACATCGCCTGGACCAGTGTGATCGGTCTGATCATCGGGGTGATCCCGGGTGCTGGCGCTTCAATTGCGAGCTTTGTCGCCTATCAGCAGTCACGCTCTTTTTCCAAAACGCCCGAAGCTTACGGCACCGGCCACCCCGAAGGTCTGATTGCACCCGAAAGCGCCAACAACGGCGTGACCTCGGGCACTCTCGTGCCGCTTCTGGTGCTGGGCATTCCGGGCGGCGCAACGGCGGCCATCATGCTCGTTGTGATGCAGTTCCATGGCGTAAGCTTCGGCCCCTCGCTTTTCGAGAACAACCCGAAGGTCGGCTACGGCATGTTTATGGCGATGGCCGTGAGCTATCTCTTTATGATGTTCACGATCCTGCCGCTCAGCCGCTACATGAGCCGGGTGACCACGGTGCCGACGATTTACCTCGCACCGATGATCATTTCCTTCACTCTGGTCGGCGCTTTCGTGCCGCGCGAGTACATGTTCGATATGTATCTCGCCCTCGCCTTCGGTGTTCTGGGCTATGTCGCGCGCCGCACCGGCTATCATGTGGCGGCCATTCTGATCGGCGTCATCCTCGGGCCATTGCTGGAACGTTATTTCCTGTGGTCGCTCAAGAAGTCCGACGGGGACATCATGGTGCTTTTCTCGTCCACGCTGGGCAATGTGCTCTGGGTCTGCCTCGCCCTGTCGATCCTGCTGCCCATCTGGTTTGAAATGAGACGTAAAAGACGGGAGATCGTGATCCAGTGAAACAGGAAATCGAATTCGAACTGGCCCGCAACATCAGCAGGCTCGGCCATCTGGATATTGCCGGTGGCGGCCAGGTCGTGGTGCAGGGCAATTATGCCTATGTCGGACATATGAAACCGCCGATGGGCACCTCGATCATCGATGTGTCCGATCCGGCAAACCCGCGCGTCACGGCGCATGTTCCACCGCCCGATGAATATTCCCATACCCACAAGGTCAGGGTTGTGGGCGATATCATGATCACCAACGTCGAACAGGACCGGCGCCATTTCCTGCGCAAGGGCGAGAAAATCGCCGGCCTGCGCGACCAGCTCGGATCCGGCGCCACAGACGCTCAGATCGCGGAAGCGCTCGGCGTCAAAGAGAGCGATATTCCCGATCTCGAAGCGGCGCTGGCGCGCGGCTATGACGGCGGCGGCTTCCGGGTCTGGGATATCAGCGACAAGAGCGCACCGAAAGAGCTTGCTTATGTCCGCACTCACGGCTTCGGCGTGCACCGCTTTGATATGGATGAAAACTACGCCTATATCTCGACCGAGATGGAGGGCTATGTCGGCAATATCCTTGTGGTCTATGACCTCACGGATCCATCAAGCCCCACCGAAGTGAACCGCTGGCATATGCCCGGACAGCACCTGGCGGGCGGTGAGACGCCAACCTGGGAAGGTTACGGCGTCCGGCTGCACCACGCGATGCGCTGCGGCGACGAGCTTTGGGCCGCAGTCTGGCACGCCGGTTACCGGGTACTTGATGCCAGTGATCTGAACTCCGGCACCATGCCGGTGGTCAAAGGCAGTTATGTCTACCCCGAAGCAATCCCCGAGCCCACACATACGGTCATGCCGCTGGAAAACCTTATTAACGGGCGTCGCTATGCCATCGCCATTGACGAAGAGCACGATCACAAACCCGGTCAGCTGCACGGGTTTATCTGGATCATGGACGTCACCGATCTTGAAAACATGGAGCCCGTCGCGGCCTGGGATCTGACCGAACGCGCCTGTCCTTACATCGGCCAGCCCGGTGCACGTTTCGGCGGCCATCAGTTCCGCGAGAAACTCGACAGTACGCTGGTCTATGCCACCTGGTTTGCCGGCGGGCTGCGGGTGCTTGATGTGGCTGACCCGAAACTGCCCGTGGAGGTGGCCTGGTATACGCCCCCCGTCGGCAGCGACGGCACACCACCGCAGTCAAACGATGTCGATGTGGGCGAAAACGGCCTGATCTACCTGCTCGACCGTAACAATGGCCTCGAAATACTGGAGATGACACTATGAATACGCAGGACCCCGATCTTCTCGCCCCGAGCGTTGATCCCAACAAGAAAGCCATCGGCATCCGCAAGGTCAGCGCCCGCAACGAGGCACGCCCGCGCACGGTGGTCATGGTGCGGAACCATGTACTGATCACCGACGAAAAAGAAACCGACACCGGCCCCACCCCGCTTGAGATGGCGCTGAGTTCCCTGATGGGATGCGAAGGTGTTATTATTAACCGCTGTGCCGAGGCGATGTCGTTTGAGTATACGGCCGTCGATATGGACGGTGAGGGCGAAGTGGACCAGCGCGGCTCACGCGGGGTGCAGGGCGTCAGGCCCTATTTCAACTGGGTGAAGCTCAATATCCGCGTACATACCGACGAAACCCAGGACCGTTTCGACCGTCTGATCAAAAACGTTGAATACCGCTGTCCGGTGATGAATCTTTTCCGTTCGGCTGACGTGGAGGTCATCGTCAACTGGGAGCGCGTGACCTCGTGAGCCTGCGTCTGTGCATCAATGGCGAAACACATGATGTGGCGGACGATCCCGACACGCCTCTGATCTACGTTCTGCGCGATACGCTGAAACTCAAGGGCACGAAACTTGGCTGCGGTCTCGAGCAATGCGGCGCCTGTGCCGTACTGGTCGATGGCGAGGTGCGGCTGAGCTGTGTGTCGCCCGCCGGCACTTTTGCGGGTCAGGAAATCACCACCATCGAAGGGGTCGGTGCTACGCCGACCGGCAAACGTGTGCAGGAGGCTTTTGTCGCCGAAAGTGCGGCCCAGTGCGGGTATTGCACGGCGGGCCTGGTGGTCGCTGTCACCGCGCTGCTTGAAAAAACGCCCTCCCCCGACCCCGAAAAGACCCGCACTGCACTTGCCGCGCATCTCTGCCGCTGCGGATCCCACCCGCGCATTCTGAGAGCCGTTGAGACGGCCGCCGGTCAGTCATGAGCCTCGGGGCCTCTCCGTTTGTCCGCCAGTGGCTGCAAAGCGACGGCAAGACCGTTACGCTGCACACCGGCAAGGTCGATATCGGCCAGCGGATTTCCACAGCACTCGCACAGGTCGTCGCCGAAGAACTGACCCTCGCGCCTGAAGAGATCCGTGTGGCTCCTGTGACCACTGCCGGCTCACCCGACGAAGGCATCACCTCCGGCAGCAATTCGGTCGAGCATTCCGGGCACGCCTTGCGTCTTGCAGCGGCGACTTTGCGCCACTGGCTGCACGCCCGGGTGACGGATGCCGAAGGATGCGGCCCCTGGATGCTGGAGAACGGCGCGTTCCGGCGCGAAGGCGCGAACATCTCGCACAGTATCGCAGGTCTGATGGCCTCAGAAGACTGGAGCAACCTTGCAGTGGACACCGGGGCCACACCGATGGCACCGGCGGACGCGCTTCCGGCCCCCCGGATGCGCGGGCTGGAAGATATGGTCCGGGGCAGTTTCACCTTTGTGCACGATATCGACGTGCCGGATATAGTGCACGCCCGCGTGGTGCGGCCGCCACATGCCCGCGCAACCCTTTCATCCATTGACACCGAGGTCCTGTCCCGCGTGACCGACGAGGGGCTGCAGGTGATGCAGAGTGGTGATTTCATTGCTGTCGCCGGCAAAGGCGAATGGGCCGTCGTGCGCGCGGCCACCCGTCTGGGGGTCGTCTGTCAGTGGGACCAGAACGGCGGCCTCTCCGAAGAAGATGTCTTCGGGGCGCTGACCCGCGACAACGCGATCCGACGCCTGCCCGTGGTCGACGGCCTGCCCCTCGATAATGAACCCGTTCCGGCACAGCCCGGAAACCCCGCTTATTCGGAGCGTTTTGAACGGCCCTATTTTCTGCACGGCGCGCTGGCACCTTCCGCTGCCTTTGCTGTTTTCCGAAATGATGTGCTTGAGATTACCTGCCACAGCCAGGGCATTTATCCTCTGCGCGACAGCATCGCCGACAGCCTGGGGCTTGCGCCGGAAAATGTGGTCATAACCCATATGCCAGGATCCGGATGTTACGGGCACAACGGCGCAGATGATGCAGCATTTGAAGCCGCACTCATCGCTCTTGAACTGGCGGGAACGCCCGTTCTGCTGAAATGGAGCCGGGAAGACGAGCACGCCTGGGAACCCTTTGCCCCGGCTATGGCAACCGAACTGGCCGCTACGCCGGGTCCCGACGGCCAGGTCGCATCCTTTTCCGCCGAGGTTTTCAGCGACACCCACCGCGGACGCCCGCGGGCCGGTCCGGACCGTGCAGGTCCCGCCCGTCTGCTCGCCAATCAGTGGCGTGACTGTGATGTACCCGCGCCGAAGGCTACGCCGAACATGAACCGCCACGGTGGCATGCACCGCAATCTCGACCCGGTTTATACCTTCCCCGAAAAGCGACTGGTGAAAAACCTCGTTGGCGGGTTACCGCACCGCACATCGGCTTTTCGCTGCCTGGGTGCCACGACCAATATCTTCGCGCTGGAGAGCATGATGGATACCCTCGCAAAGCAGGCTTCTGAAGACCCGGTCCGCTACCGGCTGAACCAGATGCAGGATGCGCGCGGGCGAGCGGTGCTTGAGCGGCTCAGCGAACAGATCGCTCTTCGGGCGACACCGCCGGACACCGGCGGGCGCGGCATTGCCTATGCGCAATATAAAAATGCGATGACCCGCGTGGGGATATGCGTTGATATCGACATGGCAGATACCGGCGAGGTGCTGCTGAAAGACGTTCTGATCGTGGCAGACGCCGGTCGTGTGCTGGACCATAACGGGCTGATCGCACAGCTTGAGGGCGGCTTTATTCAGGGTGCCTCCATCGCGCTCAGCGAAGAGGTGACATGGGACCGCGACGGCATTCTCTCGCGCGACTGGGAGAGTTATCCGGTACTTCGCTTTGACCGTGTTCCGCAGATCACGGTCGATTTGGTCGAAGCGCAGCATGAGCCTTCTGCCGGTGCAGGCGAGGCCACGCCGGGACCGGCAATCGCGGCGATCGCGAACGCGCTTTATGACGCCACCGGGATGCGGATGACCCGTCTGCCGCTGACGGCCGATGCGATCCTGCGCCACGCCGCAGCGCTTTAGCACATGTTGTCTGTAAGCTGCCAGATAAACGGTTTGCCCTGAACGATGTCCGGACAGAGCCTTTGGGGGGTCACCCGCTCGCCATCGCAACTGAATATCCGGATCGATTCTCAGTGGCTCGAACGCGATGGGTCATGTCGTAGATTTAATTGGTCGACCAAATATGGAGAAAGGGTCGCTCGGCGGGACCTGTATGCCAGCGCAACCTGATCTGAATATGAGCGGAATCAATCACCCGTATACAGTTCAAAATACTGATTATATTTTATAATTTAAGTTCCACAGGGATACAGTATGTGTACTCCCTTGCCGGCAAAATCAGAATACAGCCGGTACTCTACGGCATATGGAATATCACGAACACTGCACCAGCCTTGCTTTATCTGCCGGATTGGTCCCTTATTGATCAGGGTTGGGCAACTTTGGTTGACCAATCTGACGCGGAGGAGCGTAAATGCTGCGCAAAGAAGATCTGAACGACCGGGATGGCGCCCTTTCAGGGCTTCGCGGCTTCATCGCTGAGAGCGGTCTCGAGGCAGGACAGAAGCTGCCTTCGGAACGCAACCTGACTGATAAGCTTGGCATCAGCCGTGGCAGCCTGCGCAAAGCTCTTGATGCGCTTGAGCGTGAAGGCACGATATGGCGCCATGTGGGCAAAGGCACATTTGTCTCGGGCCCTGCGGGCACAGAAGCACCCGATACCCCGCCGGCGGCAAAGATCGGCAGACACCTTACGCCGTTTCGCATGATGCGCGCGCGCCTCGCCATTGAGCCTGCGATTGCACGCGAGGCCGCAATGAACACGTCCTCCGAAGCGCTCGCCCGCATGGAGCACGCACTTGAACACTCACGCAAAGCGCAGAGCTGGCAGGCCTATGAGCAATATGACGACCTCTTTCACCGGGCGATTGCCGAAGGCAGCGACAACCTTTTGCTGCTGAGCATCTTTGAACAGCTCAACCAGGTTCGCCGCGAGATTGTGTGGGGGACAGTGACCCGGCACACGCCCCGGCCCTCAGAAGATCACTTCAGTTTTGAACACCATGACCGGATCGCAGCAGCGATATCCGGCCGTGACCCCGTCGCAGCTTATGAGGCGATGCGCACACATCTGCGCGCCGTTTCAGCATGGCTCTTCCGTGACGTCTAGGCACGGTCAGGAGAGCGGGCACAACAGACAACGCAGGCAAACAAAAACCATAAGAGTTGTATTCTCAGGGAGGAAAAAATGAGAACACTGATGAAAAAAATCGCGGGACTTGCTGTGGCAGTTCCCCTCGCCGCATCGCTTATGGCGGGCACGGCGTCAGCCGAAAAACTGAAGATCGCTCTCGCAGAGACACCGTCTGACGAGCTTGCCGCGTTTTTTGTGGCGCTTGACCGCGCCAAGGCGAACGGTCTCGATTACGAATGGACGGCCTTCTCCGATGAAGAACTGGCAATTCAGGCGGTGCTCAGCGGTCAGATGAATATCGGTTTTGGCACGCCTTACTCTGCCATGCAGCGATCCAAAGCACCGATCCGCATTATCTTTCAGCTCTCCAAGCTGAAGTTTTTCCCGGTCACATCCAAAGCCTACAGTGAACTGAAAGACCTCGACGGTCAGCCGATCCTGCTGCACTCGCGCGGCGGCGGCACGGATTCCATCGCCAATGTCATCGAGGATAAGGTCGGCATCAAATTCGGGGAAAGGTCTTATGTGCCCGGCTCGGCCAACCGTGTGGTGGCCCTGATTTCCGGTCAGACGGACGCGACGATCATTGATCTGTCCAACAAGAACAAGATCATGAAACAGGCCGGCGATGACTTTAATGTTCTGCCGATGTTCGAGGTCGACGCGAGTGATGAAGCGCTCTTTGCCAATCTTGACTGGATCAAGGAGAACGAAGAACAGGTCGGCATTTTCGTCGATGCTCTTGTCAGCGTCTGGCAGGATATGTCCGAAGACCCTTCTATTATCGCCCGCGAGACCAATCCTGACGGCCCTATCGGGCAGTTGCCGGCGGAACTGCTGGCTGGTCTGGATGAGTTTTATTCCGCAGCTGTCGAAGGGGGCCTTTATGATCCCAACGGTGGTGGTCGCAAAGCGGCACAGGCGGACATGGAGTGGTATTCGGCGGCCGGGCAGCTTGAAGGCGATCCCTCCGAGCTCAACATCGAGGACTTCTGGTACCTTGCCCCGCTCGATGCGGCCATGAGCAACTGAACCGAAAACCGGGTCGCGCCACGCTTTGCGCGCGGCCCGGATACTACCACCTGAAATAAGCGGAAGTCTGACATGCAGAACCGTTCCTTCTATCTGAAAATCCTGTCTGCCGTGATCGTATTCGGTGCCTGGGAAATCGCCGGCCGCATTCCTGTGAGCTATGCCTTTCCGACCTTTATCGAATCCATGTCCGCGCTTTTGGCGATGACATTCGACGGGTCGATTTTCGTGGCCTACGCGGAAACACTGAAACCGCTCGCGATCGGCATCGCAATCTCGGCAACCTCAGGCATTGTGATCGGTCTCTGGGTCGGACTGAGTCAACGATTTGAGTGGCTCTTTTCGCCGATTTTCATCGTGATGCAGGCAGCACCGCTGGCCGCCCTGATCCCGATCCTTGTAATGGCCTACGGCATCGGTCTGACGTCCAAAGTCTTTGTGGTCTGCATCATGGCCATGCCTGTAATTGTTCTGAACACCGCCGGCGCCGTGCGGAATACGCCCTCCAATATCAAGGATATGGGCAGATCATTTCTGGCCTCCGACCGGGACATCATCCTCAAGATCATCATTCCGGCCGCCTCGCCGGTTATCTTTTCCGGCCTGCGACTGGGGATTTCCGCGGGTTTCATCGGCGCCATCCTGTCGGAGCTGAAAATCACCCCCACCGGCGTTGGCGATATCATCACCTACAGCCGGTCCATCGCGGATTATCCCAGCATGTATGCCGCGATCTTCTCCATCATTCTGCTCGCGGTTCTTTTCCTGAACCTGCTGGAAAGAATAGAAAACACACTCTTTGAAGGGAACAACCGTGGTTATGTCTCAGACTAATAATGCCTTTGATAAGGCTGAGCCCATCGAACACGAATCCGCGGTTTCCGTCCGGAACGTCAGCAAAAACTACGGCGAAGTCGAAGCGCTGAAGGATCTGTCGCTTGAGTTCCCGCGCGGGCAGCTGACCTCGCTGCTCGGTCCTTCGGGTTGCGGCAAGACCACGCTGCTTAAGATCATCGCGGGCCTGCTGGAACCCACATCAGGCGAGATCATCATCGAAGGTAAAACAGTAACCGGTCCCGGTCCTGACCGTTCCTTTGTCTTTCAGGATTTTGCCTTGCTGCCGTGGGCCAGTGTGCTGCGCAATGTGTCATTCGGGCTTGAGCTGCGCGGTGTCGCGAAATCAGAGCGTGAAGCTGTCGCGGAACGCTATATCAAAAGCGTCGGTCTCGGTGGTTTTGAGCATGCCTATCCGCATGAGCTTTCTGGCGGAATGCGCCAGCGTGTGGGCCTTGCGCGCGCCCTGTCGGTGGACGCTCAGGTTCTGCTGCTGGACGAGCCTTTCTCGGCAGTAGATGAGCAGAACAGGCGCAAATTTCAGGAGGATATGCTGGAACTGGTGCGCACAGAGAACAAGACCTTTATCTTTGTGACCCACTCGATTGAAGAGGCCGTTTATGTCTCTGACCAGATCGCAATCCTGCTGCCGCGCCCCAGCCGCGTCTCGGAGATCATCCGGCCCACCAGCTTCCGGGGGACCGGTGTGGATAACATCCGTCGCTCGCCTGAATATCTCGACATCGTGGACCAGATCTGGGCCTCACTTCGGAATTATGTGGAGTAACACCGATGACCGTTTACGGATACAAACTGCCCGTCATGTCGTCACTTTTGCTCTGGGGACTGCTTTGGGAAATCGTAGGCCAGACCGGCTGGACATTCTTTATCCCACCGCTCTCTGAGGTCCTTGTCACGCTTTACAATGTGATCGGGACGGCAGCGTTTCAGAAGGCGATGTATGAAACCGCCTATGCCTTTATAGCAGGGGTGTTTTTTGCCATTGTGATCGGCGTCCCGGTGGGAATTATGATCGGCAAAAGCCGTCTTCTCGATGAGCTCATTCTGCCCTGGGTCAATATTTTCCTCAGTGCACCGCTAACCGCTCTTGTGCCGGTTCTTATGGTGCTTTTCGGCTTTGGAATGAAATCCATAATCATCACCACAACGCTTTTCGCCATCTGGATCATCATCCTTAATTCCCGCGCAGGCGTGAAACAGATCAACCGGTCCCTGGTTGATATGGCGCGTTGTTTCGGGGCGAGCCCGCTGGATGCCTTTTTCAAGGTCTATCTCTGGGCCGCCATGCCCGAGATTCTCGGTGGCATCCGCATTGGCGTGATCCGCGCGGTCAAAGGTGTGATCATCGGACAACTGCTGATTTCTATCGTGGGCTTCGGTGCGCTCTTCGAACTCTATTCGAACAACTTCATGATGTCGCATTTCTGGGCTGTTCTGATCGTGCTCTTTGCCCTCGCCTTTTCGCTGTCAGAGTTCCTCGCTTATCTGGAGCGGCGCGTCTCCTACTACGCGGCATCGCGTTAGCACCCTGATCTGTGGCGTGCGTTTCCCGTCCGGGCAACCCGACAGGCGCTGCGTCCTGCTTTCCCCCTTTTTCGGAGAATAAAATGCGGTTTCTGGTCGGTACCATCGGAAAGGAGCAGGCCGTCTTTGCGGTCAAAGGTACAAGCGCGTGGAACCTGACGCGGGCTCTGCCTGCCATCGGGACAGACCTGACGGCGCTCGCCTCAGGCAGTGATCTGCGCGACAGTCTGGCAGGCCTTGATGAACCCGGTGACCCGGTTGCGGTCTCAGAAATCACCCCCGCCCTTCCCGTGACACGCCCCGGAGCGATCATCTGTCTGGGCCTGAACTACGTCGAGCATATCCGCGAAGGCGGGTATGACATTCCGGACTATCCGGCACTTTTCATGCGGGGGCCGAAATCCGTAATGCCCGCAGGCGCGCCGATGATCCGGCCTGACTGCTCTGACAAACTGGATTACGAGGCCGAACTGATGCTGATCATCGGCAAGGGCGGCCGGCACATCTCAGAGGAAACCGCCCTGGAACATATCTTTGGCTATACTGTGTTCAACGACGGATCCGTGCGTGATTACCAGCGTAAAACGCATCAGTGGACGCCGGGCAAAAACTTCGACAACACCGGTGCCATCGGGCCGGTCGTGGTCACGCCTGATGAGCTGCCCGAAGGCGCGCGCGGTCTGCGCATTGAAAGCCGGGTGGGGGATGAGATTCTGCAGCGGTCCGACACGGGCAATATGATCTGGTCCGCGGCACAGGCCATTTCGATCATCTCCGGCTATACGACCCTCGCCCCCGGTGATCTCATCGCCCTTGGGACACCGCCAGGTGTGGGACACGCGAAAACGCCGCCCCGGTGGTTGCGCCCGGGCGAGACCATCGAGGTCGAAATCGAGGGTATCGGCATCTGCGCAAGCCCCGTCACTGCGGAAAGCCGGGCTGCCGAAACGGCTTTGCAATCCTGAACGGCGGCGCCGTTTAACTTCACGCACCAGCGATGACAGAGGGCTTTGTCCGGGTCGCTCCGGACACACCCCGTACTGCAGGGGCCGCTCCTGCTAACATGCCTGTCTGTGTCCCGGAAACATCGTCGCCAGGGGCCGATCCTGCGCTGTTTAATCATTTTGCAATCACGGGTCGCTACAGTCAGCACCCTGTGACCTGTAAATCGCTTAAGAGTGACCGATATGCCATTCCCGACCCTCCGACAGGTCACCTTTGCCCTTTGCGCGGTTCTTGCCGGACCTTCCGCGCAGGCCGAGGTGGTCTTGGTGGGATGGGCACCTGTGCCCGGATTTTACGAGGAAACAGAAACCGGCACCCCTGACGGGTTTTTCGGAAATCTGGCGACGCGCATAGCTGAACGTGCTGGTCTTGATATCGAATTCAGGCGCTATGCCACCATGTGGGACGCGATCAGTGCGCAGGCAGAGGGCGAAGTTCATATGCTTGCGGGCGTCACCCGTCTTGGTGTCCTCAATGCGACCAACATATATTCGGAGCCCGTCGCGCAATCCGCACACTATCTTGTGGTGCGGATCGAAGACCGCGCCGGCTTTGCCCTGAATGACGGCAGTGCAAAACGCATTGGCGTCGTTGAGAGCCAGCGAATGGCGTTCGCAGCCCACGAAAAACTCGCCGGCCACCAGATTATCGCTCACGAGAGCGGGCCGGACGGTCTGCACGCGCTTCTTGCCGGACTGACAGATGCGCTTGTTGTGATCGGCGATCCGTTCTTCCACAATATGCGCCTGAAACGGATTGATCACAGGGTCGCCGTTGTTGACGGACCCCTTCAGACCTTTGACCGCGTTGTAGCGCTGCACGGCTCGCGTTCTGAACTCATGCCGCTCATAAATACAGCAGTGTCTGACCTTTCAGCCTCAGGTGAGCTTGAACTCCTGCGCCAGCAGTGGGGACTGGTACCAGCCTCAGGGCCTCCGGATCTGCTGACTGTCGGTGTGACCCATTTTCCACCCTTTCAGGTGATCGGGGAAGACGGCACTCTGACCGGATTTTCCGTCGAAGCGTTGCGTGCACTGGGTAAGCGCGCCGGCCTCTCGCTGCGCTTTGTGCCGATCACCAGCGACGCCTTTGCCGCGGGTCCCCGTGCCGGAACTTACGACATACTTCCGCAGGCCGGTGTGACGCCGGAACGCGCGCGCCGGATGGAGTTTGCATTGCCAACGAGCGCATATACCGTCTCGGCTTTCGTAAGGGCGGATGACAGCTTCCGGCCGCAGTCGCTGGAGGATCTGGCCAATGAACGGGTCGGAGTAGTAGATGTAAATATCGCCCGGCGGAGGCTGGAAGCCGCAGGAGACATTGATCTTGTCATCTATTCAGACGTCACTGGCATGATGGGCGCGCTGGCTGCGGGTGAGATACGTGCCGCCGTCAACATCGCCAGTGTTCTGCGGACCGCTGCCAGAGAAGGTGGCCTTGAGGACGCGACGCAGGAAGTCCGCCCGCCGCTTTTCTCCGGACAGCGCGCTCCGGCGCTGCGCTTCGGACTTGGTGATGTACGCGAGAGGCTGAACGTCGTGATCCCGGGATATCTTGCATCAGATGAGTACCGTGATCTGCAGATGGAATGGTTCGGCCCGAAGCCGCTCATTTCCGATCAGCGTCTTTCACAGATCGCTGTCGCCACTCTGGCGGGTCTGCTGGTGCTTGGCACCTATGCTGCGTTTCAGCACCGGGCAAGACTGATGCACCAGCGGGATGCGGCGCAAAACCAGCGTCTCGTCGAAATCGAGATGGCACACACGCGCAAAGCAAAAGAACTTGTGGCGCAGCTTGAAATGACCAATGCGGATCTCGCGCGCTCCAACAGCGAGCTTGACGCTTTTGCCTATATCGCGTCTCACGATCTGAAAGCCCCACTGCTTGCTATCGAGCAGACGTCGCAGTGGATTGAAGAAGATCTGGGCCCGGTACTGACCGACGAGTCCCGAGAAAGTTTTGATCTGCTGCGCAACCGTGTGAGCCGCATGTCGATGCTGCTTCACGATCTGCTGGAACACGCCAGGATCGGTCGTACCGAAGCTGGATCGCGCCTTGTCTCGGGCCGGCAGCTGGCCGCCGAGGTGATCGATCTTGCAGCGGTCCCGGAAAGCTTCACCGTGGTTCTGGACCAGAGCCTCAACACGGTGCATGTCAACGCGACGCCGCTGCTGACGGTTCTTCTCAATCTTGTGCGGAATGCGGTGAAGCACGCGGAAAATTCCTGTGGCACAATCCGGTTGTCAGTCAGGGATAAAGATGAGGCGCATCTTTTCTGCGTCGAAGACGACGGGCCCGGCATTGACCCGAAATACCATGAACGTATTTTCGGAATGTTTCAAACGCTCAGACCGCGCGATGAAGTGGAAGGCAGCGGTATGGGGCTCGCAATTGTTCAGAAAACTGTCACGCTTGCCGGAGGAAATATTTCGCTGGAGTCTTCGCCGGGAAACGGCTGCCGTTTCTTTGTGGAGTGGCCGAAACTGCCGGCAGAAACACATACCGGCGATCAGCAAGCGGCGTAAGCCTGGCCATACTGCACAGCATCTGTATACTTTCGCGGGCAAGTGGTATTAATGCCGGTATGCCCGGTTGCAATTTGTTCTTCCTTTATCCGCCCGAGCGCCGGACAGCAGCGAAAGGCACCGATATGCTTGCGCCGGCAAATCCCGTGGGCTGCAAGGCACCGGCGTCCGGAACGACCCGAACGTCCGATGCTTCGCCGCTCTCAAACGGCACGTCGACGCTCCTACAAAGAAAACCCGGCTTTTACTGCAGGGCCTGCGGCAGGAACAATGCGATTGACGGAAAGGCGATCAGCGCAAAAACCATCACAAGCATGGCGACCACGTAAGGAATTGTGCCCACCATGACCTCGGACAGCGTGCCTGACTTACGGGCCCCCTGGACCACATAAAGGTTCAGCCCGACCGGCGGTGTGATCAGTGCCATCTCGATGAGCACAATCATCAGGATCCCGAACCAGATCGGATCATACCCCTGCGCGACCACAAGCGGCACGATAATCGGAATGGTCACCACCATGAGTGACAGGGTTTCGATGAAAAAGCCAAGCACGATATAAAGAACCACCACCACCATGATCGTCCCCAGAGGTGTCAATCCCAGACCGTTCATGAAATCAGTCAGTTCGCGCCCCAGTCCTGCAGAGGCCAGCGTGAAATTAAGAAATGATGCGCCGATCACGATCAGCATGATCATCGAGGTAATTTTCACGGTCCCGAGTACGCTCTGGCCCAGCATGTCAAACGAAACACCGCCAAAAAAGAACGCGATCAGCAGCGCGCCGGCCACTCCCACGGAGGCCGCTTCAGTCGGTGTAGCCCAGCCTTTGTAGATCGACCCGACAATCAGGCCAAAAAGCAGCAGGATCGGAATAAGATCCACCAGCGCGCGCATCATCTGAGCGAACGGAAAGGTGCGGCGCACCCCGCCCAGAGAAGGTCTGAGCATACACAAAAGTACAGTGATCACCATAAACGCCAGTGCGAGACCGAGGCCCGGCAACAGGCCCGCGAGGAACAGTTGCGGGATAGAGGACTGCGTCAGAAACCCATAGACGATGAGGTTGATGGACGGCGGGATCATAATCCCAAGCGTGCCGCCTGCGGCAATGGCGCCGGAAAACAGCCGCGGATCATAACCCAGTTTTTCCGCCTGCGGCATCGCGACGGTCGCCACGGTTGCAGCTGTTGCGACGGATGATCCGGAGGTCGCGGAAAACATAGTGGCTGTGGCAATGTTGGCGTGCACCAGCCCCCCGGGCAGCCAGCTCACCCACCGGTCGAGCGCGGCATAGGTGCGGGTGGCCACGCCGCTGCGCACCAGTATTTCGCCGAGCAGAACAAAGAAGGGGATCGCGATCAGCGTCGCTGAATTTGATGCCGACCAGACCATGTTGCCGAGCCCGCGCGTCAACGGGAAAGCCGAAAAGAAGCTATCCACCCCGAAGCCGAGCAGAAAAAGCACGATCCCGACAGGAATTGACAGTGTAAGCAGGCCCAGCAGCCCCGCGGCAACAGATCCGATCATTGCAGCATATCCTGTTCAGCAAAGGCACCGACCGCCGTTTCAACCTCGCCGTGGCGCCCTTTGAGCGTCAGCGACAGTGCGACGAGGGTCAATACGCAGGAGACCACAGCAAACCACACCCAGCCCGCAAACCACGGTGTCTGCACCCAGATCAGCGGGGTTTCGAGCGGCGTGTTCGCGCGCGATCCGTTGGTCAGCGAACGCTCCACCACAGGCCAGGCTTTGACGGCGATCATAACAATTACGGCGCTGAGCACGATCATGGAGAAGACGTCAAACAGCGAGCGGACAAACTCTCCCGCCCGCGATCGCAACAGGTCGATGCGCACATGACCCAGTTCAAGGAGCGTAAAGGCCATGCCCCATGAGGTGGCAATGGCCATGACATAACCGCTGATCTCGTCTGTTCCCCCCAGAGACGACCCCAGACGGCGCAGAATTATATCAAGCAACACTATGCCGGCGCAGGCAAAGAGCATGATCCCCACAATCAGGGCAACAGCCCGGTTGATCCGGCGCAACGCGTTGATAATATTCTGTTCCATCTGAGATCTTTCTCCCCGGGAGAGACTTACTTGATTTCGACGCCGACAACCTGACCGACGGACGCGTTCCAGCGCTGAGCCCAGTCGCCACCGGCACGTTCCGCCCAGTCAGGCAGTACCTCTGTGGTCAGGATTTCACGGGCTTTGGCAAAATCAGCATCCGAGGCTTCAACCAGAACCATCGAACGGCTCTCGCCCGCGGGGCAGTCGCCGTTGCCGGTCAGGCAGGAAATATCATCGACCAGTGCTGTCTGAGCGCTTGCCCATGCAGGATCTTCAAAGCTGGTTTTGACTTCGGAGGCAATCAGCTCCCGGGTCGCAGCATCCAGACCGTTCCATTTGTCGAGGTTCATCGCTGTGACCACCGAATCCCAGCCACCCAGCGGCAACGGCATAAGGTGCGTTGAGACCTCCCACCAGCCGGCGCTGTAGCCCGAGCCCGCACCCGTGACGGCGCAGTCGACCACACCGTTCTGCAACGCGCCCGGCACTTCGGAGAAAGACACGTTAACGCCCTCCGCACCCAGCGCTTCGAGCAGCTTTGCGGTCATCCGGCCGGATGCACGGACTTTCAGCCCCTGCAGATCGTCAAGCCCGGCAATCTCATGATTGCAGAAGACCACCTGCGGCGGATAGGGCGCGATCGCCAGTACGTGCGCATTGAACCGGTCGCGGTAGATATCGGCGACCATCGGTCGGGCTGCATCAACCATCGCGCGGGCTTCGTCCGCGGTCAGTGCCAGCAACGGAACATCCAGCCCTTCCAGTTCGGGCGCATCCGCAACAGCATAATCCGCAACGGTCATGGCGACGTCATAAACGCCCTGACCCAGCAGCGGGTAAATGTCGCCAAGGCCCAGACCCATCTGGTTATGCGTGGTCAGCTCAACGGTCAGGTTGCCGTCGGAGGCCGCCGGCAGTGTTTCACTCCAGAACGGCGCCTCATATTGCTGGTGCAGCGGCAGGCTGGACCAGCTGCCCACAACAGACAGTGTCTCGGCCGTGGCCGGGGTGGCCAGCGCGGTTGTCGCGGCCAGAAGGGTAAGTGTTTTGCGCATAATTAACTCCTTGTTGGATTTTGTTCAGTGTTGGTGTGCTTTGAAGACAGGAATATCCGCGTCCTCGGCCACGTCCGCGATCAGCATGTGGCCCGGTGCGTGAGTGATACAGAACGGAATCTGAGCTTTCATCAGAACGTTTTGCGGCGTCACACCGCAGGCCCAGTAGACCGGGACCTCACCGTCAGAAACCTCAACCGGGTCCCCCCAGTCAGGCTTTTGGAGGTCGGCGATGCCGATGCTGTCTGACGGGCCCTGGCCAATGGGTGCACCGTGCGCGTGAGGATATCGGGCGCTGATCTCCCAGGCGTCCTGCACCCGCGCCTCCGGGATCGGCCGCATGGTCACGACCATCTCACCACCGAAAGGACCGGCCGGAACAAGAGCGATATTGCTTCGATACATCGGCACCGTCTGATCGAGATCGATGTGTTTGACAGCGATCCCCTGCGCCATGAGCGCATTTTCAAAGGTAAAAGAACACCCCAGCGCCACGGTTACGAAATCGTCCTGCCAGCAGGCGGAAATATCTGTTACTTCCTCGTCAAAGACACCGTTTCGAAACAGTCGGTAGCGCGGTACATCCGTTCGTATGTCGATGTCTTCGCCAAGATCAGGCAGCGTCGGGTTTCCGGGCTCACCCACAGCCACAATCGGACAGGGCTTGGGGTTCAGCTCGCAAAAGCGGATAAAATCAGCAGCATATGTCTCCGGCAGGATTGCCAGATTGCACTGCAGTCTGCCCGCAGCAAGACCCGCCGTGTGACGGGCATAGCCGCCTGCGCGGATCAGCCGGCGCAACGCATGAACATCCAGATCTTTCAGGCTTTCCTTCACAGACACTTGAGCCCCCCGGCGTCGGTTGTGCGGAATATTTCCACCGGCCAACACTCCCGCGTCTGGTTGGTACAGTCAAATTGAATGTTTAGAGGGGTTTTGATAGAAATATTTTATCACAACCGGGAAATTACGATGCGGATCAGGAATCTCGACACATTTTACTGGATTGCCACCCTGCGCAGTTTCCGCGCGGCGGCTCTGAAGCTCAATCTGTCTCAGCCTGCTGTGAGTGCGCGCATTCAGATGCTGGAGCAGGACCTCGGAACCACGGTCTTTCTGCGTGGTGTCCGCAACGCCGGGCTGACCCCGTCGGGGCGGCGCCTTTTGCCGATGGCGCGGCGGTACATGGCGCTTGAGCAGGATATTCTGGAGGCGTTCAGCGGTCAGACCAATGTCAAACAGTCGATCCGGCTGGGAGCGTCAGAGACCATCGTAGCAACCTGGCTGCCGGATTTTCTCAGCCAGCTCAGTGACACCCGTCAGGGCCTTTCGTTTGATCTGATGGTGGATTCCACCGACAGTCTGCGCAATGCACTGGTCTCGCGCGAGATCGATCTTGCCTTTCTGATGGGGCCGGTCGCAGAGGCCAGTATTACAAACCGCGATCTGTGCAGCTTTGATATGATCTTCGCCGCGACCCCGGCACTGGCGGCGAAACGGAGGAAATGGAGTGTGGAAGAGCTCGCAGCACAGCCCGTACTGACCTTTGCCAACAACACCAAACCCAGCCGGCTTTTGCGAGAAATGCTCGCACCGCATGCGCGGCCGACGCTGGATATGTCGACGTCATCATCGCTGGGCGCTCTGATCAGACTGGCGGTTGCGGGCTTTGGCATCTGCGCCATCCCGGCGGCGGTTATCCGCGACGAACTGGCGGACGGGCGGCTCGTTGTTTTGCCCACGGATGTCGCTCTGCCGCCCATCGCCTTCACCGCAAGCCACGTGACAGGCAGCCCGGTGAGCGACCTTATGGCGGGCGTGACGCAGGAGGCAAATGCGTTTCTGGAAGACCGGATGTTCCGGCAGACCTATGGCGACACGGCAGCGGGCTGAACCGTTACCCCTGATTACGCAGCCATTCCATCACAGCCGGGCGCACTGACATCTCGCCACGATGACGCGCATCTGCGATGACTTTGCGCACTTCTCCGAGGTCAGACCGGCGCAGAAGACTTTTGACCGGGCCGATTGACGCCGGCCGCATTGACAAGGACCGCAGCCCGATGGCTGCAAAACACAGCGCTTCTACGGGCCGGCCGGCATCCTCACCACAAAACGACAGCGGTGTTCCGGTCTTATCACAGCGCTCGACGATATTCTCGATAAAACTCAGAAACGACACGTTCAGCGTGTCATAGCGCCGCCGTACCCGTTCGTTTTCCCGGTCAGCCGCAAAGAAAAACTGTTTCAGATCATTGCCACCGATCGACAGGAAATCGACTTCCTCAAAAAACTTCATCGGCGCAAAGCCCAGGCTCGGTGTCTCCAGCATGGCACCGATCTTTACTGTTTCGGGCAACGGATGACCGAGGCGCTCTTCGGCCTGCAGAGTTTTGTCCATGAGCCTGCGGGCTTCGCGATATTCCTCGAACTGTGCGACGAACGGAAACATGACTGTCAGCGGTCGCCCCTCGGCCGCCCGGATCAGCGCCTGAAGCTGCATCCGCATAATCCCCGGCTTGTCGAGACCCACCCGGATCGCCCGCCAGCCCAGCGCCGGGTTAGGCTCGTCATTGGGTTTCATATAGGGCAGCACTTTGTCAGACCCGATATCCAGTGTCCGGAAGACCACAGGCTTGCCACCGGCAGCATCCAGAACGCGTTTGTAAAGCGCGACAAGCTCACCCCGTCGCGGCATCTGATTGCGCACCAGAAACTGCAGCTCGGTGCGAAAGAGCCCGACCCCTTCAGCCCCGGAGGACGGCAGCGAGGGCAGATCAGCCATCAGCCCCGCGTTCATAAAAAGCCCGACCGTGTTGCCACAGGGCGTCGTGGCGGGCTTGTCCCGGATCGAAGCATAGCGCTCCTGCGCTTCCGCCAGCATCGCAATCTTGTCGCGAAATGCGGTCACCACGGTGTCGTCCGGGCGCAGATGCACAATGCCCTGCTCGCCATCAACCATAATCTGATCACCGTTCAGCGCTTCGGTCGTCACACGGCTTGCATGCACCACCAGCGGGATCGCCAGTGCGCGCGCGACGATTGCCGCATGGCTGCCGACCGATCCTTCTTCAAGTACAATGCCGCGCAGGCTGCGTCCATATTCCAGCAGTTCCGCAGGCCCGATATTGCGCGCAACGAGGATCGGGTTTGCAGGCATCTCTGCACCTGTATCCTTGCCCTGCCCGGTCAGAATCCGCAGCAGCCGGTTACTCAGATCATCCAGATCACTCAGGCGTTCGCGCAGGTAATTATCGGTCACCTGCCCCATCCGGGCCCGTGCGAGAGACTGCTCTTTTTCGACAGCTGCTTCAGCCGAGAGACCACCGCCGATGTCGTCTTCCATCCGGCGCATCCAGCCTTTGGAGTTGGCGAACATCCGGTAAGCTTCAAGAACCTGGGCCTGGTCTTTATCCTGGGAGCCGGCGATTTCGAGCATCTTATCGACACCAACACGCAGCTGCTCCACGGCTTCGCGCAGCCGTTCTATTTCGCGCACCGGATCATCGGCGATCGGGTTGGTGACCACAACACGGGGTTCATGCAGCCAGACATGGCCCTCTGCCGCCCCCTCCTGACCGACAGTACCGCGAAACATCGCGGGCTGCGAATGGCGGGCCGACATGGCAGCGCCCTCACCGACAAAGGCACCAAGCTCGGTCATTTCCGCAAGCACCATCGCAACCACTTCCAGTGCATAAACCTCGTCGGCGGAATAGGCCCGCGCGGCACGCGATTGTACCACCAGAACCCCGAGCGCCTCGCCCAGCCGCTGCACCGGCACACCCAGAAAACTGGAATAAATTTCTTCACCTGTTTCGGGCATATAACGAAAACCGCGCGCCTGCGGCGCATCAGGTTCGTTGATCACAGACCGCCGCCGCGCCACGAGGCCGACAAGCCCCTCTCCGACCTTCATCCGGGTCTGGTGCACCGCGTCCTGATTAAGACCTTCTGTAGCGCAAAGCTCCAGCGTCTCATCATCCCGAAAGAGATAGATCGAGCAGACTTCGCACCCCATGCTGTCGGCGATCAGATGCGTGATTTTATTGAGCCGGGCCTGCCCTTCGACATCACCCGCCATTGCATCACGCAAACGGCCCAGCAACACGCGGGACCCTGTTTCGGGGCGTTCTGCCACCTGGTACTGCCTCCCGGTTCAGCGGTTTCCGGCTTCAGCCAACCGGCTCAGGCCGCTTTATCCAGCTCAAAAGCATCATGCAGTGCCTGTACGGCGAGTTCCATGTATTTCCGGTCGATCAGCACAGAAATCTTGATCTCTGACGTCGTAATGACCTTGATGTTTATGCCCTCTGCGCTGAGCACCTGGAACATCTTTGCCGCGACACCGGTGTGGCTGCGCATGCCGATCCCGACGACGCTGACTTTGGCCACGTCGGTGTCCGCGATCACGTCCTGATAGTTGATCACCGCATCGGCCTTGGCTGCCTCGACTGCTTTTTGTGCCCGCATCACCTGGTCAGTCGGGCAGGACCAGGTCATGTCGGTGCGCCCCTCTTCGGCGATGTTCTGAACGATCATATCGACATTCACGCCACCGTCGCTGAGGGCGGTGAAAATACTGGCGGCGATCCCGGGGCGGTCGGCGACACTCACCAGCGTCATCTTTGCCTCATCCCGGCTGAACGCCACACCTGCAACGACATTGCTTTCCATAATTTCCTCCTCATCACAGACGAGCGTGCCCGCATCATCCGACTGTTCCTCAAAACTGCTCAGCACCCGCAGCTTTACCTTGTAGCGCATCGCAAGCTCAACCGAACGGGTCTGCAGCACACGCGCGCCCAGCGAGGCCAGCTCAAGCATCTCCTCAAACGCGATGCGGTCCAGTTTACGGGCTTTGCTGCTGACCCGTGGGTCGGTGGTATAAACACCGTCCACATCTGTATAGATATCACAGCGCTCCGCCCCGAAGGACGCGGCAAAGGCCACTGCTGTCGTATCTGAGCCGCCGCGCCCGAGGGTGGTGATACGCCCTTCCGGGCTCACGCCCTGAAAACCGGCGACGACGGCCACCCGCATCCCTTCGGCAAACTTGCCGTTGATGTTGTCTGTGGGGATTTCTTCGATGCGCGCGGAGGAATGGGCGGACGTGGTGCGGACAGGCACCTGCCAGCCCTGCCAGCTGCGCGCCGGTACGTCCATCTCCTGCAGTGTCAGCGCCATCAGGCCGGCCGTGACATTCTCGCCTGACGAGACAACAGCATCGTACTCGCGAGCGTCATATAGAGGGGAGGTTTCATTCACCCAGCCCACAAGCTCATTGGTCTTGCCGGACATTGCTGAAACGATGACGATGACATCATAGCCTTTTGAAACCTCGACGCCCACGCGCTTTGCCGCGCGCCTGATGCGGTCCGGGGTGGCCACCGAAGTGCCACCGAATTTCATCACAAGAACAGGCATATCCCGCATCCCCCAGACCAGTCGGGCGCGGTTTACGCGCAGACAGCGCAGATCACAAGACTCACGCGTTTCCGGAGGCCTGATTTCTCAGCATGCAGTACAGGGGCACCTCGGCCGGGCCGGCTGCGGGCCTTTCATTCAGACATTCATTTAAACCTGTAGAGACAGTTCAGTAAGGATGCGCACGACCATCCCAGGTCTCGAAACATCCCGTTCTTTCTAAGTTCAGCGCATCAAACCGCGCTGTCAGACCCGCCACGGCAGTCTCAACAGTTATATCGGCCGACATACTGCCCATATCCGTTTTCACCCAGCCGGGATGATAAATGCCGACAGCGATGCCTTCCGGTTCCAGGTCAGCCGCAAGGTTCCGTCCCAGATTGAGCACGGCAGCCTTGGAGGCCCGGTACACATAGCTGCCTCCGGGCGCGCGTTCGCTCGAGGCCATCTGAGACGATATGATCGCAATCTTTCCGGCGTCCGCCCGGCGCAATGCCGGCAATAAGGCTTCGATCGTCAGAAACACGCCGGTAACATTCGCGGCAAAACTGCGCGCCCAGATCTCCGGCTGGTACCCCTCACCGATCACATGGCCTTTATCGAGATAGACCCCGGCATTGCACACCAGCAAATCAACCGGCCGGTCCCCGAGCGATCCGGCAAAGCGCTCGACGGATGCCGCATCGGTCACATCCAGCTGCCAGCCGCCATCGCGCGTCGTCCCGATCACGTCTGTGCCACGCGCGGCATAAGCCCGGGCCAGCCCTTCGCCGATCCCGCGGCTTGCGCCGGTAATTACTACTGTCATTTTTCAGTTCGCCTTCTTGCCCGGAAAAAATGGCAGCGGCGCCACCGGCACGCCATCCTCGATCAGCTTTCTGGCTTCCGCGGCATTCGCTTCGCCGTAAATCGCCCGCTCCGGCGTTGCGCCAAGGTACATAGACCGCGCCTCGCTGGCAAAACCCGGGCCCACGTAATCTGCATTTTCCTCAACATAGCGGCGCAGCTTTGCGATTTTCCCGGCTGTCTCGTTCTCAGGCGCATTCAGGTCGGGTTTCTCAGGCATATCGGCCGATGCAACCCGGGGCGCCATCATTGCCTTTTCCACACCATGAGAGCCACATTCCGTGCAGGACAGATGCCCCGCCGCGCGCAGCGTCTCATAAGCGCCCGCTGACTGAAACCAGCTGTCAAAGCGGTGCCCCTGATCACATTTGAGCGTGTAGCTGATCATTAAAGACCGGTCTCCGAAAGAAGTTACTGTTACCAAAGAGATGGGGCGCTAACCCGTCCGGGTCAAGTCGCCTCAGATCGGGCGCCGCGGGTCAAAATCCAGTAAAATACGTGCCAGTTCAGGTTCATCCACCATTTTGGCGGCCTTTTTGCGCGACACCCAGCGGCGCTCGCGTTCGCCCGCTTCGGGGTATTCATCAGCGATTGAGTTTACCTCGACGGCAAATATCATCCCAAGACAGGGAAAATGGCCATTTTCGTCGGTTTCCTTGCTGTAGGAATAGATACCGAGGCACCGGCCGTCCGACTGACCGCGCACGCCGGCCTCTTCCCATGCTTCCTGAGCGGCGGTCTGCGCCGGGGTCAGCCCGTGCATTGGCCAGCCCTTGGGTACGATCCAGCGACGGGTGCCGCGCGAGGTGATCAGCAAAATCTGAATCTTGTCTTTGCGGATGCGGTAGCACAACGCAGCAAACTGGGACCGCACGTCATATTTGCGCGATCCTGAAACGGAAATGGGGAGTTGTTTGATCATGTCTCGCTTAAGCGAACTCTGTCTGTAAAACTGTTAATTTTCTGTTATCTCCGCTTTAGATAACTATGCCAGAACTAAGTCAGATTGCCAAGTAATACAACGATCCGGCACAAGATGTACCCTGCGTGCCTCGTATTGCCACTAGGGGCAGGTTCGTGACGGGCGTCAGGCCAGCGCTCTTTTGCTTATTCTGCGCCGGAGTTTTTCGGCCAGTTCATCCAGCGGCACATCCGCCTCGATGGCAAGGCGACGCAACCCGAAATGCACATGCGCCACCTCCTGATAATAGCTGGTATAGGCATAATTCGTTGCAGCACCGGCCACGGCACCCAGCACCGGTACCGTCTGTGCGGCCAGCTTCTGACCCAGAACGGTCGCCAGACGCGGCGCCACCTTGGCAACGATACCTCGCACCGCGTGTCCCGACAGCGCGATACGCGTTGACAGAAAGGCAAGGTCCGCACCGTCATCTTCTTTCAGAGGTCCGGCGCTCGCGAAAACGGTGATACAGTCGAACTGAACACTTTCGCTTTCAGGATCAAAGCCTTCTTCGGCGGCCACTCCCTGAATGACCCGCAGCAGCAACGTGGTCGTCACCGGCAATTCCGCCAGCGCTGTGGGCAATCCACCCATTCCACCGACCGCGCCCATCGCAGCACCCACCGCAGAATTGAGCCAGCTTTTCTGATCGGCGACAACGCCACGGCTTGAACTTGCTGCCTTCATCGCCTGGGTCAGAGCCGCCGTTGTCGCGTCCTGCAGACCTGCGCGCACCGGCTTTGGCAGCCGGTCAAGCACGTTTTCCGCACTGCCACCGATCATATTCAGCAACTCAATCCCCAGACCGGAGGCATCCTTGTATCGCGCGGCAAGCGCGTCAAGTTCAGCCTCCACATCCACCGGGGGCCCGCTGTGCACCGTCACATCCATCACTTGCTCCTTCACACAAAGAAGATGGGCAGCATTACGTCAAAATCAATTGCCGGGCCACCGCGCGACCTCACCCTGCACCCCGTCCCATGCACCGGTGAGCAGCGCCTGGCCCAGCACCCGCGCCGGATTGGTCGGCGGAGGCATCGTCACCCCGTCAAGCCGGTGAAAGCCGAAACGGCTGTAATATGGAGCGTCGCCCACAAGCATCACCCGCGCCCAGCCCCGCAGTACCGCCAGCCCCAGCGACTCGCGGATGAGCACCGCAGCCAGACCTTCGCCTTGCCGGGTCGGGTGCACGGCCACCGGCCCAAGCAGCAGCGTCTCCGCCTTTCCGACCATGACCGGCCAGTAGCGGATCGCCCCGGCGAGGATGCCATCCTTGTCGCGCGCCACGAGGCTCAGCCCGGGAACCGGCGGAATATCGTCGCGTAAACGGTAAGACGACAGCGCCTCGCGCCCGGGCGCAAAGCACAGATCATAAAGCGCTTCGACCTCATGCCAGTCCTGCGCGGTCTCTGTCATCACATCATACACGCAAGCCGCTATGCCTTGCCCGGCCCGGGTTTTCAACTGGTCCCCGTCAGGCAGGTGCGCTACACGGCGCGCAAACGATCAGGAGCCCACAATGTTCTACCGCCCCGCTGACGGACACGGCCTGCCCCACAACCCGTTCAACGCCATCGTGACACCGCGCCCGATCGGATGGATCTCGACGCGCGACGCACAGGGCCGCAATAACCTCGCGCCCTATTCGTTTTTTAATGCCGTGGCCTATGTGCCGCCGCAGGTCATGTTCGCGTCTACATCATCAAAACAGGACCGTGGCGATACCAAAGACAGCGTCGGCAACATCCGCGAAACGGGCGTGTTTTGTGTCAACATCGTAGAATATGCGATGCGCGATGTGATGAACCTTTCCTCGGCAATGCTGCCGCGCGAAACCGATGAGTTTGAGCACGCCGGCATCACGCCGGCGGAATGCTCCGAAATAGCCTGCTCGCGGGTGGCAGCTGCACCGGCCTCGCTTGAATGCCGGATGACACAGATCGTAAGGATGGAAGGAGAGAGCAATTTCGTCGTCTTCGGCGAGGTTGTCGGCGTGCACATGCGCGACGATGCGATCGTTGACGGACGATTTGACATCACTACATATCAGCCTCTGTCCCGCATGGGTTACCGCGATTATACAGTTGTCCGGGAAGTCTTTGAGCTCTCGAGGCCCGATGATTGACCCCGCTGCAACCTACCCCATCCTGCTCCCTGACGGCACGCCACACAAAGGCACCGTCTTTCTGGCGCGTGTGATCGACCATCCTCAGTTTGCGGTCGGTGATTTCACCTATGCCTCGGATTTCGATCCGCCCGACGACTGGGCGACGCATCTCGCCCCCTATCTTTTTCCGTTCTCCACCGAAAAGCTCACAATCGGCCGCTTTTGCCAGATCGCCCACGGTGTGCGTTTTATCACTGCATCCGCCAGCCATGACGCCAGCGGTATCACCACGTTCCCCTTTCCTGTCTTTGACGCAGACAGCCGCGACGGCTACCAGCCGGACCGGCGCGACACTGTGATCGGCCATGACGTCTGGCTGGGATACGGCGCGATTGTGATGCCCGGGGCGCGCATCGGAAACGGAGTGATCGTGGGCGCGGGTTCTGTCGTGCGGGGGACGCTGCCCGATTATTGCATCGCCACAGGAAACCCTGCCAAAGTGACCGCCATGCGCTTTGAGCCGGATGAGATAACACATCTCAACGCACTGGCCTGGTGGGACTGGCCCGCAGACCGGATTGCCGCGTCACAGGACGCGCTTATGTCGGCTGACATCGCGGCATTGACCCGGCAGGCACCGCGCAGCGCGACCTGACCGCGGGACGGCGGGCGGGGCGTCTTGCGCTCTAGCGCAAGAGCGACGCGCGACGTCAGTGACCCCCCAGAATGCCTGTGCGCACCTGATAATTAACTGCCAGCGCATAATCGGGATCATCATCGCTGTCGATCATCAGGTGGCCTGCTTTGGCCAGCAAGCGATGGCAGTCCCGGCTCAGGTGGCGCAGCTGTAACCGCTTGCCGACCTCCTCATACTTGCCGGCAACCGCCTCGATCGCCTGTAGTGCTGACTGATCCACCACCCGACTGTCGGCAAAGTCCACGATTACTTCTGACGGGTCGCCCTGAACGTCGAATAACTCTGAAAATCCTTCGCTGGAGCCGAAAAAAAGCGGCCCCTGCACCTGATACACCCGCGCACCTTCCGGGGTTGTATAGGTCTTGGCATAAATCCGGCGCGCGTTGTTCCAGGCATAGGCCAGAGCGCTGACGATCACGCCGACGACCACCGCAACAGCAAGGTCTTCCATTACCGTCACCACCGTCACCAGCAGGATCACAAAGGCATCCGTCAGCGGCACTTTGCGCAAGATAGTCAGCGAGTTCCAGGCAAAGGTCCCGATGACCACCATAAACATGACACCGACCAGAGCCGCGAGGGGAATAAGTTCGATCACCGATGAGCCCACGAGGATAAAGAGCAGCAGAAAAACCGCCGCGGCAATGCCCGCGACCCGTGTCCGGCCACCCGATTTCACGTTGATCATCGACTGGCCGATCATTGCACAGCCGCCCATTCCGCCAAAAAAACCAGTCACTGTATTGGCCACACCCTGAGCGATACATTCCTGACTGGCACCACCGCGCTGATTGGTCATATCCCCCACCAGGTTCAGCGTCAGAAGGCTCTCGATCAGACCAATGGCGGCGAGGATCACCGCATAGGGCAGAATAATTTCGAAGGTCTCAAAAGTCAGCGGCACCACAGGTATATGGAAAGGCGGCAAGCCACCCTGAATGGATGCCAGATCACCGACCCGCGGAACATCGAGACCAAAACCGATCACCACTGCTGCAACGATGCCAATCCCCGCAAGCGGCGCAGGCACTGCTTTGGTGATGCGCGGCATGACCCAGATGATCGCCATCGTCGCGGCCACCAGTACCAGCATCAGAATAAGCGGGCCGCCTGAGAGCCATTCACCGCCCCCCAGGCCGTGGCCTGTGTTTTCCATGGTGCCCGGCACTTTGAACTGGCTCATCTGCGCCAGGAAAATAACGATCGCGAGCCCGTTCACAAAACCCAGCATCACCGGATGCGGCACCAGGCGAATGAACTTTCCCCACTGCATGACCCCTGCGAAAACCTGCAAAAGCCCCATCAGCACCACAGTGGCGAAAAGATATTCCACACCGTGTTCTGCGACCAGCGCCACCATCACAACCGCAAGCGCACCCGTGGCCCCCGAAATCATTCCCGGGCGGCCTCCGATGAGCGCGGTGATCAGACCCACAAGAAACGCTGCATAAAGCCCGACCAGCGGGTGCACACCCGCAACAAATGCAAAGGCCACAGCTTCAGGCACCAGCGCCAGCGCAACGGTCAGCCCCGAGAGCAGTTCAATACGCAGCCGTGCCGGCGTAAGCCCTTCTTTCGGCGCCCAACGCAGATCTGTAACCTCAAGGTTCTTTGCAAAAGAACGAAACGTCGTCTTAGCCATGCATGGCTCCTCGTGGTGGCGTTGAGCGGGAGGGGGTCAGGCACTGGGGCCTTGCGTTGCGCGCTGCCTAGACTGTTTGATGCGAAATGAAAACCCCCGCGGCACAGTACCTGTATGATGCATCGTGGTAAAAATCCGGTGAAACAACCCGTAGCGAGACAATCAGAAATCTTTTTAAATAAACACGTCGCCTGGAAAAGCCGCCCGTAAAACTGTCACCGGCCGGCGCACCCCGGGCCACCGCGCGCACCTTTCACATCTCTTTGATGGCAGGCTGACATTTCTCATACCTCACCATGTTGAATTCCCGCTGAAACAGCGCCACGATCTGCGGACAGGCCATCAGGAGACCACTATGACAGAGACAAAAATCGCCGTGATCGGCGGCTCGGGCATTTATGACATCGAGGGCCTCGAAAACGCCGCCTGGACTTCTGTTGACACACCCTGGGGCGCGCCGTCCGACGCGGTGCTGACCGGTTCACTGGGCGGTGTCGGAATGGTTTTTCTGCCGCGGCACGGCCGGGGCCATGTGCACAGCCCGACAACTGTGCCCTATCGCGCAAACATCGACGCCCTCAAACGCCTCGGCGTTACCGACGTGATTTCGGTCTCCGCCTGCGGGTCATTCCGTGAAGAGATGGCACCTGGGCATTTTGTCATTGTCGATCAGTTCATTGACCGCACTTTCGCACGGGAAAAATCATACTTCGGTACCGGCTGCGTGGCACATGTGTCGGTCGCGCACCCGACATGCCCGCGTCTGGGGGCGGCCTGCCTGACGGCCGCGCAGGATGCCGGCATCACTGTGCACAACGGCGGCACCTATCTGGCGATGGAGGGCCCGCAGTTCTCGACCCTGGCGGAATCAAAAATGTACCGTGAAAGCTGGGGAGCGGACGTGATTGGTATGACCAATATGCCAGAGGCCAAACTCGCCCGGGAGGCCGAACTTTGCTATGCCTCAGTCGCTATGATCACGGATTACGACAGCTGGCATCCTGAGCACGGCGAGGTTGATGTGAGCGATATCATCAAAACGCTGATGGGAAATGCGGGCAAAGCCCGCGATCTGGTGCGCCGCCTGCCGGGCCTGCTGGGGGCTGAACGTGCGCCCTGCCCGCACGGCTGTGACCGGGCCCTTGAATATGCGATCCTGACCCAGCCCGACGCACGTGACCCCGCAGTAGTTTCAAAACTCGACGCCGTCGCCGGGCGTGTGCTCTAGGCGATGCCATACACAATGGCGGGGTTGGTATGCGCCGCGCTTTTCCGGGGCTCCGAAAGTGCGATGTATTCTGAAACCGCAAACCGGCTTTCGGCGGCTGCGCGGTCAGCAAACTGTGCCACTACCGTTTCCGGGTACGCATACATTTCCCACCGCCATTGCTTTCTCACCCGATATCGTTGGATGGAATTTGTTGCCATGGCGCTCAAACACCGGAATGAGCCCCGCGAGGTGAGACCAGTAGCGCACTGGATGGTGGTTATGCCGCTGTCCCATATAATCACCTGACATAGCGGCGATGCCGCCTTCTTTTACCCGTTTCTGCATTGGGTGGTCACGCTTCACATTGTCAAAGGGTCTGATCTTGCGCAAGACTGGCCCCCGGACCTGACACCAGGAGACGCGCATAATGCCCCTCGATACATGGCTGACCTTTGTGGCAGCCTCGACCGCCCTTTTGCTGATCCCCGGGCCGACCGTTCTGCTGGTGCTGTCCTATGCACTTTCCAAAGGGCGCAGTGTGGCTCTTGCCTCTGCTGCTGGCGTGGCACTGGGGGACCTTGTCGCAATGACCGCCTCGCTGGTCGGTCTGGGGGCGCTGGTGCTGGCCTCTGCCACAGCCTTCAGCCTGCTCAAATGGACGGGCGCCGCCTACCTGGTCTGGCTGGGCATCCGGCTCATCCGGTCCGCCCCGTCTGGCGGGCTCGCCCCGGCAAAGGACGTGAACCCGCGCAGCGTTTTCGGGCACACTGCAACTGTCACAGCACTGAACCCCAAATCCATCGCTTTTTTCATCGCCTTTGTGCCGCAGTTTATCCGGCCTGACGCGCCTCTTTTGCCGCAGTTCGCCGTTCTCATCAGCACCTTCGTGGGGCTCGCTGCACTTAACGTGCTGGCTTATGCATTGCTGGCCGACCGGCTGCGCGGCATAATCGCGCGGCCTTCTGCAATCACCTGGATCACCCGCGCCGGCGGGGCCACACTCATTACAATGGGCGCGCTCACCGCAACGCTGCGCCGCGCTGCCTGACAAGGAATAATCACCTCATGAAAACCGTCCAGGATTACATCCGCACCATCGTCGATTTCCCCCATGAGGGGATCATGTTCCGCGACGTGACAACGCTTTTTGCCGATCCGCGCGGGTTCCGGATGGCCATCGACCAGATGCTGCATCCCTATGCCGGGATCGACATCGACAAGGTCGTGGGGCTGGAGGCGCGCGGGTTTATCCTCGGTGGCGCCATCGCCCATCAGCTCTCCGTCGGTTTCGTGCCGGTCCGCAAGAAGGGCAAGCTCCCCGGCACCACCATCAGTCAGGAATACACGCTTGAATACGGAGAGGCGATTGTCGAGATCCACGACGATGCAATTCAGGCCGGCGAGAAAATACTGGTGGTCGATGATCTGCTGGCCACGGGCGGCACCGCCGAAGCGGGGATTAAACTGATTGAACGGCTGGGCGGAGAAATCGTGTCCTGCGCTTTTATCATCGATCTGCCGGAGCTTGGCGGACGGGCGAGACTTGAGGCGATGGGCATGGATGTACATGCGCTCTGTGCTTTTGACGGTTTGTGATATGGCCGCCTCTGCCAGCCCCGCCTCAACCGGAAGATACACTATATGACATCGCGCTGGAGCATTCTTGCCGTGCTTTTCTTCGCCCGCACGGCAATGGCGTTTCAGTATCAGTCTGTCGCGGCACTCTCACCGCAGCTCGTTGACAGCTATCTGCTGAGCATTGCCGATCTGGGCGTTCTGATCGGCCTTTATCTCGGGCCAGGCATCTTCGTGGCAATCCCCGGTGGAACGATTGCCGCCCGCTTTGGCGACAAGCGCGTCACGATGGCCAGCCTCGGCCTGATGCTGGCCGGTGCCGTGATGATCACCTTTGCCAGCGACTGGAACCTGATCGCGGCAGGTCGGGTCCTGGCGGGCGCCGGCGGTGTGGTGATCAACGTGATCATGACCAAGATGCTGGTCGACTGGTTTGAGGGCCGGGAGATCGGCACCGCGATGGGGATTTTTATCTGTTCATGGCCCGCGGGGATTGCGCTGGCGCTGCTCATTCTGCCGGTGCTTGCGGCACATGGCGGTCTCGTGCTCGCTGACACCGGGGTCATCACGATCATCGCGGTGGCAATCGTGGCGCTGGCGGTGATATACCGGCCTGCCAGCGCGTCTGCTGCTGTGGCTGCCGGTACGCCCTCGCGGGGGCTGCCCTTGACGCCACTGCTCGCCGCCGGTGGCGTCTGGGCCCTCTACAACGCCGGCTGCGCGATGGTGTTTGCATTCGGACCGCTGCTGCTGACCGAACAGGGCATGACCGCGGCCACCGCCGGCCCGGTCATCAGCTTTTTCATGTTCACGCTGGCCATCGGCGTTCCGCTGGGCGGCCTTCTTGCCGACAGGACCGGCCGCACGGTCGCCATCATCTTTGCCAGCCTGGTGAGTTTTGCTTTCTGTCTGCTTGTGCTGCCCGTCGTCCCCCCTGTCTTCGCGCTGCCCGCGTATGGGATCGCCGGCCTGATCGCCGGCCTGGCCGCAGGTCCCGTGATGACCCTGCCCTCAAAAGTTCTTGCGCCGCCGGCCCGGGCGCTCGGGATGGGCGTCTTTTTCACCATATATTATGTCGCGATGATGAGTGCGCCGGCCATCGGCGGCTATTTCGCCGAAAAGGCAGCCGATGCAGGTGCCGCCTATGTTTGCGGTATCGTGATGGTCGCATGCGCACTGGGCTGTCTGCTCATATATCAGCGCAGCGCCCAACCGGCACAATCTGCGGCCTGAGCCCTATGCGCGCAGCACGGCACCCGGGTTCATAATCCCCAGCGGATCAAGTGCCTGTTTGATCGCCCGCATTGCACTGAGCTTTGCCGGATCGCCATAGCGTTCCAGATCACCGACCTTCAGCCGCCCCACACCGTGTTCCGCGCTGAAGGAGCCGTCAAACTCATGTACCAGATCATGAATGGCCCGCTGCACGTTTTCACGATCACCGAGATGATCCTTCTTGCTGCGCCCCTCCACAGGGAAAATATTATAATGCAGGTTGCCGTCACCCATGTGCCCGAAACAGTTGATCCGGAACTCCCCGACCGCCGCGATGCGTGCCGGGCCTGCTTTGATAAAGTCAGCCAGTGCTCCGAGCGGCAGGGAAACATCGCTGGAGACCACGGCACCGATGCGTTTGTTTGCCTCCGGAATATGCTCGCGCACTGACCAGAAAGCGTCGCTTTGCTGCGCGCTCTGGGCAATCACGCCGTCGCTGACCAGATCCTTTTCAAGACCGTGCGCAAAGAGGTCCTCGAGTGCGGACTGCGCTGTCATACCGGCCGCCACGCCAACCTCGATCAGAACAGACCAGTCCGGGGCCGCCTCAAAGGGTTGCCTGATCTCAGGAAGCTCCTGTCTGAGAAAAGCCAGCCCCTGTCCGCTGATCAGCTCAAACGCGCTGACCATATCTCCGAGCCGCTCACGTGCCATCGAGAGCAAGGTGAGCGCCGCCGCCGGAGACGCGACAGAAAAGACTGCAGTCCCGATGTCGTGAGGCTGCGGAAACATCTTCATCGCCGCCGCCGTAATCACACCAAGCGTTCCCTCAGACCCGATCAGGAGATTGCGCAGGTCATAACCGGTGTTGTCTTTTCGCAATCGCCGCAACCCGTGCCAGATCTGCCCGTCCGGCAGCACCGCTTCGAGGCCCAGACACAGATCGCGGGTATTGCCATAGCGCAGCACCCCGGTACCGCCTGCGTTCGTGGCAAGGTTGCCGCCGATGCGCGCGGTCCCCTCCGCCGCCAGCGACAACGGAAAAAGCCGGCCGGCGTCACGCGCGGCCGCCTGCACGTCGGCAAGGATCACACCGGCTTCAACGATCAGGACATTCTCTTCGGGCCAGACCGCCCGCACTGCCGTCATCCTCTCCAGCGACAGGATCAGCGGCAATGGCCCCTCAGGCGATATCTGCGCGCCCACCAGACCGGTGCCGCCACCGTAGGGAATGACGGGAACCCGCGCCTCAGACGCTGCACGGATGAGGCCGGCCACCTCCTCAACGTTGCGTGGCTTTGCAACCAGCGTCGGCCGTCCCTGCCAGGTGCCGCGCGGTTCTTCAAGGTATCGCGGCTCGGTATCCGCAACGATATCATCGGAAAACTGCGCCTTGAGCCGCGCTGCAAACTCTGTGTCAGCTGAAATAAGGGTCATGAAACCTGATCCCCTTTCCGGCGGGGATATGCAAGCATGTGGCCTGCCTATTCGCTCAGGTATTCCGGCCGCAACACCATGATCGTGGGCCGCGAGGGCAGCTTATCCAGCGAAATCTCCAGAGAGGGCGCGCCGGTGTCAATCACGGTGAACTCATCCGACATGCCGGCCAGAAACTCATCCAGCGCATAAAGAGAGAACCAGTGCATCGGGATCACAACGGAGGAGCGCAACCTCTTGAGCACCCGCGTCATCGTCGGCAGATCCAGTGTATAGCCCCCGTCCACCGGTGCCATCACCACATCGAGCCGCCCGATCGCGGCATATTGCTCTGCATCCGGTTCGTGATGCAGATGCCCCAGATGCCCGATGCAAAGCCCGGCCATCTCAAAAATAAAAATCGAATTGCCCTCGGTCTCGAGACCGGAAAACTGCGAGCGTATATCGGTGGAAACGTTGCGTACCAGCACCTCGCCCAGATCCAGACGATGATCGATGCCCGACCCAAACTCACCCCAGCCCGGCAGCACATGCGGAATTGCAGGATCGGGAAAAGCCGTCCAGTGCGTGTCATGCGCATGGTTCATCGTCACCACATCCGGTATCCAGGGCAGCGTGCCGGTGTAGCCTGTGTAATCGGTCACCATATTCAGCCCGCCATGGCTGCGGATGAGGAAACTGGCGTGATTGATATAATGCAATCTGACCGTCTCTGACGGAACGGGCCCGAGGGCTGCAGGCTGCACATATTCCAGTCCCGGCGCGGACTGTGCAAGCGCCACACAATGGCTCGGCGTGCGCTCCTGCGCAGACACGCAGGCGGCAGATAACAACAGCAAAATGAATGCGCGGATCAGCATGGTCAGTCCCCCTTGTCGATAAAGACAATAGCGCACACCGATATAAAATCAGCACCCTGACCACGTCGCCGCATAGATCCCGCGGTCAACTGCCTCATCTTACGGCAAAAGTACGCGCGCCGAAGGCGCATCCCGGTCCCGTTCCGCAGGAAAGGGACCGGGGCCTGTCGTGCGGCGCAGCCGCCCAGTTTAACAGAAAGGTCTCAGGAGGCCGCGGCTTTGCCACGCCTGTCGCCGCGCAGGGCTGCATAAAGCACATGCGTACGCCAGCGCCCGTCAATCTGCAGATAACTTTGCGCCACACCCTCATACTTGAACCCGGAGGTTTCCAGCAATCCGCGGGAGGCCGCGTTCTCCGGCAGGCATGCCGCCTCGATCCGGCTCAGGTCAAGACGCGTAAAAGCGTGATGTACAAGTGCTGTGATCGCTTCGCGCATATAGCCCTGGCGCGCAAAGGGCTCGCCGGTCCAGTATCCCAGCGTGCCGGCCTGAGCAGGACCGCGCCGGATATTGTCGAGCGTAATAGCACCCAGCAGCACAGTATCGCTGCGCCGGATCAGGAAAAGCGGCAGGGCCGTCCCACCCGAGACCGACCGCTGTGCCCAGTAGACCCGGTTGGTAAAGGCCTTGCGTGTCAGATGATCATCCGCCCAGCTCGGCTCCCATGACCGCAGGTAGTCAACGCTTTGCGCGCGCAGCACAGACCAGGCCCGGAAATCTGAATGCACCGGCGGGCGCAGCGTCATCCGCTCCGTTTCTATCTTCAGTTTGCGAAAGCCGCGCAGCATCAGGCCGCCCGGCGCTCCTGCAACCGCTCAAGCGTCGGCGCGTCTTCAACCGGACCATAAAGCGCCATAGCCGCAGGCGCGGCAGAAGCCATACCTTCAGCAAACTCGCGCACATCCCCGGTCGTGACCGCATCAATGAGCTCTACGGTTTCCTCAAGTGGCGGCACCCGGTCCCAGATCTGCACCAGCCGTGCGAGCCGTTCGGCGCGGTTGGACGGGCTCTCCAGCCCCATCAGCAGACCCGCTTTCATCTGTACCCGCGCGCGGGCCACCTCAGCCGGCGACATGTCTCCGGCCGCGCGCTTCATCTCATCGATGGTGATCTCCGCGAGCTGCGAAAGCCGCGCCGCCGAGGTGCCGGCATAGATCGTGGTCATGCCGGTATCGGCATAGGCCCCGGCCTGGGCAAAGATGGAATAACACAGCCCGCGGTTTTCGCGGATCTCCTGAAAGAGCCGGCTGGACATCCCCCCGCCAAGGGCGGACGCATAGATCTGAGCTGTGTAGATCGCATTGTCGCGGTATCCGGGGCTCTCAAAGGCCATCGCAAAATGGGCCTGCTCCAGCGCTTTGACCTGGCGCCGCTCACCACCGGAAAACTGCGCGGCCTTCACTGTGGCAGCAGGGCGCACTTCCATCTCTCCGAAGAGCTCTTCGGCAAGCCGGACAATCGCTTCGTGATCTACGGCACCGGCCGCTGACAGGATCATCTGCTCAGGCCCGTAATGCTGAGTGATGAATTTCTTCAGATCCGCCCGGGTAAATGCAGATACCCGCTCCGCTGGCCCCAAAATCGTGCGGCCCATCGGATGATCGGGATAGGCCTCTTCCTGAAGCCAGTCAAAAATCACGTCATCGGGGGTGTCCAGAGCCTGACCAATCTCCTGCAGGATCACGCCGCGCTCAACTTCAATCTCCGCCTTTTCCAGCGTCGGGTTCAGCAGAATATCCGAGATTACATCCAGCGCCAGCGGCACGTCGTTTTCCAGCACACGTGCGTAATAGGCCGTCACCTCACGGCTCGTGTAGGCATTTATATAGCCGCCCACATCCTCAATACTTTCCGCAATCTGCAACGCCGAACGCCGCTTTGTGCCCTTGAACGCCATATGCTCAAGGAAATGGGCGATGCCGTTCTGTCCGGGCTTTTCATGCCGCGCGCCGGCGGTCACCCAGACCCCGACGGAGGCCGAGGCGAGCCCCGGCATATGTTCGGTCACGATACGAAATCCGTTGGCCAGACGGTGCTGTTCTACTGTCACGCTGAGATAGTCTCCCTGATAAACCCCTTCAGAGCTTCCAGATCATCCGGCACCCTGCTCACCCTCTCGCTGCGTTCATACAGGTCAGCCATGCGCGGGGGCAAGGGCGGGCGGATGCCCGAGGCCTGCTCAACCGCATCGGGGAATTTCGCCGGGTGCGCGGTTGCCAGGGTGATCATTGGCGTGCCGGTCTTGCGCTGCGCCTGTGCCACACAGACACCGACCGCAGAGTGCGGACAGAGCAGCTCACCGCTGGCTTTCAGCTCTGAGGTGATCGTGGCCGAGGTTTCCGCCTCAGATACGCGCCCGGAGCTGTAATGCGACTGCAGAACCTGCATCGCCCCCTGGCTTACATCAAAGCCACCTGCTTTCAGCTCGTCCATCAGCTGCACCACGGCCGGCGCTTCCCGGTCATAGGCATCAAAAAGCGCGCGTTCAAAGTTTGAGCTGACCTGAATGTCCATCGACGGGCTGATCGAAGGCACCGTCTCGCCCTTGTGATACCCCTGCCCCGACAGGCAGCGATGCAGAATGTCGTTCTGATTGGTCGCTACGACCAGGCGATCGACGGGCAGCCCCATCCGCTTGGCGATGTAGCCGGCAAAGATGTCACCGAAGTTACCTGTAGGCACGGTAAAGCTTACGGACCGGTGCGGTGCACCCAGAGCGACAGCGGAAGAGAAGTAATACACGACCTGCGCCAGCACCCGTCCCCAGTTGATCGAATTCACACCTGCGAGCCGCACGCCGTCGCGGAACTCAAAGTCATTGAACATATCTTTGAGCCGCGCCTGGCAGGCGTCAAAATCTCCGTCCATGGCAAGCGCGTGCACATTGCTTTCCTGCGGGGTGGTCATCTGGCGGCGCTGCACTTCCGAGATGCGCCCGTGCGGGTACATGATAAACACATCCACATTGTCGAGCCCGCGGAACGCTTCAATCGCCGCCGACCCGGTATCGCCGGATGTAGCCCCCACAATCGTGACGCGCTCACCCTTGCGCCCCAAAGCGGTCTGGAACATCTGGCCGATGAGCTGCATGGCAAAGTCTTTGAACGCCAGCGTCGGTCCGTGGAAAAGTTCCAGCAGGAAATGCCCCTGGTCGAGTTGTTTCAGCGGCGCGCGGGCAGCATGACCAAAACCTGCATAAGCGCGGTCGATGATCCCCTCGAATTCATCGTCGGTAAATACATCACCTACAAAAGGCCGCATCACCCGGTAAGCGATTGCCTCATAGCTCAGCCCCTCCAGAGCGGCAATTTCGTTGCCGGTCATCTGCGGGATCGTCTCCGGCACATACAGCCCGCCGTCGCGGGCAAGGCCCGTGAGCATTGCCTCTTCAAAATTCAGAACGGGGGCTGTGCCGCGGGTCGAGATGTATCGCATGGGGTCAGGTCCGGTTGGCCGCGGAGCCGCGACGCAGGAAGAAGGCAGTCATCGCAATCCAGATCGCGGCCAGAGAGAACCACGTGATCGCGTATTGCAAGTGATCGTTCGGAATTGCGCTGGTGTCCACCGGCATTGCCGTCAGCGGGCTGTCCGGAAACGGCACGTCACGTCTTACGACCAGGACGGGCCGTGTGTTCAGGGCATCCGCCATGGCGGAGACGTCGCGCGCAAACCAGATGTTTTTACCGGTGTCGGGTGGCGGGGTGAAGCTGTCGGTCTCCTGCGGCCACTGCAGATTACCGGTAATGGTGACGGGCGGCCCCTCTTCGAAGCTGAGCCCGTCAGCATCAGCCACGGAAACAAAGCCGAGATCCACAAGCAACGGCCCGGTATCATGCAGCATCGGCCGAATGATACGGTAGCCTGCACCCACCTGTTTTTTCGAGACCAGCACCCGCAGGTAACCGGCGCCCAGCGTGCCGGTTACCTGCACCGGAAGGTAGGCGTCGCGCGCCGGATCAGGTGTTTCGGGCAAAGCGACCGGGTCGGCGAGGATCGCGGCATCGATCTCATCAATGATCGCCTCTTTCCACGCAAGACGCTGCACCTGCCAGATGCCGAGACCGGTCAGGAGGGCCGCCCCGCCCAGACCAAAGATCAGCAGGAATGCAAGTCGTCGCATTTATCCTACGCTCCCCAAAAACAAGGCGCGCGCATCGCTGCGCGCGCCGTTGGCTTTTTACGTGCCCCGGGCGGGATTGCAAGGCGTGTGGTTCAGCCCGGCACACCCCACATGTAAACGGCGAAGAAGAGGAAGAGCCAGACCACATCCACAAAGTGCCAGTACCAGGCCGCTGCCTCGAAACCGACGTGCTTTTCAGGCGTGAAATGCCCTTTCATCGCACGTATCAGACAGACCGTAAGAAAGATTGTCCCGATGATCACATGCGCGCCGTGAAAGCCTGTCGCCATGAAGAAGTTGGAGAAGAACTTGTCGCCGCCGAACTCCCATCCCTGATAGAGCAGATAGGAATACTCATAGGCCTGCAGGGCCGTGAAGAGCACGCCGAGGATAATAGAGATCGCCAGACCCCAGATCAGGTCCTTGCGGTTATTCTCATGCACCAGAGCGTGGTGCGCCCATGTGACCGCACATCCCGACAGCAGCAGCACCAGCGTGTTGATCAGCGGCAGGTGCAGCGCGTCCACCTGATAGATCTCCGGCGGGATGTATTCCGAGCCGACGTATTCGTTCATCGGGTAGATGGCGTGTTTGAAAAAGCTCCAGAACCAGGCCGCGAAGAACATCACTTCGGACATGATGAAGAGGATAAAGCCATAGCGCAGGCCGATCCGGACGACGGGCGTGTGATCGCCCACCTTGCTTTCGGTGACCACCTCGGACCACCAGGCGAACATGACATAAAGCACGCCCACAAAGCCGATCCAGAACATGAAGGGCGTGACATCCTGCATCCAGAGCACCGCACCAAAGAGCATGATAAAGCCCGCCAGCGCGCCCAGAAACGGCCAGATCGAGGGGTTCAGAATGTGATAGTCGTGGTTCTTTTCATGGGCCATATGTGCGTCCCTTACCTTATCCTGGTCAGTTCAGACTTGTGTCTGAGTTGGTATTGGCATCGTCCACCGCGGCATAACCTTCAGGCAGATCAATTTCGTAGAATGTATAGGACAGTGTGATGGTGTGTATATACTGTCCGTCGCGGTCACCGACGATTTCCGGATCGACATAGAAGGTGACCGGCATCTGCACCCGCTCCCCGGGGGCGAGCACCTGCTCTTCAAAGCAGAAACACTGGATCTTGTTGAAAAAGCCGCCCGCCTGATAGGGGGTGACGTTATAGCTCGCAGACCCCGCGATGGGGCGATCTGTCGGGTTATAGGCCTCATAAAAAGCAAGGCCGGTTTCGCCGATCTTCACTTCCATCTCGCGGACAACGGGTTTGAATTCCCAGGACATGCGGTTGTTCAGAGAGCCGTCGAAACGGATTTTGATCGTCTGATCGAGCACATCATCAGGGGCCACTTCAGAGACGCCCGTAACACCCCCGAAACCCGTCACCCGGCAGAACCAGTCGTAGAACGGCACTGATGCCCAGGCCAGCGCGCCCATCACAAGCACGAGGCTGACGGTCTGCGTCACTGTTTTTGCCGGACCGGAAAGCGCCATTACTGTGTGAGCTCCTCTGCACGGGGTAACTCAAACGCACCGTTGGTGACCTTGGTAAAGGTCAGCGCCAGCACCAGCACCACAAAGCCTGCAAGCATCAGACCGACGCCAACGTTGCGTCCGCGGCGGCGTGTGTGAATCTCGTGTTCGGGACGCAGTGCCATTGTTTACCAGCCTCCCAGACCAAAGGGGCGCAGTACCGCCTCAAACAGGATCGCGCCGAAATGGGCAAACAGATACCAGAGCGACAGGCGGAAGAATTTCTTCTCCACGACATAGCCGTCTTTGACCGCGGCCTCCTCCGGCCGGCGCCAGATGTCGTAAGCACCTTTCAGAAAAAGCGTGTTCAGCACCACGGCCGTCGCCAGATAAAGCGGCCCGCCGATGGCGGTAAAGCCCGTACCAACGGCCAGAACGGCCAGCAGCACTGTATAGGCAATAATATGTGCGCGAGTCACTTTGCGCCCGTGGGTCACGGTCAGCATCGGCACATCCGCGTCGTCATAATCAGACTTCATAAAGAGCGCCAGCGCCCAGAAGTGCGGCGGCGTCCACATGAAGATCAGCGCAAACATCAGCCAGGCCTCGACCGAAAAGCTTCCCGTTGCGATCACCCAGCCGATGACCGGCGGGACCGCACCTGCCGCGCCACCGATGACGATGTTCTGCGGCGTCGCGCGTTTCAGCCACATGGAATAGACAACGGCGTAGAAGAAGATGGTAAAGGCCAGCAGCGCCGCGGACAGCAGATTTGCCGCAAGCCCCAGCATCATCACCGAAAGACCGGAAAGCGCCAGCCCAAGGCTCAGCGCCTCGCCCGCAGGCACCCGGCCCGACGGGATCGGGCGTTTTGCCGTGCGCCGCATGACGGCGTCGATATCCGCGTCCCACCACATATTGAGCGCACCAGAAGCGCCTGCCCCGATGGCTACAAACAGGATCGAGGCAAAGGCAATGACCGGATGCACCGGCACCGGCGCCGCGATCAGGCCCACCAGCGCCGTGAACACCACCAGCGACATGACGCGCGGCTTGAGCAGGGCGAAATAATCGCCGAGCTGCGTGTCATATTCCCCTGTGGGTGTGTTGTAGCTTACATCAGACATTCATGTGCCTCGGGCGCAGATGGCGCGACGGGCTGTGACACGCACAGCCCGGCCCGCTTCAGTTGGATGCCAGTACGCGGGTCTGCGGGATACCGGCGTATTCCTCTTTCGCGCCGGCCAGCCATTCGGCATAGGCCGCCTCGGACACGACTTTGACCGTGATCGGCATGTAAGCATGGTTCAGACCGCAAAGCTCGGAGCACTGACCGAAATAAATGCCCTCCTGCTCCGCCTTAAACCACAGTTCAGCCAGACGACCGGGCACACCGTCCTGCTTCACACCAAAGGCCGGGATCGTCCAGGAGTGGATCACATCGCCCGCCGTGACCTGCATCACAATCGTTTTGCCAACAGGCACAACGACAGATGTGTCGGTTGCCAGCAGGAACTCATCTTCCGAATACCCGGCCTCTTCAAGCTGCTGAATCACCTCGGGTGATTTGGCATTGTTGCCACCGGTCGCCGGTGCACCGATCATGTAGGAAGAAAACTCAAAGCCCTCATCCACGTATTCGTAATCCCAGTACCACTGGTATCCGGTCACTTTGATCGTGACGTCGCCCTCGGGAATTTCCTGCTGTTTGAACAGAACCGGCAGCGAATAGGCACCGATGAACACGAGGATGACAATCGGGATGACCGTCCAGGCAATCTCAACGGGTGTGTGGTGGGTAAAAGTCGCGGGTTCCGGGTTGCGCTTTGCATTGTAGCGGATGCAGACCCAGGCAATGAGCGCTGTCACAAAGAGCGAGATGATCGTGATGATCACCAGCAGCATCCAGTCCAGATTGTGGATATCGCGCGCCAGTTCGGTAACAGCGGGCTGAAACCCGGTCAGCCCGTCCACAGGTTTCCCGATGATTTCGAGGTTGTCCTGTGCATAAGCACCGGTCGCTGTCAGGCCGGCCATAAAGCCTGCGAGGGATGTGATTCTTTTCATGTGTCGTCCTGATCTGATTGGTGATCGCTGGATCATTGTTGCGCATTGTGGGGAAGGATCTGAGTTGCGCATCAGCCCTCCCGTTGTATTCGCCATCCTTACAATCATATTCTGGGTACGAGATAAAGGCTTCAGCTTGCGTCAAACAGACGCTGAGCCGGAAATTACCCGCTTTTTGCAAAGGACCAGCCCCATGAAAGACGCGCCTTTTTCACCCTTCGACGATTCGCTGGACCGGGAGACGGCTCTGAAGGTTCTGCGCGCGGCCACTGATGGTGCCGATGACGGAGAGCTGTTTCTGGAGCGCCGCCGTTCCGAGGCACTGGTCTTTGACGACGGGCGGCTCAGAACCGCGAGTTACGATGCAGGCGCCGGGTTCGGCCTGCGCGCTGTGCGCGGAGAAGTCACCGGATATGCCCATTCCACAGAAATAACCGAAAGCGCGTTAAAGAGGGCGGCGGAAACCGCGCGTCTGGCCGTGGGCGACGGCGGCGGCACCTGGGCGGATGCGCCCGTCGCAACCAATACAAGGCTTTATACCGACGATGACCCCATTGCCGGAGCCCCCTTTCCGGTAAAAGTCGAAACCCTGCGCGAGATCGATGCCTTTGCCCGGGATCTTGACCCGCGGGTTGTGCAGGTCTCGGCCACGATTGCCGCCAGCCTGCAAGAGGTGGAAATTCTGCGTCCGGACGGGCAGTCGGTGCGCGATGTCCGGCCCATGACGCGCGTGAATGTCTCTGTGATTGTCGAGGAGAACGGCCGGCGCGAAGCCGGTATAGCGGGCGGCGGCGGGCGCGTGGGGCTCGACGGGTTGCTGGCGCCGCAGGACTGGCAGGCGAAAGCGCGCGAGGCCCTGCGGGTCGCGGTTGTCAATCTTGGCGCTGTACCTGCTCCGGCCGGTGTGATGGATGTTGTGCTTGGCCCGGGATGGCCCGGTATCCTGCTGCATGAGGCAATCGGGCACGGGCTTGAGGGTGATTTTAACCGCAAAGGCTCTTCGGCTTTCGCCGGACTGATGGGTCAGCAGATTGCCAGCCCCGGGGTCACGGTTCTGGATGACGGCACGATCCCGGACCGGCGCGGTTCGATCTCTGTCGACGACGAAGGCACGCCTTCGGGCAAAAACACCCTGATCGAGGACGGGATACTTGTGGGCTATATGCAGGACCGCCAGAATGCACGCCTGATGGGGGTCGCCCCCACCGGAAACGGGCGGCGCGAGAGCTATGCCCATGCGCCGATGCCGCGGATGACCAACACGTACATGCTGGGGGGCGACACGGCTCCCGATGACATTGTCGCCGGCCTCAGGGACGGCATTTATGCGGTCGGTTTCGGCGGCGGCCAGGTCGATATCACCAACGGCAAGTTCGTGTTCTCCTGCACCGAAGCCTACCGGGTGCAGGATGGCAAAGTCGGCGCACCGGTGCGCGGTGCGACTCTGATCGGAGACGGCTCCACCGCCCTGAAACATATCCGCGCCATCGGCAACGACATGGCGCTTGATCCGGGCATGGGCAATTGCGGCAAGGCGGGACAATGGGTGCCGGTGGGCGTGGGCCAGCCCACGCTGATGATCGGCGGTCTGACGGTGGGCGGATCAGCCTCCTGACCCGCCCGGCTACAGCAGGTCGCCGGTCTCCCCATAAATAGCGAGGCCCGGGGGCAGAGTTTCTTCACGCGTTGTTAACCAAGACGGCTTAAACCTGATTCTGCAAAGGACGGAGCCGCGGATGACTGATGAAAAGGATCACAATCCTTCTTCCACTCACCCCCCACTCCCACCCACCCCGGAAGACGAACAGTTCTCCCGGCTCCGTCTCTTGCGCTCCCGCCGGGTTGGCATAACGACGTATAAACGACTGCTGACTGAACACGGCACTGCGCAGAATGCGCTGGCCGCGCTGCCTGAGGTGGCGCGCGCCGCCGGCGTTGAGAAATATGAAGTCTGCCCCCCAGAGGTTGTGCAGGCCGAACTCAACGCCGCCCGCGCGGCCGGTGCCAGGCTGGTAATGTCCGGCACGCCTGCCTATCCCGCCACTCTTGAGGAGATCAGCGATGCGCCTCCGTTTTTATGGGTGATCGGCGATCCTGAACTGCTTCTGAGGCCTATGATCTCTCTGGTCGGCGCGCGGAACGCCTCCTCGCTCGGCACCAGAATGGCACGCTCGCTTGCTGCAGATCTGGGTGCGGCGGGCTATGTGATTGTGTCGGGCCTCGCCCGCGGCGTCGATACGGCCGCGCACCTGGCAGCGCTGCCTACCGGGACAATCGCGGTTCAGGCCGGCGGCGTGGATATCATCTATCCCGCAGAAAACACCGGACTGGCCCGTGATATCGCGGACCGCGGACTGCGTCTGTCAGAGCACCCGCCGGGGCTGCAACCAAGAGCGCGGCACTTTCCGGGCCGCAACCGGATCATCTCCGGGCTGAGCCGGGCAACGGTCGTTGTGGAAGCTGCTGCAAAATCCGGCAGCCTGATCACCGCGCGTGATGCTCTCGATCAGGGTCGCGAAGTTCTGGCCGTGCCCGGCAGCCCCTTTGATGCGCGCGCTTCAGGCTGCAATCAGCTGATCCGCGACGGCGCGGTCCTTGTGCGGTCAGCCCGGGACGTTCTCGAAGCGATCGGCCCCATCGCAGCGCACGCAGATCCGCTGCCCCTGCCTCTGCCCATACCCCGGGAAACCGCTGCACCCGGCAGAAAAGCAGTGACCTCAGGGCAGACATCACCGACCCCGCCCGCACGCCGGGTGAAAAACGCAGCCCTCGCCCATGCAGCAGAACTGCACCGCCGCATCCTCGACCGGCTGAGCCCGGCGCCGCTGGCTGAAGACCAGCTTATCCGTGATCTCGCAGTACGCTCGTCAGATGCGGCACCTGCACTGCTCGAACTTGAACTGAAAGGCGAGATCATCCGACAGGCCGGCGGGCTGGTTTCGCGCACAAGCTGACCGGGCGACGGTGCACTGAACGACGCGCTCAGGGTTCCGCCGGACGCCTTCCGGGAACACGATTTTCGCACCAGCAGGTCAGCCGCGTTACCCATCAAAACCCAACTCCTGTGCCGCTCTGCCACGGCGTCTGAGGCACAGCCTGCACGAGGCACGATTGACAAAATCCGCTTGCACCCCACCTCAGACGTGGCCATAGACATCAGATATTTTCGCTCAGAGGTACCCTGTATTATGCCGGTCGTCGTCGTCGAATCCCCAGCCAAAGCAAAAACGATCAACTCTTATCTGGGTAAGGATTACACCGTTCTGGCCTCTTACGGACATGTGCGGGACCTGCCCCCGAAAGACGGCTCGGTGGATCCGGAAAACGAGTTCGACATGCTCTGGGAAGTCGCATCCGACAGTAAAAAACACGTTAAAGCCATCGCCGATGCGCTCAAGGACGACAACGCTCTCATTCTCGCCACCGACCCCGACCGCGAAGGCGAAGCGATCAGCTGGCACCTGCAGGAAGCGCTGACCAAACGCAAGTCGATCAAGAAGGACACCCCGGTCAGCCGGGTGGTCTTTAACCAGATCACCAAAAAAGCCGTGACCGAGGCGATGGCCAACCCCCGCCAGGTCGATATGCCTCTTGTTGAGGCCTATCTGGCACGGCGCGCGCTGGATTACCTGGTGGGCTTTAACCTCTCGCCAGTGCTGTGGCGCAAACTGCCCGGTGCCAAATCCGCAGGGCGCGTGCAGTCTGTGACCCTGCGCCTGATTGTCGAGCGGGAGATGGAAATCGAAGCTTTCCGGAACCGCGAGTACTGGTCAGTCAAAGCAATGCTCGGCACGCCGCGCGGACAGGATTTCGAGGCGCGTCTGACCGTTCTGGCCGGCAAGAAGCTTGAACGCTTCGACATTGCAGATCAGACTCAGGCGGAGATGGCCGTTCAGGCGATCACTTCGCGTGACCTCAAAGTGAAATCGGTCGAGGCAAAGCCAGCCAACCGTAACCCCGCCGCCCCTTTCATGACCTCCACGCTGCAACAGGAAGCCAGTCGCAAGTTCGGCATGGGCGCGCGCCAGACCATGAGCACAGCGCAGCGGCTCTATGAGGCCGGCTACATCACGTATATGCGGACCGACGGCATCGACATGGCCCCCGAAGCGGTCACGGCGGCGCGAGATGCGATCAAAACCCTCTATGGTGGTGAATATGTGCCGGATAAACCGCGCATCTACAAAAACAAAGCCAAGAACGCCCAGGAAGCGCATGAATGTGTGCGTCCTACGGAGATGCTGACCAAACCGGAGGATCTGAAAACCTCCGACGCGGATCAGCGCAAACTCTACGACCTGATCTGGAAACGCACCCTGGCCTGCCAGATGGAAGCCGCCCGCATGGAGCGCACCACGGTAGATGTGGCCAGCGCTGACGGTCAGGTTGAACTGCGCGCGACAGGCCAGGTTGTGCTCTTTGACGGCTTCCTGCGCGTCTATGAAGAAGGACGCGATGATGTTGTCACTGATGATGATGACAAGCGCCTGCCGCAGATTGATCAGGGCGATGCGATGGAGAAACGCTCCATCACGCCCGAGCAGCATTTCACCCAGCCCCCACCGCGATATACTGAAGCCACGCTGGTCAAGCGCATGGAAGAGCTTGGCATCGGGCGCCCCTCGACCTATGCGTCGATTGTCACGACGATCCAGGACCGCGAATATGTACGCAAAGACAAAAACCGCCTGATCCCCGAGGATAAGGGACGTCTGGTGACGGCCTTTCTGGAGAACTATTTCCGCCGCTATGTGGGATATGATTTCACCGCAGATCTTGAAGATCAGCTCGACAATGTGAGCGCAGGGGATGCCGATTATAAAGAAGTGCTGCGCCGCTTCTGGCGGGATTTCTCTGCCGCCATTGCCGAAACAGCCGATCTGCGCATCACGGAAGTGCTGGAAAAGATCAACGAAGTGCTGGAACCGCATCTCTTTCCGCCAAACGAAGACGGCAGCGACCCGCGGCTTTGTCCCAACTGCGGCGCGGGCCGGCTGAGCATGCGCACGGCGCGTTCTGGCGGGGCGTTCATCGGCTGCTCGAATTATCCCGAGTGCCGCTACACCCGTGCGTTCGGCCCGCCGGGCGAGGAAGACGACAGCGGCATCCCGCCCGAGGGCAAACTGCTGGGCGAGGACGCCGGCGATAAGATTTATGCCTTCAAGGGCCGCTTTGGCCCCTATGTGCAGCGCGGCGAAGTCACCGAAGAAAATAAGAAACCGCCACGTCAGTCGATCCCCAAAGACTGGCCCCCCGAAGACGTCGATTTGCCGCAGGCGCTTAAACTATTGTCACTGCCCCGCGAGATCGGCCCCCACCCCGAAGACGGCGTGCCGGTCTGGTCGAACATCGGGCGTTACGGGCCCTACCTTAAGCATGCAGCATCGACCTCCGAACGCGGCGGCACGAACGCCAACCTGGAGAGCATCGACGAAGTCTTTACCGTGGGTATGAACCGTGCGGTGCAACTGCTGGCTGAAAAGGTCGCGAGCCGGGGCGGACGCGGTGCGGCGGCAAAGACCCTGCGCGATCTTGGCGAGCATCCCGGTGAGGGTGGCCAGATTTCCATCATGGAAGGCAAATACGGACCCTATGTGAAGTGGGACAAAATCAACGCGACGATCCCCAAAGAAACAGCGCCTGACGATCTGAGCATCGAGGCCGCCGTGGCGCTGATCGAAGAGAAGGCAGCAAAGAAGGGCACCCGCAAAAAGAAAGCTGCACCGCGCAAGAAAACGGCAGCGAAGAAAACAGCAAAAAGCAGCTGAACCTGCCGCGGTTTGCGGTCCTCTTTCCGCAAACCCTTTGCGCACAGACCCGGGCTGCGATACGGTATGCTATGGAACACGAGGAAGCTGTCAGCCATGATTGACAGCCCGGGCAACGCGATGCAAAGTCCGGCGAGCCACCGGTTTTTGGGGATGCACAATGAAGAAAGTCTACGGATCAGCCGCCGAGGCGCTTGATGGCGTTCTGCACGACGGTATGACAATTGCCGCCGGCGGGTTCGGCCTGTGCGGCATCCCTGAACTGCTGCTCGCGGCAATCCGTGATGCCGGCACCAAAGACCTTACCTTTGCGTCCAACAACGCCGGCGTGGATGATTTCGGCATCGGCATTCTGCTGCAGACGCGACAGGTAAAAAAGATGATAAGCTCCTATGTGGGAGAGAACGCAGAATTCATGCGCCAGTATCTGTCCGGTGAGCTTGAGCTTGAGTTTAACCCGCAGGGCACACTTGCCGAACGTATGCGTGCGGCAGGCTGCGGCATCCCCGGCTTTTATACGAAAACCGGTGTTGGCACTGTGATCGCAGAGGGTAAAGAGCACAAAGATTTCGACGGCGAGACCTATATCCTTGAGCGCGGTATCTTTGCCGATCTCAGCATTGTCAAAGCCTGGAAAGCCGACCCGACGGGCAACCTCATCTTTCGCAAGACCGCGCGCAATTTCAACCCGCCTGCCGCGATGTGCGGCAAGGTCTGTGTGGTCGAGGTTGAAGAAATTGTGCCAACCGGCAGTCTTGATGCAGACAATATTCACCTGCCGGGCATCTATGTGCACCGGCTGATTCAAGGCACACATGAAAAGCGCATTGAGCAGCGCACAACACGGGCCGCCTGAGGCCGGATCACCAGATGGCAGATACATATCACACCTCAGCCGACAGCGACCTCGTCAGCGAAGAAGAGCTCTTTTTCGATGACCGGGCCTTTGACGGCTTTGCGCGTGCTGAAGTGTCGATGGTTCTCACCAACCCGCATCTCGAAGACAACCCGATTGTGTACGTCAACCAGGCGTTTACCCGGACGACCGGCTATCCGCGCAGTGCGATCATCGGGCGCAACTGCCGGTTTCTCCAGGGCGAGAGCACTGAGAAGGCCGCTGTCGATGCGCTGCGCAAGCATATCGAAGCCGACGAGACAGTGGCAGTTGATATCCTGAATTACCGCTCGAACGGCGAGCCCTTTATGAACCGGCTGGTGGTGTCGCCGATCATGGATTCAAAGGGCCGCGTGCAGTACTTCATGGGCATCCAGAAAATCCTGAACAAGGGCGAGCGCGCGCCCGGGGCTGATAAGGTCAACGAACAGCTCATGGAAGTCCAGAACCGCGTGCACACCGATCTGTCGATGATCATCTCGATGATCCGGCAGCAGTCAGCAGCGACCTCGGTGCCTGATGACTTCGCCGCCCTGAGCCGACGGATCGAAACCCTGCAGCTCCTGTATGAAGAGATGAAGCTCTCGGAAGACCAGTCTAACCGGGGTACTATTCCGATGGGCAGCTACATGTCGCGGCTCGCCTGCGCAATCTGCCACATCGAAGGCCGCTCGGGCGTGCGCATGAGCATCCAGATCGAACCTGCAGAGGTGCCGATCGAAGTGGCCACCCGCGTGGGGCTGGTTGCCTCAGAATTGCTGACGAACGCGTTTCAGCACGCTTTTGACCGGCTCGATAACGGTCTGGTGGAATTCCGTATGTCACAGCTGAGTGCTGGTGGTCTGCGTCTGATCGTCTCGGATGACGGCACCGGTATTCCGCGGGATATGCAATGGCCCTCGGACAAAACCGTCGGTGGCCGCATCATTAACGGCCTCATTGAAGGGCTGGAGGGCACGCTGCACCTCGGGCGTGGTGCGGCGGGCAGCTTTATCACAATAGACGTGCCGGCCGGCGCGTCCCTGTCAGGATAGGAACCTCATGCCCTGGGATCGTAATCAGATGGCGGCCCGCGCCGCCCGCGAGCTTGAAGATGGCTGGTATGTGAATCTCGGCATCGGCATTCCCACGCTGGTGAGCAACTATATCCCGGACGGCATCGAAGTGACGCTGCAATCGGAAAACGGGATGCTGGGCATGGGCCCCTTCCCCGTCGAAGGCACTGAAGACCCTGATCTCATAAATGCCGGCAAGCAAACGATCACCGAGCTGCCGCAAACCTCCTATTTCGACAGCGCCACCAGCTTTGGCATGATCCGGGGCGGTAAGATTGCGATGGCGATCCTCGGCGCCATGGAAGTGGCCGAGAACGGCGATCTTGCCAACTGGATGATCCCGGGCAAGCTCGTCAAGGGTATGGGCGGTGCAATGGACCTTGTAGCCGGTGTCGGCCGGGTCGTTGTGGTCATGGATCACACCAACAAACACGGCGACAGCAAGGTGCTGCGCGAATGCACCCTGCCGCTTACAGGTACCGGCGTGGTTGACCGCATCATCACCAATCTGGGTGTCCTGGATGTGGTCGAGGGCGGCCTGAAGATTGTTGAGTGCGCCGATGGCGTCACCGAAGACGAGCTGCGTGCCGCCACCGAAGCCACCATTGTCTGATTTTGAAATCACCCGAGAGCAGAACGGCAGCAAAGGGCGATACGTCCTGATCCTGAACGGGCATGAGGCCGATCTGACCTACTCGGTTCTGTCGCCAGAGGCTGTCATTGCCGATCACACCGGCGTCCCGGATGCGCTGCGCGGTACCGGTGCCGGACTGGCCCTGGTCACCCGGCTGGTGGCGGACGCGCGCGCCGAAGGGTTCAGGATTGTGCCGCTGTGTCCCTTCGTGAACGCACAGCGACGCAAACATCCCGACTGGGCAGATGCTTTCAAGGTCTGAGACAGTTCAGTTCAGCCCGGCGAAAACACATCCGTCAGTGACAAGCTCAGGCGGCGTGAGACACAGCCCCCGCGCGACCTGAAAGGCCGCCAGTACCTTGGGCACGTAATCGCGCGTCTCGGCATAGGGCGGCACGCCTTCGTGTTTGCGCACGGCCCCCTCGCCCGCGTTATATCCGGCCAGCACCAGGATGGGGTCGCCGTCGAACTCGCCCATGAGCCAGTCGAGGTATTTCACGCCGCCAGAGATGTTCTCGGAGGGCGACTGGCTGTCCTTGACGCCGAAGCGGGCGGCAGTTGCGGGCATCAGTTGCATCAGACCCTGCGCGCCGGCGTGGCTGACAGCGTCGCTTCTGCCCGCCGATTCAACTGAAATCACCGCCAGCACCAGTGCCGGTGACACCCGGGTGCCGATCGTGGATTTCAGGATCTCACGCCCGTTGCTGCGCGCGATGCTCTGCAGATGCTGCAAACGGGGTTGCGGGACGCGCCCGATCCCGGAGATGATATTCATCGCCGATTGCAGCCGCCCCGGGCCCGCGGCCAGCATACTCGGCGAGACACGGTCCCAGAACCAGCCATAGGCACCGACCACCGGCCCGGCAGGTGCGGGCGGCAAAGCGCCTTCGGGCACAGGCTCGGGGTTGGTGCGCCCCGCGCGCGGAGCAGGCCGGTCAAAGAACTGATCATTCGGGTCGATCTGCACGTTGATGCGTTTTGCGCCCGCCTGGGGCACTCCGATCCGTTTCGATTTGAATTCAGGGAAGGGTGGCGGACTCTCCGCCAGTGCCGGGGCTGCTGTGAACAAAAGCGCACAGAGCCCTGAAGCCAGAATATTTCGCATATGTACCGCCCGGCGTTGATTTTTTCACGCTTTATTGGCGTCAGTCTCGCAGAGAAACAGCCCGCAGACCAGTTAAACCGGCACCTGAAGACGGCGATTTCGCCACAATCCGCCCCCTTACTGCGTCCGGCACCCCCGGAATAAAGGTTATTTTATTGTAAAAACAATGATTTGAAAATTTTTCCGGATATTTTCGCCGGCAGTCTGCAAAAGTCACATTTGCGGTCAAATTCATGCCCCAATCCAGCGTCTATATAGCGGCATACCAAGTCGGACAGACCACATGAGAGTAACGGTCACGAGGACGGCAAGGTTAAAAAGTGAAATCTCAATGATCCTTTGGAGGGACATACTATGATGAAATTTATCGAAAACTTCCGCAACGACGAAGATGGTGCGGTTACAGTTGACTGGGTTGTTCTGACAGCTGCTGTTGTTGGCCTGGCGATTGCTGCTTACCAGTCGATCGAAGATGGTGCGACTGCTCTGACAGAATCCACAGGTACCTTCATGGAAGGTGTTGACCCGGCGAACGCCGCTGGCAACGACAACACCGGCCTGACAACTCCCGGGACCTGATACTTCCGGGACCTGAAGTCTCAGAAAATCGGGGGGGCCCGGTTCCGCATCCGGAACCGGCCCCCCTTTTCCATTGAGCCGGTCATATTCTGCCGGCCTGTTACACATATTTAAGCAAAGAGTGTGGTGTATGGTAAGACTGTTCAGACAGGTATTTAAAAACGAAGATGGCGCGGTAACGGTAGACTGGGTTGTCCTGACAGCTGCTGTCGTGGGGCTTGCAGTTACCCTGGTGGTCGAACTGCGCGGCGGATCCACTGCCGTGACGCAGAAAACCGGCGACTTTCTG